>CAZJXR010000057.1:0-14458 GCA_964550085.1 uncultured Gemmatimonadota bacterium
GATCTGCTCCGTGTACGGTTCACCAACGCCGGTTCGCATCCGCACACCATCCACTTTCACGGCACCCATCCGCCGGAGATGGACGGCGTCAGCCCGATCATCCGGCCGGGGGAAAAGTTCAGCTACGAGTTCGAAGCGAAGCCATACGGCCTCCACCTCTACCACTGCCACGCGATTCCGCTCAAGCGGCACATTCACAAGGGGCTGTACGGCGTGTTCATCGTCGATCCGCCGGGCGGCCGGTCGCCGGCGCGCGAGATGGTGATGGTCATGAACTCGTTCGACACGAACTTTGATGCCGAGAACGAGGTGTATGCCGTCAACACGGCCGCCTTCTACTACCAGAAGCACGCGATCCAGGTCGGTGTCGGCGACCCCGTGCGTGTCTATCTCGTCAACATCACCGAGTTCGACTTCGTAAACTCGTTCCACCTGCACGCCGGCATGTTCCGCGTGTACCGTACGGGAACCGATACCGAGCGGTACGAACTCACCGACACGATCATGCTGTGTCAGGGTGAACGTCATGTCCTCGAGTTCGCGCTCGAGAACCCGGGCCTTCACATGTTCCACGCCCACCAGAGCGAGTTCGCCGAGCTCGGATGGATGGGCTTCTTCGACGCGGTTCCGAAGCTGGCCGCAGACGCCGGAGTGCCGGTGTACCAATATGGCTGAGCGCGAGCGGATCACCGAGGGCAGCGAGCCCGGCCGAACCGCGGCGCGTAAGGCGCCCGAGCCCTCGGCGCGCGAGGGCCGGGAGCGCTCGGCAACCCCGGGGGCCTGGCGCCCCGAACAGCGGGCCGAGCCGGGCGTCAGCGCGCCGCGCCGCGACACCGATGCAGAGGGCGGCCAGCCGACGCGCGCCCGTCGCTGGGTGCTGGGGCTGACGCCGGTCGTTCTGCTCGGTGCCCTCGTCTTCCTGTTCCGGCAGGCGGACCCGACGTCCGTGCTTCGCACGGCGTTTCCGCCCCTCGAGGAGCTTACCATCGAGCGGGTGGGCTTCCCGGCTCCCGAGCGCATGCTGGTGCACGTCGTGAATGGCGGACCGGAGCCGGTGACCATCGCCCAGCTGATGGTCGATGAGGCGTACTGGCAGCACAGCGTGGAGCCCGACCGGGTCGTTCCGCGTCTCGGACGGGCGCTGGTAAGCGCTCCGTATCCGTGGGTCGAGGGCGAGCCGCTCGAGGTGGTTCTGGTCACCTCGACCGGGCTCACCTTCGCGCACGAAGTCGAGGTGGCTACGCTCAGTCCGCAGACGAACGCGCGCTACCTCGGCGTGTTTGCGCTGCTCGGAATGTACGCCGGCGTGGTGCCGGTGCTGATCGGGTTGCTCTGGTATCCCTATCTGCGACAGATCAGTCGCCGCTGGCTCCACTTCTTCCTCAGCCTGACGGCCGGTCTGCTGATCTTCCTGGCGGCGGACTCCCTGGCGGAAGCGTTCGAGGTGAGCGCCGCCGTCCCGGAGGCGTTCCAGGGCGTGGGGCTGATCGTGCTCGGTTCACTGGGCGCCGTGCTGGTCATCCTGGGGCTGGGGCACGGCCGACGACGCTCCGGCACGGGGCCGGGCGTCGATCCGGCAAAGGACGGTCTGCGACTCGCCTACCTGGTCGCTCTCGGCATCGGGCTCCACAATCTGGGCGAGGGGCTGGCCATCGGCTCCGCTTTCGCCCTCGGTGAGATCGCGCTCGGGAGCTTCCTGGTGATCGGCTTCGCCATCCACAACACGACCGAGGGGCTGGCGATCGTCGCCCCGGTTGCGGCGCACCGGCCACGGCTCTACCAGCTGGCGGCGATGGGCGCCCTGGCCGGCGTGCCCACCATCCTCGGAACCTGGATCGGTGGCTTCTCCTACAGCCCGATCGCGGCCACCTTCTTCCTGGCCGTCGGCGCCGGGGCGATGCTGGTGGTGGTGTACGAGCTGTGGAAGATGATGAGCCGCCAGTGGGAGGGCGGTCTCCTGTCTCCCCTGAACGCGGCCGGCCTCGGCCTCGGACTGATCGTGATGTACGGAACGGCGCTCCTGGTGGTGGCCTAAACCCTCGGGGAGCGGACCCGCGGCCCGCTAGGCGTTGGGGAACAGGGTCGCGAGCCAGTCTGCCACGTTACGAAGTCGCTCCTCGTCCACGGGTGTGAAGGCGGCGAGCTCGTCGGAGTCCAGGTCGAGCTGGCCGTGGATCGTCCCCCCGGCCGACCGGATCAACACCACCAGTTCCGAGCGTGTCTCCAGGCTGCACGCCAGGTAGTTCTCCTCGGCGCGGACGTCGGCCACGTTGATGTCGCGGTCCTGCGCCACCGCGGCGCCGCACACCCCAACCCCGACCGGGATGCGCGTGTGTTCGGTCGGGCGGCCGACATAGTTGTGGAGAACGAGCGCGTCGCCGTCGAGCAGATAGATCCCTACCCAGTCGAATCGGTCGTCGGCGGCCTCGATCTTCCCGACGGCCTGCCGGAGAAGCTCGTCCCGCGATGCGCCGGCATCCCGGGCGGCCGTCAGGTCGCTCACGATTCTCTGCGCGTCAACCACTGTCGCTGGCCTCGGCCGTGCGCTCGATCAGCACGGCCCGCACGGGTGATGCATCGGCGTCTGCGAGCCGCAGCGGGAACGCCACCAGCTCGTAGCGGCCGGGCGCGACGTGCGAGAGGACGAGGTTCTCGAGGATCTGGATGCCGTGCCGCACGCAGGCGTGGTGCGCATCCAGGGTCTGGCTGTCGGCCGGATCCACGGACGGCTGATCGGTCCCGAGTAGAGGCACGTCGAGCGCCGCCAGCTCCTCGATCCACCCCGCGGGCACCGGGCGGACGGCGCTGGGAAAGGTGCCGTGGTCCTTCCGCCCCCAGCGGAGGAGCACCCGCGTTCCGCACCCGATCAGCGTCTCGAGCTGATCGCCGCGCTGGGTCACCGTCTTCTCCGCATCGACTACCACCGCAGGACCGATGAACGGGGCCAGCGGTAGCGCGCCGGCGGCCGTGGCCCCGTCGACCACGTGCCGCGGCGCATCGACGTGGGTGCCGTTGTGAGGGCTGCTTCGCAGCACGCCGACGTTACAGCTCGCGCCCTCACGCATGCGACTCACAAAGTCGAAGCTGAAGGGCGTGTCGCCCGGCCACGGCTCGAGGCCCCCGACCAGGGGCACGGAGATATCGATGATGTTCATCGGTTGAGGATGACGCCCGAAGGGTCAGATGTCGATAACGCGTCCAGGCCGGGCGCTGTCGTTGGCTCGCCGCTCGGCCCCTCCCTGGCGGGTCGCATCGTCGCTCGCTGCTCCCGGCGGGTCGCGGTCGCCTCCGGCTTCCCGCGGGTCGCCTCCGGCTCCGCGGGCGCCCGGCCAGCCGAACGGGCCGTCCGACAGCGCCCCGACCTCGACGCCCCCGACCTGAATCCTGCCCGTGAAACGGCGGTGGAGCCAGCGGATGAGGCGGATCCGAATCGGTCGGGCGAGCAGTCCGAAGCCCACCACATCGGTCACTACACCGGGCGTCACCAGCAACGCGCCGGCGATAAGCACCAGGAGCCCGTGTACCAGCTCGGCGGCCGGCACCCTCCCGGCCTCCAGCTCCGTTTGCACCGCTGTCCAGGCGCGGACTCCCTCGCGGCGGGCCAGCCCCGCCCCGAGCAGGCCGGTGCCGATCACGATGCCGACCGTGGGCAGCACGCCGATCGCCGCGCCGATCCGCAGGAGCAGAAAGAGCTCCAGCAGCGGCACCAGGGTGAACAGAAGAAGGAGACGGAAGAACATGGTCATATATGCGTTCGTGTTCTACCCGCGACCGCGGTGTGCGAGCCGTGAAGGCAATTCGTCCTGGCCCGTCGCTGATTGCCGCACGCGCGTAAGCCCTTTAGGGCCTTCAACGACCGGCCAGCTCGGCGCAGCCATCCTCGGAACGGAGCCCGATGAGACGCGACACGGCAGTGCGATTTCGCGCCACCAGGCGGTAGCCGAGACGCACCAATCCACGGGCGAGCGGGAGCTGCATGACCTTTCCGAGCAGCCTGCCGGCCGGGAGCAGCGCGATCGTCCGCGCCACCGCCTCGCCGTTCGACCAGCGCCTTCCGTCCGGCGCCACGAGGTACACCTCCTGTGCCGCCTCCGCCCGACTCACGCCGGTCGGCTCGAGCGCCTCCTCGTCCTGAAAGGGGACGAAGGCGAGGCGGCGGCGGCGATCCCGACCTCGCACCCGGGCGACGAGGGCACAGCAGAAACCACAGCGGCCATCGTAGACGATCGTGAACCGGTCGGTTCGGCTCATTGCACCGCGGGTGCGTTCGCGTACACGACTCCCAACGTGTACGCTCCGGCCTCCGTCTGCCACATCAGGCGGCCGGATTCGAGGTCGATGGCGACCACGCCGCCGGGCGTGCGCACGTCCCCTTCATAGGTGGCGAAGGCCGTCCGCCCCCGCGGATCGATCGTCACCCCGTGCGGATGCGGCCCGTCGACGGCGACCCGTTGCCGCTCGCCCAACCGATCCACGTCGACGATCGAAATCGAGCCATCCATCCGGTTGGCGGTCACCAGCGTTCGGCCATCCGGAGCCAGTGCCAGCTGCGCCGGGCCGGCTCCGACCTCGACCGCTCCCAGCCTTCGGCCGTCGATCCCGAACAGCCGTACCTGGCCGACCAGGTGGAGGGTCACGAAGAGGGTTTCCCCATCCCGAGACCAGGTCAGGTTCATCGGCTTGAAGCGGGGCTGGCCGGCCGACCCCGGCTCCGGGTCGACCGAGAAGCGGTTGACCTCGGCGAGCGACTCGGTGTCGATCACCACCACCTCGTCGCCGAGGGAGCAGGCGATCGCCACCCGGCGCCCGCTCGGATCGACCTGCGCATCGTGCGGTCCCGGGCATACGGTCAGTCGATCGACGAGCCGCATGTCGTGAAGCTCCACCACGCTCACGTAACTGTCCTTGCCGCCGCTGCCGCGGAAGTAGTCGGGTATGAAGGCGCGACGGCTGTCCGGCGTGATGCCGATGCGCGCGGCGCCCGGCATGGCGAGCCCCAAGCGGCCGACCAGACGGTTGTCGGCCAACTCGAACTTCCACAGGCTCGGTTCGCCGTGCGCGACGGTGGCATACCAGTGACGGGCGTCGGGCGCGATGGCGATCCCGTGCGGCTCGTCGACGTCGTGGGGTCGGCGGTCGAGGGAGACGCGCGCTACCGGAGCTCCGCCAATCGGATCGAGCTGCAACACCTCGTCGGTGAAGCCCGAGGTGATGTAGAGGCGGCCCGGCGGACCCTGATCGGCGTCCGGGCAGGCCGGCAGGCCGACCCACAGCAGAAGCCCGGCGACGAGCCGCCGTGCACGGTCGGGCCGCCGGGCGCGGTCGAGCCGGCCTGCGCGATCGAGCGGTCGGATCCGGCGACTCAGAAGTTCGGCCGCAGGACTACGAGGCCGGAGTTCAGGTCCGACACGTACAGACGCCCTGCGTGGAGCTGCGGTGCCCAGGTGCACGTCGCATTCGATCCTCCGCCGAAGGCGCACCCGCCGCCGCCGTTGTACTGGCTGTGTGCGATCTCGCGACCTTGCAAGTCCAGCCGCCCCAGGAGCTCACCGCTGACATCCCACGCAAATACGCCGTTGCCGTACCAGGCCGTGTAGAGAATCTGCCGCGCCTCGTCGAGCCAGAAGTTGTGCGGCGAGTCGCCGAACACCTGAATCGTCGCTACGTCGCGCGGATGGCTGAGGTCGGAGACATCGATCACCCGAACGATCCCGGCGCCGAGGGTCTGGGCCGAGAACTCGTCGCCGACGAAAACGTACTCGCCTGCCGGCCAGTACCACGCGTTGTGGACGGAGTAGGTGCTGTAGCTGATGCGGCCAATCTCCACCGGAGAGCCGGGGGATCCGTTCGCCACGCCGTTGCCGACGTCGACGATGATGAGGCCATCGGTCCAGTTGGAGAGAAAGGCGAGGCCGTCTCGCACGTAGACGTCGTGCAGCGCCGGGGCCGGACCGAGCCCGAAGTTCTGCTGGGCAACGATCTGCGGGTTGTGCGGATCGGCGACGTCGATCACCCGGAAGCTGTTCGTCTGGCTGTCGGAGATGTACACGTGCCCGTCCTCGATCCACACGTTGTGCACTCCAGGTTCGAGGAGGCTGGTGAACCGTGTGATGATCGTCGGGTGCGTCGGCACGCTCATGTCGAGCAGGGTGATACCGTTGGGATTCGATCCTTCGTGAGTGAGCACGGCGAGCGATCCGTCGCTGGCGATCTTCACATCATTTACCGTGCCCGCACTCACCACCACCGAATCCACCAGCAGTGGAGCGTTGGGACTGCTGATGTCCCACACCTTGACGACGTTTCCGAAGTTGGTCTGGCCGGTGACGGTGGTCTGGCTGCCGACGGTCCGGCCGCCCCAGGTGCCGGTGAGGAGCACGTTCCCGTGCGCCCACAGGTCGGAGGTAAAGCGCTCGCCCACCACTCCCTGGCCCGCCACGCTGAAACTCCCGGCGGGCGCGCCGCGCGGGGTGATGGTGACCTGCGCCGTGTCGCTCGCGCCTCCGGCGCTGACGGTCACTTCGACGCTGCCGGCCACGTAGCCGACGAACTTGCCTTCGGCGGTCAGCAGACCCGCGTTGAGCGGCGATACGGACCAGTCGAGCGAAGCCCCGGCGATCACGGCGCCGGCGGAGTCGCGCGCCTCGGCCGTGAGCTGCTGCACCTCGCCCTGACGTGCCGACGCCGGGGCCGAGGTGATGGCGACCGACGCGACCGGGGTTGGAGGTCCGGGCGTCGCCGTCACTCGGAACGACACCGACAGCGAGGTCACCGCCACGCCGTCCAGCGCCGCGAACAGAGTGGCGCTGTAGCTGTCCTCGACCAGGTCGCCCGCTTGGACGGCCAGCGTGATCGAGCGGACCGCGCCCGGGTTCAGTGTCGGAACGCTCGCCGGCACGACGGTGAGTCGGGAGCCGACCTGGTCCAGGCCACCGCCGTTCCGAACCGGGCTCGGAACGAGGTCGATCGGTCCCACCGCCACCGTACCCGTGTTTTGCAGCTCGACGACGGCTTCGCGCCCGGCGCCGAGGGCGACGGCGTTCGGCGTGAACTCGAGCCGTTCCGCTGCCGGATCGGGCCCGGTCGGTGCGGAGTCGGAACAGGCGAGAGCAAGGGTGGCCGGGAGGAGGACGGAGATGTTGAAGATCTGACGACTGAAACGCATAGGCACCCCTCGTATCGGGTCCAGGTCGGGCAGTCTGGTGAGCCGGAGGTCGATGCGCCGTCGGCTCCGGGTCGCGATTCCACCGTCCGCGGCCGTCGACCGGAACCGTTAAACCCGGGGTCGAGAGGGGTGTTCCCGCTGCGCCAGGCGGCGGGGAAAGCCCGCGACTCGGGGCGGGAAAGCGCGCGACTCGGGGCGAGAAAGGTGTGGGGCGGGCACGAGAGTGTCTCCGCGGTGCTGCGCCCGGGGCCGCGTCGTCACTGCTCCTGTTGGACAGGTCGCGCCACACCCCTTCCTCGGTGTGACCGGGGAAGGATCGGAGGGCGCGTCATCGCCCGTTCATCGGGCGGGGGCCGGGGTCAGAAGCCGAGCGTCGCTCGCACCTTCGGATCGATGCGCTCGGGGGTCCAGAACGGCTTCCACACGAGGTTGACCTCGGCTGCCTCGACTCCCTCGACCGTCTCGGCCGCGTGCTGGACGCCGGCCATGATGGCGGCGCCGGCCGGACAGCCCGGGCTGGTGAGCGTCATGGTCACCCGCGCGGTGCGGTCGGACACGTCGATGTCGTACACGAGGCCAAGGTCCACGATGTTGATGCCGATCTCCGGGTCGGTCACGCTGCGGAGCGAGTGTCGTACCTGCTCGGCGACATCGTCGCCGGCCCCGGAGGCCGATCCAGCGGCTTCCTCGACCGCCGCCTCGGGCGTCGGTTGCGGCGATGTGTCCGAACGGTCCTGCTCTCGGTCCTTCATCGGTCTCTCTCTGTTCTCCAGTCACTCAACCGTTCTTGATGCCGTTTGCCCCCGGGGTGTCCCCTCGAGGGCGATGGCTTGAAGCTATCCGAGCACGTCCCCGAGTTCCACCCGAGGATCGGCCAGCGCGGTGGCGATGTCGGCCAAGGCGGGGCGCGTCCGGAGAAGCTCGCGAGCCGCATCGAGCTCACCGGCGGCGTTGATGAGGATGATCCCGCACAGCCTGCCCGCGGCGGAGCAGAAGATGGACATCGGGTCGGAGCCGAGGCTGCCGCGCGCGATGACGACCTCTGCTCCCGCCGTCCGACCGATGGCGTTGAGGCTAAGCTCGAACACGTCGGAGAAGAAGTACGAGAGGTGGTCGTACGCCGCTCGCCCTCCCGCCATGTTCGCGCCCACCAGCCGGCCGTGGGTGCGGGCGTGGTCCCAGTGCTCGATTCGGCAGCTGTCGCCGAACAGCGGATCGGGGAAGCGCGCCGCGTCACCGGTTGCGTAGATGTGGGCGTGGCTGGTCTCACCGAAGGCGTCCACCACGATCCCGTCATCGACGGCGAGACCCGCAGCCTGCGCCAGTTCCTGATTCGGCGCGATGCCGACGCCGATGATCGCCAGCTGGCACTCGAGCTTCGAGCCGTCTGTCAACTCGATCCCGTCGAGCTCCCCGCGCCCCGTGAACGCCCGCACGCCGGTGCCGAGCCGAAACTCGACCCCTCGCTGCTCGAAGTAGTCCTGTACGGGGACCGAGAGCTCGGAGGGCAACAGGTTGGCCCACACGCGATCCAGCCGCTCGACCACCACCGGCCGGAGGTCGAATCGGCGCAGCGACGCAGCCAGCTCCATACCGATGAAGCCCGCTCCGATAAGGGCGACCCGATCGGCCGCGATGGCGGCGGTTCGAATCGTCTCCGCGTCCTCGACCCGGCGCAGGGTGTGGATTCCGGCCAGGTCGGCACCCGGGACGGTCAGCTCGCGCGGTCGCCCGCCGGTGGCGAGCAGAAGCTTCTCGGCTCGGTAGTCGTTGCCCCGCGCGGTGATGACGGTGCGCTGCCGGGAGTCGAGCGACAGGACTCGCTGTCCGAGCTCGACCTGCGCTCGTCCTTCATCCACGATCCAACCCTCGGGCTTGACGTGCAGCAGCGCGCGAGGGGTATCAGGTATCTGGATGTACTGTTTGGACAGTGGAGGCCGGTGGTACGGCGGCTCTTCCTCCTCGCCGAGCAGCAGGATGGTCCCATCGGCGTCCCGTGACCGGATTCCGTCCACTGCCGAGGCGGCCGCGAGTCCGGCACCGACGATCAGGTAGTCGAACTCTTTCATCGCCGGAGGCCCCGCGACCTGCTAGGGGTTGGTGGGTCGGATGTCGATCTCGCTTACCGTGCCCCGGTCGGAAAGCTCGATGGCCGATACGATCAACTGCGCCACGTCCGAGGGCCGGAGGATGCGGGCGCGGTCTGGTTGGACGTGGCCTCCGCGGTCGAAGAAAGCCGTATCGACTGAACCGGGGCACACAGTGAGCACACGGATATTGTGCTCGCGGAGCTCCAGCATCAGGCAGCGGGACATCCCGATCACGGCGTGCTTCGATGCCGCGTACACCGTGCCCTGCTTGAAGGCGTTCTTCCCGGCCAGCGAAGCGATGTTGACGATGACTCCGTCCTGGCGGCGGATCATGTCGGGGACGAACGCCCGGGTGCACAGAAACAGGCCCCGCACGTTGGCGCCGAACACGGCGTCAAAGTCGTCGGCGCTCAGATCCCCGATGTAGCCGAAGATTCCGATGCCGGCATTGTTCACCAGGATGTCGGCCGGCCCGAGGGCGGCGAGCACGTGGGCCGCGAACTCTTCGACCGAGTCCTCCCGTGACACATCACACGGGAAGGCGACGACCTCGTGACCCTCGGTCCGCAGCTCGGCCGCCGTCCGATTCAGCCGCTTCTCGGTTCGGGCACAGATCGCGACCCGGCAGTCGAGGCGGGCCAGACGGGCGGCGACCGCGGCACCGATCCCAATGCTGCCGCCGGTCACCACCGCCGTTCGCCCCTTCAGCTCCACGTTCGCCGACTCCTCGACGGACTCAACGCCCGGTCGAGCAGCTCCACCGGATGCACCACCTTGGGTGCGAGCCTGTCGCCCGTCAGTCCCGCGCCGATCTGCATGATGCACCCCGGGTTCCCGGTCGCCACCCAGTCCAGCTTCGCGGCGCGGATCTCCGCCAGCTTCGGCGACAGCACATCGGCTGACAGCCGGGGCCGGTTCAGGTTGTACAGGCCGGCGCCGCCGCAACACCGCTCGGCCGAGGGAAGCGGCATCGCGTCGAGTTGGTCGATGGTGGCGAGAAGCCGCAGGGGCGACTCCCGAACGCCCTGACCGTGCGTCAGGTGGCAGGGGGCATCGTAGCCCACCCGGCCGGACAGTTGCCCACGGATCGGCCGCGGCGCTTCGACGAGAAGCTCGGTGACGTCGCGGCTCCGGCTACTCAGGCGCAGTGCTCGCGGCGCCCATTCCGGCTCCGCCTCCAACCAGCGCGGATACTCCCGAAGCGCCTGGCCGCAGCCGGCCGAATCCACCGCCACCCAGTCCGCCTCCGCGGTCTCGAACGCCGCAATGTTCCGGCGCGCCAGTCGGCGTGCGGTCGTCATGTCGCCCGCGTGGGCGTGGAGGGCGCCGCAGCAGCTCTGCCCGGGCGCCTCGATCTCGCGGTACCCGCCGGCCGCCAGCGTCCGCCTGGAGGCGGCGTGCACGTGGCCGAACAGCCCGCGCATGACGCATCCTTCGAGGAGCGCGTACGACGGCCGTGTGTCGAATCGGCTGCCATGATCGCCTTCCCCGGTTTCGCGGCGGAATCCGCTGGCGTGGCGCGGCTCGCGGTCCCCAAGGTCGGGCCGCGGAAAAGGAGCGCCGGCGGATGCGAGACCCGCCCGCGGGCCCGGTGCGGGGAACGGCGCGGGGGCCGTCGCGCTCAGCAGGCGGGCCGGAAGCCCGGCCGGCCCCCGCAGCAGCTTGCCGGCCAGGGTCGGGAGGCGAGTGGCACGGAGGAGGCGAGCCGCGGCGAGAACCAGCGGGCGCCAGCGGTCCGACGCCAGCAATCCGAGCAGCATGCGTCCGACCCGGCCGGGACCTCTGCCGCGGCCGGCGAGGTCCGCCCGCGCCGCCTCGAGCAGCGTCCCGTACTGCACTCCGGCCGGGCAGGCCGGCTCGCAGGCCAGACACCCCAGGCAGCGGTCGATGTGGAGCTGGAACGCGTCGCCCACCTCGAGCTGTCCCTCCGCCACCGCTCGCATGAGAAACAGGCGACCGCGAGGCGAATCGTTCTCCTCGCCGAGCACGCGATAGGTCGGGCACACCGAAAGGCAGAAGCCACAGTGCACGCAGGCGCGCAGGAGATCGTCGCTCGTCGCCAGGGAGGGCATCGGCGCCGGGCCGCGGTCAATCCGCGTCGGGAGGGGGGTCGGAAGAGCTGTGATCGTGGGTGATTCGCCACTCCCGTCCCTCCTTGCGGAGGACGAGGGTGAAGGGGCCGGACGCGGTGGTGGCGCCGTCGGAGTTGTAGAGGACGTAGCGGGCGGTCGCGAGCGCCAGCGTGGCGCCCAATCGCCGCACCCGCAGCCCCTCGAAGCGCAGGCTGTCACGCGGCGCTCCCGGCGTGAACGCCGGGGCGTAGCGGTCACGGATCGCCTCGTAGCCTTCGACCAGGCCGGGGCCGCCGATGTAAGTGGTCGAGGCCGACCGGGCGTAGTCGTCCATGAAGCCGTCCAGGTCGCCGTCGTTCCAGGCGTCGGCGGACCCCGCGAGCATGTCCGCGACGGCCAGCCGGATGCCCTCGACCGAACGCTCGCGGCGCTCGGCCTCGGGCACCTCCTCGATCCAGCAAGCGGTGCTCGCGAGGCACGCCAGAACGATGCACGCACCGCGTATGCCGCTCACCCTCCGGCCCGCTCTCCCAGACAGGCGGCGAAGTGACTGGCGGTGCGTTCGATCGCCGCCTCGAGCACCTCGTTGGTTCCGGGAAAGGGGTGCGCCGAGTTCATCGTGTGACTCCCTCCTTCGATCCACACCAGCTCTCCGTGCGAGCCCGACGCTTCCTGCAACGCGTGCGCGTGGTCGGGCGGCACGCTCTCGTCTTCGGTGCCATGAACGATGAGGTAAGGTACACGAAGGGACGCGGTCGCCGCGAGGACGTCGAGCGCCGCGCGGTTGGCCCGGATGTCATCGAGCACATCCCGGTACAAGGGCATGTCCTGTCCGGTCCGCGCGTTGCGGATGATCGCCACGCCGGCCGAATCCCACGCATCCGCGTACGCCTGCTCGTACATGGCGACGGAGGAGATCGAGGCCCAGGTGACCACGGCCCGCACTGCGGGGCGCGCCGCCGCGGTGAGCAGAGCTGTCGCTCCCCCGCGGCTGTGCCCGAACAGGCCGAAGCGGTCGACGGGAGGCAGTGTCAGCTGCCCGAGCGCGCCGGCTTTCAGGCCGTCCAGCACCGCGGCCAGGTCGGCCACCTCGAGACTGAACGTGTTGTGGCCGAACTTGTCGAGCTCTTCGAAGGTCTCGTAGTCATCGCCGACACCGCAGCCGCTGAAGTTGAAGCTGACGGTCGACAGCCCGGTGCGGCGGACGAGCTCGGACGACAGGTAGGGGAAGAACCCCCAGTCCTTGAAACCCTTGAAGCCGTGGCAGACGACGATCGCGGTTCCCGACGCGCTCCGGCGAGCGGGCGTCCACACGTCCCCCCGGACCAGGTCGCCGGGCCGGGGCTCGAGCCGAAACGGGACTGCTTGCGGGGCGGGGCCCCGGGTCATCGACCGATGGAAGTCATACGGTGAGAGACTGAATTCGCGCCATGTGGGACAGACATCATGCGATGTAGTCGCTCGTCTTGAGCCCGTAGCGGGCGGGATCCGTCGTGCGGGCGACGAAGTACTTCGGATCGCCGGTCGGGTCGGCCTCCATGAGATCGATCACCGGGCCGGAGTCGCCGAGCTTCACTCCATCGCCATTCACCACCACTTTCACCAGCGGCCGATGAATGGCGCGCTCATCCGGATTACGTCCGACCACCAGCGCGATCGTGCCGTCGTCGAGCACCACAGTCGTTCCTACCGGATAGATCCCCATCATGTTGATGAAGGCCTTGACGACGACCCTGTCGAACCCCTGCGTCGCCGTCTCCCACAGCTGCCGGATCGCCTCGTCGGGCGTGCAGGGCACGAACCCGCTTGCCCGACCCGAGATCGCCGCGTCGTACGCCTCGGCGATCGCGATGATCTTCGCAAAATAGCTCATCTGGCGACCCCGGATCACCCTCGGATACCCGGACAGGTCGGTCTTCATGTGGTGCTCGTAGGCGGTCAGCATGGCACGATAGGGCGGCTCGGCGAAGCCCTCGACATCGAACAACATGAGCAACCCGTACTCGGGGTGGTGGCTCATCTGCTGCCACTCCTGATCGTTCAGCCACCCGGTCTTGTTCAGCAGGCTGCTGGGGATGAGCAGCTTGCCGATATCGTGAAACAGGGCACAGAACCCCAGATCGAACAGTTGGGGCTTGTTCATCTCGAGCGTCTCGCCGAGCGCGATCGACAGGATCGCCACGTTCACCGAGTGCACGAAGGTGTGGTCGTCGTAGTCGCGCATCGTAGTCATGCCGAGCATCGACGCCTTGTCCTGTAGCACCTCATCGACGATCCCGAGGATCGCTCGCTTGGCGCGGCGGGCCGCGGTGGGTTGCCCGAGCACGGCGCCGCCCATCGTGTCGCGCATCACGTTGACGGACTGGACGTACGTGCGTCGGGCCGACTCACGCTGTTCGACGTCCTCCGGCATGTCCTGAAACAGGGCCGCCGGGGGGCCGACGTCGATGAGCTCGATGTTGGACTCCCGCATCCGCCGCTCGAAACGCTCGAGCGGATCGTGATCATCGCTCCCCGTCTCGCCCAGCAGGCCGACGAAGGCCAACCACTCGGCGCGTTCGGCCCCGGGGCTGACGTCGATTCGGCCCACTCCGTGCGTCCCGAGAGTCTGGCGGAGGACGGCGAAGTTCTGATGGTCGGCCCGATCGAGACGGAGGCGAAGGTCGTTGACGAAGAAGAAGCTGCCGGCCACCCAGATGCTCAGCCCGCCCTCGCCGCGAACTATCTCGCGCACTCGTGCCTCGAGCTCCGCCAGCGCCGCATCGGCGGTCTGGTTGCCGGCCGGATACAGCTGCAGCGTGCGAATGGCGCCGAGCAGGGATGCGAGTAGAGCATTGCCCCGGCTTTGGTCTTCGGCGTCCTCGCGTACGGGTGGCGGCGAAGCATTCCGAGCTGGATCGATCATGTGCCTTTGCCCAGCTCGGAGCGAGCGCGAAGCGCGGCGCTCACCGCGCTCCGCACCGCGACGTTCTTGTCGTTGGCCGCCCTGCGCAACTCCTCCTCCGCCTCCGGGCCGGGGATGAGGCCGAGAGCGCGTGCCGCGGTAGCACGAAGCGAGTGAGGCTGACGCCGAAACATGGACTTTCCGTTGAGAATGTCCGCCAGCATCGGGATACCGTCTGGGCCCGCCA
>CAZJXR010000057.1:14468-21244 GCA_964550085.1 uncultured Gemmatimonadota bacterium
AACACCATCGACACCAGCGCGATGACGCTGGAAAGCCAGGCCGCCACCTGGGCGTAGGCCTTGAAGAAGGCGAGCTGCTCGTTCTGATCACGATCCCTGAGGTCCCCGTCGTCGATCAGCTCCTCGAGGTGCTCGCGGGCGCCGTGTGGCTTCATTCCCGCGATCGCCCGCGCGGCGGCAAAGCGGACCTTCACGTCTGCATCCTCGAGCAGCTCCAGCAAGCGCTCGCTGCTTCCCTTGTAGTTCAATGCCTCGAGGGCGGAGAGCGCCGCCAGCCGCGCGTCACGATCGGGTCGGTCGAGAAGCATCATCACGTCGGCGGTTGCCTCCTCCACGCCCAGCCGCACGACGATCCGGGTGGCCTCGGCCGCCACCGTCGGGTCCTCGGCCCGCAGCAGCAGTCGGATCTGCTGCGGGTTGGCGGCGACCAGCCGGTCGAGGGCGCGGGAAAGCTGCTCCCGCGTCTCCTTGTCCGCCATGCGGGGCAGGCCGCTGACCAGAGTCGGGATGGCTTCCTCCTGAAGCGCGTCGAGGAGGGCGCGAAGGTCCTCCGGCTCGGGGCGATCGAGGGCGGGTGCGGCGGCGCTCACCAGCTCCGCCAGCGAGCCACTGATGTCGTGGAGGAGCTGGGCGACGAGCTCCTGCGTCTCCGTCTCTCCGGTGCGATTGGCCAGCAGCTGCAGTTCGGTGAGGATCAACGCCACGTTGCTGTAGTCTCGATCGCGCATGAGCCGCGGCAGCATCCCGCGCAGGATCTCGACCACCTGCGAGCGCCGTTCGTGATCCCGCATCTCGAACTGGTCGAGGAGCGCGAGCGTTACATCACGCGTCAGCGGCCGCTCCCATTCGCGCTTCAACTCCGAGCGCAGATACCGCCAATCCGCCTCGGTCAGCACGAACGGCGCGATATCACCCTCATCCCTCAGCTCGCCGATCGTCTGCGTCTTGACCTCGTCGATCTCGGAGGTGTCCTCGATCGTCTCGCCGACCCCCGCGTCCGGGTTCGGTCGCGGGATAGCCGACTCGTCCATCTCGGCGATGAGGTTGACGTATTCGACCTGGATGTGGACGAAATCGCGACGCCAGAACAGGGACAGAATGTCCTCGTCCCGGCCCTCGCTCATGCAATGCTGTAGCAGGTTCACGAACTCGAACACCTCGGCCGCCGGGGACCCGGGAAGGAACGAGACGCTCCGGATCCCGTCCTTGAACAGCCGGAAGGCCAGGTTCTCGTCGCCGATCATCTCCTCGTAGACCGTCTGTCGGCTCCAGTTCAGGCACCCCTCATCGACGTTGAGGGTGAGACCGGACATGCGGTCGAGCACCGTCCCGAGCCGAGCCGCCGCGTCGTCCTTGAACCGTCCGACGAGCGGATTGGCGGTCACGTAGATCTGTGCCACACGCACGGCCTTCACCAAGGCGGTGACAAAGTCCCGCACCGCGGTCCGGTCCTGCTCGCCCTCGAAGTCGAGCTCGGCGGAGACCTCGGGAAGGCTGTCTGCCAGCAGACCTTCGAGACGCGTCTCGCCGCTGCGACCGCCGCTCAGCTCAGTCATCGGGCTCCTCCCGATTCCGCACCGGCCGCCAGGAGCGTTCGGGCCGGCCGTGTGCCGCGTTGCAGTGCCGGGCGAGGGTGAACAGGAGGTCGGACAGACGGTTCATGTACGGAAGCACCCCCTCCTCGAGGGCCTTCTGCTCCCCCGCCACGCGCGCGATGGCGCGCTCCGCGCGGCGACATACGGTTCGACACACGTGCAGCTGAGCGCCCAGTCGCGTCCCGCCGGGGAGGATGAAGGCGTCGAGGGGCTGCAATCCGGACTCGAGGGAATCGATCCATCCCTCAAGCTCGGCAATCCGCTCGCGGGCGAGCGACGGAATGATCCCCTTGCTGGCGGCCGATTCCGGATCGGCGGCCGCCAGTCGAGCACCGATGGTGAACAGATCGCCCTGAACCGCGTCCAGCCGACCCGCCTCGATCAAGCCATCGGTATCGAGCGCCCGCACCAGACCGAGGGTCGCGTTCAACTCATCGACCGCGCCGAACGCCTCGACCCGCGGATCCGTCTTTCGGACGCGCTCGCCACCGAACAGGGTCGTGTCGCCCCGGTCGCCGGTGCGGGTGTAGATCTTCATCGGTTGAGCAGAAATGCGCGCGGGAGCCGCCGGACAGTCAATCGAGGGCGTCGATCTCGAGCCGAGACCAGGGCGCGAGCGAATAGAGTCGCCGCAGCGATCTTCGGTCGCGCTCGGACAGGGTGGCGTTGATGCTCCCAGGGTGCATTGCGTCTCGGGGATCGTCGCTGTGCGGAAGACCCAGAAGGTGGCCCGCCTCGTGGAGGGCGACGGTCCGGAAGAAATCGCGGCTGATGCGGAAGCCATCCGCATCGTGGAGCGCGAACTCGACCGTCGCGAAGTCGATCCAGCCGTTCTCATCGGTCGCCCACGCCGCAACGCCCGCCCGCCGGTCCGCGAAGCGGCCGACCCACGATATCTCCACGTCCGCCACCGCCGTGTCGGTCACCACCGCGACCCTGAGCGCAATGCCCGCGCCTTCGGTCCAGTCGCGAAGCGCCTCGACCGCCACCTCGGCAAAGGCGGCGTCGTAGCCGGTCGGGAGCGGTGCCACGTAGAGACGGACGGTTCGCTGGCCGTTCGGGTAGGTCTCCCAGCGATGCAGCTCGCGTGGAACCTCGTCCGAGGCACCGTGCAGATACGCCTCGGATTTCGGCACCACGGCGGGCTTGGCGCCGCTTTGCGCCTCGAGCCGGGGCGGCGCGCTCAGCACGAAGCCGGTCACCGCCAGCACACAGAGGGCTCCGGCCTGAGTCCGCCTCATCGGCACCCGGTCGCTCGGGGATGCATCGCGCGCGCGGCACCGAGCACCTGGACTCGGCCACCGGCCCGCCCGAAGTCTCCCAATATAGTTGGAAGGGCGCCATTTACGAAGCGATCACGCGACCGTGGAATACCTCTCCTCACCCGGTGACAGGACGAGCGAAACCCCGTCGTCGTCACGGTGAAGCGCTCACAGGAAATCCGCCGCCCATTCGCGTCTGCCACCGTCCAGGGCGGCGACTACCCGTTCCTCGAGGGCCCGGACGCCGGCTGGTCGCCGGCCGTCGATGAGTTCGTGCTCGACGGGGCCGCCGCGCTCCACGCAGGCACGGGTGCGGAACGGGGTCGAGAGCAGGTCGGTGAGCAGCCGATACGCGTCCGTGGTCGGCTCGGCGGCGTGTGGGTCGAGCTCGTAATCGCAGTACAGAGTGGCGCCCAACGGATAGCCGGCCAATCGATACCCTTTCACGGCGTGACGATCGAGGGTGTGCCGCGCGTGCGCGATGAGTTCTCCGTACCGGACGGACTCCGACGCGAGCCGCACGGAGCGGGTGGAAAGGGGCCGCAGGCGCGCCGTCCGCGCCGAGGAGGCGGGAGGAAGCGCGTTCGGCTGCTCCTCAACCACCGACAGCTCGTACCCGCTGTTCTCGACCCACGCCGCGAGCCGCTCCCGACGCGCCTCGACCGATGGCGGAGAGCCGCACAACCCGACGGACAGACGGCTCCGGCGGCCTCCAGCGGCCGTCCAGGTCACGAAATCGGGCTCGAACCCGTCAACCGGTGAGACGCATGCGAGGTCGCCCGCCACGCGCTCGAGTTTGGTGTCGAGCCCGCGCGCGCGGCTGTCGAGCTCGTTCGACGCGCGGACGCCCGCACTGTCTTCAACCCGGAGCATGTACACGCGGCGCTCGACGGGCAGCGGCCACACCCGAATCGTCGCCTCGGTGATCACGCCCGTCCGGCCGCGCCCTCCGGTGATCACCTTCGGCAGGTCGTACCCGGCCACATTCTTCATCACCGGGCGTCCCCATCGCGTTGGACGGCCCTTCCTCGACACCACCTCGCAGGCGAGCAGGTGGCGACGGACCCCTCCGTACGCAGAGTCGAAGGCGCCGGAGCTGCCCGCGGCCACCCAACCGCCGACCGATCGTCCCAGCGCGAGGTCGTCCACCGGGATCCACTGCCCGCGTTCGGCCAGATAGAGGTGCAGCGCCTGCATCCGGACCCCGGCGCCGACGCGGATGGTGAGGTCGTCCGGCCGATGCTCGATCACCGCATCGAGCCGGGCGGTGGACAGCCCCATGCCCTCGAGCCGTCGCAGCCCGGGGTCGATTCCGCTCCGCTCCGGCGTGGTATCTTCTTCCTCGTTGGCAGCCCCACCGCGACCGGTGAAGAAAACGGGGCGGTCGGACGGCGACCTCTGCAGAGCCTCCGCGATCGCAGCCCCGTCGGACGGTTCCGTCCACCTCATGCGGCGGGAAGCAGCTTGCCCGGATTGCATAGTCCGGCCGGATCGAGAGCCCCCTTGATCCGGCGCATCGCGTCGAGCTCCGCTTCGCCGAACACGAGCGGCATGTAGCGCTTCTTGTCGAGGCCGACGCCGTGCTCACCAGTGATCGTCCCCCCGGCCTCGACGCACAGGCGCATGATCTCGCCGCTGGCCGCTTCCACCGCGCGCACCTGATCCGCATCGCCGGCGTCGAACAGGAGATTGGGGTGCAGGTTTCCATCCCCGGCGTGGAAGAAGTTGGCGAGCTCGACGCCGTGGGCTCGCGCCACAGCTTCGATCGCCGGCAGCAGGCCGGGGAGTTCCGTCCGCGGCACCACGGCGTCCTGCACCAGGACATCCGGCGCCAGCCGCCCCAGCGCTCCGTACGCCTTCTTCCTCGCCTGCCACAGACGCGCCCGAGCCCCCTCATCCCCGGCATGGCGCACCTCCCGCGCTCCCGCACCCCGCACCGCTTCCTCCACGACCCTCAGCTCGGCATCGGTCTGTGTCTCGTACCCTTCGCATTCGACGATCAACGCCGCCGCAACATCGGTGGGCAGACCGGCCGCGAATACCGACTGCTCGACCACCCGGATAGTCGCCGCGTCGATGAGCTCGAGGGCGACCGGGATCACGCCGGCTCGAAACACGTCGTTCACCGCGTGTCCCGCCTCCTGAAGCGAGTCGAAGAGGGCAAGGATAGTGCGCACGGCCGGGGGACGCGCCACCAATCGAAGGACGATCGAGCTCACGATTCCGAGCGTCCCCTCGGCGCCGATGAAGAGACCGGCCAGATCCAGACCGCCCTCTTCGCCCCGGTCGAGGGTTACGACGGTGGCGTCCGGCAGGACCACCTGGAGTTCGGCCACGTGGTCGGTGGTCACCCCGTGCTTGAGGCAGTGCGGCCCCCCCGCGTTCTGGGCCACGTTGCCGCCGATCGTGCACGCCGTCGCACTACCGGGATCGGGGAGAAAGCGGAGACCGTGCGGCGCGGCGGCCGCGTCGATCTCGGCCGTGATGGCGCCGGGTTCGACGATGGCACGGCGCTCCTCCGGCTCGATCGCGATAATCCGGTCGAGCCGTGCGGTGGAGACGATCACCGTGTCCTGCGCCACGGCCCCACCTGCCAGCCCGGTGCCGGCTCCGCGCGGAACGAAGGGGATGCGGTGACGGTAGAGAAGCTCCACGGTGGCCACCAGCTGTGCGCGATCGGCGGGGAGCGCCACGGCCAACGGCCGGCCGCGGATGGTGGTGAGCGCGTCGGATCTGTAGGCGAGGAGGCGCTCCGGGTGCGTGATGAGGCCGGTCGGACCGAGAGTGTCTCGCAACGCCTCCGCGATGCGGGAGTCGATTCCTGGAGGGCGCGTGGCCATGACGCAGGCTACAGCGCAGGGTGACGGCGCGCCAACGGCCCGGGTGTGAAACGCTGCTCGGTACAGAATTGGTGCGTGCACGGAAGAAGTCGCGGCAGATCGAGTTGGGTCCGGCAGTCCGATCGTCTTACGTTCGTCGAGCATTGAGGGATGGAGCGACGAGTCATGATCGTTGAAACCGAATCGCTCGATCGACACACGATCACCCGGTGGATACGCGCGACCTCCGTGGGATGGTTGCTCGGATTCGTCCTCGTCATCGGCCTGGCTGTCGTGTGGGACCTGATCGGCGGCGGAGCTCAGTTCATGGTGGGAATCGGCATGGGTGCGGGCGTGGGCTACATGCAGAGTCGCGTAATCGGGCAGTGGATCGACACGCCTCGCCGGTGGCTGTGGGCCTCGATCGTCGGAATGGGGTCGCCATTCGTACTGTGGGACATCGGGGCCGCGGTCGGATTGGAATCCGTATTCTCCCTTTCGCGCTGCGTTCTGGTCGGCGGACTGCTGGTGGGGACTCTCCAGACGCGCCTCCTCCCCCACCGCGACCGTGCAGTGTGGTGGGTGCTCGCCTGCATCCTGGGTTGGGGAATGCCAGCGGGCGCGATTGCGCTGATTGAGCGCGGCCGGATCGAGGGTCCGTCGGGAAGTCTGCTCTCGATCGGGGCGATGCTGCTCGGGGGAGTCATCCTCGGGGCCGTGACCGGCCCGGCGCTAATGCGGCTGCTTCGATCCTCCGCGACCTGACCTCCAGGAAGCAGGCGAGACACGATGCGCGGTCGAGCCGGAGCTGCGAGGCGTGCAATCGGTTGACACGATCGAGGCTTCGGCGTACGATTCGGTCGCCCATGAACGGGCGCGCCGCCCCGCCTCGCAACCACGCCCGGCGGGGTTTTTGATTCACCTGTTCCGGGGTAGCTCAGCGGCAGAGCGGGTGGCTGTTAACCACTAGGTCGGGGGTTCGAATCCCCCCCCCGGAGTGACGGCGCGCGAGGACCGCGCACGGCGAGGCTGGGTAGCTCAGTTGGTAGAGCACCGCGCTGAAAACGCGGGTGTCGGCGGTTCGATTCCGTCCCCAGCCA
>CAZJXR010000058.1:0-20925 GCA_964550085.1 uncultured Gemmatimonadota bacterium
GGGGGCCGTCCGAGAGGTGGTGGAAGGCTCCCTCGAGGCGGGCGTTGAGCATCTCACCCTTTATGCTTTCTCGACCGAGAACTGGAAGCGGCCGGCGGATGAGATCTCCGCCCTCATGCACCTGTTGTGCGAGTACGTCGACAGCGAAAAGGACGAGCTTCGCGAAAACGGGGTACGGGTACGGGTGTTCGGCGAACTGGAGCGGCTGGACGACTCGGCCCGCCGCGCGATCTCGGACATCGAGCAAACGACGGGAGCCGGAACCGCTCTCCAACTCCACCTCGCCATCAGCTATAGTTCGCGGAGTGAGCTGGCTCGCGCGGCCCGGGCGGTCGCGCGTCAGGTACGTGACGGGGAGCTGAGGGTCGAACAGATTACCGAGGCGGTCCTGGCGGACGAGCTGTACACGGTCGGTATACCCGACCCCGACCTCTTGATCCGGACCTCGGGCGAATACCGGATCTCGAACTTCCTCCTGTGGCAGGTCGCGTACGCCGAGATGTACGTGACGCCGATTCTGTGGCCCGATTTCGATCGGGCCGAGCTGTTCGCGGCGATCCTCGAGTTCCAGAACCGGGAGCGCCGCTTCGGTCGAGTCACGGCGGGAGTCCAGGAAGAGCAGAGCTGACCGGATGAAATCGTGGCATGGGGTCCGCCGGACTTGAGGTCGCGCTCGGGCCCGCCGAAGGGCGGAGCCGGCTGTTGACCGCCGATCTTCGAACCCGGTTGCTGGTGGCGGCGATCGGGGTGCCGGCGTGCGTGGGCGTCGTGTACGCCGGCGGCTGGTTCTTCGCTCTCGGGCTCGGCTTCGTCGCCGCCGTGGCCATGTGGGAGTTCTCGACCATGTTCGAGGAACGCGGTCGGTTGACTTTCCTGTACCCCGGGGCCGCCGCCGCGGCGCTCTTCCCGCTGGTTTTCCTCTTCTTCGGCTTCGCCGGCGGAGGCACGTACGGCGGCATCATACTGGTGGCGATCGCGCTGATCGCCGTGCGTCGCGTGCCCCCCGCGGACGGGCCGATCACGGCCGCGGCCGTAACCCTGTTCGGAGTCTTGTACACCGGTGGGCTGCTGTCATTCGGCGTCCTGTTGCGTGAGGGGTTCAGCGCCGGGCTCGGGCCGCTGGCGCCCACCCTGTTCTTCTTCTATCCGGTGGTGGTGACGTGGGCGGCGGACACGGCCGCGTACTTCGTCGGTCGGTCGTTCGGGCGCCGTCAGATGGCGCCGCGGGTGAGTCCCAACAAGACGGTCGAAGGCGCCCTCGGCGCCCTGGTGGCCGGCCCGGTGAGCGGCCTGCTCGGCATCTGGATTCTACCGCTCAACGGCTACATGGCCTCGATCGGCTTCTGCCTCCTGTTCGGCTTCGTGGTCGCCGTGGCCGCCATCCTGGGTGATCTGGTCGAATCGGCGATGAAGAGGGAATGCGAGGTCAAGGACGCGTCCAACCTGCTGCCGGGGCACGGCGGAGTGCTCGACCGCCTCGACTCGCTGCTGTTCGCCATCCCCGCCGCGTACCTCTTCTTCGCCGTCGCGCTCTCGTTCTGACCCGTGGACCGACGAGGGGTGGTGGTCCTGGGTGCCACCGGATCGATCGGGCGATCGACACTCAACGTCATCCGGCGCCACGCCGACTGCTTCCGCGTGGTCGGCCTGACGGCCAACAACAACGCGATCGAGCTCGATCGGCTGGCGTCGGAGTTCGAGCCCGAGTTCGTCGCCCTGGCCGGCGAACCGTCGAGCGCAACCACCGGGTGGGCGGGAGAGTGGCGTTTCGGTTCCGACCACGTGGCCACGGCCGCAGCGGCCCCCGGCGCGGACATCGTGGTCAATGGACTGGTCGGCATCGCGGGATTGGAGGCCACCCTCGAAGCGCTGCGCGCGGGCAAACGGTTGGCGCTCGCCAACAAGGAGTCGCTGGTGGCCGGGGGCGACCTGGTGCTGGAGGCGTGGCGCGGCGGCGGCGGTGAGCTGATCCCGGTCGACAGCGAGCACAGCGCCATCTTCCAGTGCCTCGCAGGCCGTCCGGCCGAGGAAGTGTATCGGATGACATTGACCGCGTCCGGCGGTCCCTTTCGCACCACGCCCGCCGCCGGCTTCTCCGCCATCCGTCCGTCCGATGCGTTGGCCCACCCGACCTGGAACATGGGCGACAAGATCACCATCGATTCGGCCACCCTGGCCAACAAGGCGCTCGAGGTGATCGAGGCGCACTATCTGTTCGGCGTCGACTACGACCGCATCGAAGTGGTCGTGCACCCGGATTCGGTCGTGCACTGCCTGCTCGAGTTCCGGGATGGGTCGACTCTGGCGCAGCTCGGCGTGCCGACCATGGAGGTGCCGGTGTGCTATGCCCTCTTCCACCCCGAGCGCCCGGCGGATCTGTTCGAGCGCTTCGACCCGGTGGCCGCGAGCCCGCTGGTGTTCGAACGGATCCGGGACGACGACTTCCCGATGTTTCGGCTCGGCGTCGACGCGGGTCGGGCCGGTGGATCGTACCCGGCCGCATACAACGCGGCTAACGAAGCGGCCGTACGAGCGTTCCTGGAGGGTCGGATCGACTTTCCGGCCATCGCTCGCGTGGTGGAGGAGGCGCTCGCGGTAGCGTCGGCCGCCCCGGTGCCCACCCTGTCGGACGTATGGCGTATCGACGCAGCGGCGCGACAGCGGGCAGAGGAGAGTATTGCGCGGGTGGCGCACGATCCGGCCGCTCGCCTCGGGGTGAGCCACGGCTGACCCGCTGTGGCGGCGCTCCGGCCGATCCGACCACGGGCCTGAAGCTTGCCGTGGCGCCCCACGGAACCTGAGCGGCGGACTGCGGGTTCAAGCGGCGGAGGCTTGTCGCGGCTCGCATCCGGGCACGTTCCGGGGATGTAGTCCGACACAAGGGATGACAGAAGGGACGGTCTGATTTGCTGGTCACCATCCTCGCCACCGTGCTCGTGCTCGGCGTTCTCATCCTCGTGCACGAGCTCGGCCACTTCTGGGCCGCCAAGGCCGTCGACATCGAGGTGCCGCGGTTCTCGATCGGAATCGGCCCGAAGATGGTCGGCGTCAAGCGAGGCGAAACCGAGTACGTGCTTTCGTGGTTCCCGCTCGGTGGCTACGTGAAGATGGCGGGAATGGCGGACGAGGAGGTTCAGTCGAAGCTCGAGGGCGGTGGGACGGAGGAAGCGCGCCCGCCATCTCCGCGTGACTTCGATGCCAAGCCGCTGTGGGCGAGGATCTTCGTGATCTCGGCCGGTGTGGCGATGAACATGCTGTTCGCTTTTGTCGTGTTCACCGTCATCGCGCACCAGCGAGGGGTCCAGATTCCGCTGATCAGCGAGGTCGCTCCCGGTTCCGCAGCCGAGAGAGCGGGGATCCTGCCCGGTGACGTGGTGGTGGCGATCGGCGGTCGCGGCGTGCGCGCCTGGACCGAGATGGCGCTGGTCGTCGATCAGAGCCCGGGCGTCATGCTGCCGGTCACCGTCCAGCGTGCCGATTCCCTCATTTCGCTCCGCGTGAGGCCGGACTCCGTCCGTGAGTTCAGTGAACTGGCCGCCGACACGGTGGTGTTGGGCCGGCTGGGCGTGCGTTCAGACCCGGCCGAAGGATTCCGTCCCCTCAGCCTCGGGCCGGCGATCGTCGACGGCGCGCACCGGACAGTCTACTGGGTCGCCGAGATCTATCGATTCCTGTGGAACCTGTTCAGCGGCCGAACCTCGGTGAGCGAGCTCGGCGGGCCGATCCTCATCGGTCAGCTGTCCGGGCAATCGGCGCGGCTCGGGGTGTGGCCGCTGCTCGGCTTCATGGCCATCATCAGCGTCAATCTCGCCGTGCTCAATCTGCTGCCGATCCCCGTTCTCGACGGCGGGCACCTGTTCCTGCTCGTGCTGGAGGGCGTTCGCGGCAAGGGGCTGACCGTCGAGCAGCGAATCCGCTTCAGCCAGGTGGGCCTCATCGTGCTGATCGGCGTCTTCATCCTCGCCTTCGCCAACGACATCCTCCGCCTGTTGCGCGGCGTCGGGATCGGCTGAAGCAGATCGCCGGGGTTTTCAGCGACCTGCACGTGCTGGATGGGAATCGGCCGGGTGGGGTGAGCAACGTCCGGCCGGAATAGGGATCAGGGGCTAGGAAAAGAGCTCGAGCTGTGGGCGCCCGCGAGCCCGTATTTCCTCCCGCAGTCGGGCGATGTCGTAGGATTTCGACACGCCGTGCGGCGGGGCGACCTCGACACGCCCGGCGTATCCCCGCCTCGCCATCCGGTCGCCGACCTCCGTGCGGGCGAGGTCGGCGTTGTTGCACTCCTCGCTCAGGTGGGCGAGCAGCACGCACGCCAGTTCCTGGTGCCAGACATCGGCCGTCAGCTCCGCCGCCAGACGGTTGGAGAGGTGTCCCCGGCTGCCTCCGATCCGCTGCTTGACCGACCACGGGTAGGGCCCGCGGCGCAACATGACCTCGTCGTGGTTCGCCTCGATGACGAGGAAATGACATCCCGCCAGCCCGCCGCGCACCGCGGTGGTTGCGCGGCCGAGGTCGGTCGCCACGCCCACCTTGAGACCAGAGCCGACCTCCTCGACGGTGAGGGCGACCGGATCAGCCGCATCGTGGCAGGTGAGGAAGGGAGAGATCTCGAGCGGTCCGATCCGCAGCCGACGGTAGGCGTTGAGCTCGCGGACCAGTTCGCTGCCAGTGAGCAGGGCGGCGCAGGCGCGCCGCGTCGCCGCCGTCATGACCAGCGGCCATCCCCAGCGTCGTGCTGCTACTCCGGCGCCCGCCGTGTGGTCACGATGCTCGTGGGTGACGATCACCGCATCGACGCTCTCGGGCGAGACGCCGACCTGTCGGAGTCGGCGTCCGAGTCGCGCGGCGCTGATTCCGGCGTCGATCAGGATGCGGGTGTCGGCGCTCTCGACCAGAGTGCTGTTGCCGGAGCTGCTGCTCGCGATCGAGGTCAGCTTCACGGCTCCGCCCTCTCCCCGCGCGCCCGGGTCCAGGCGCTGGACAGCCAGCGCGCGGTCGACGGCTCGAACGGCTGGCCCCGTCGTTCCATCACAGTCCGTGCGGTGCTCAGGAACGCGTCCAACCGATACTCGACCAGCTCCGAGCCGCTTCCCCACGAGAAGGCCGAAACCCACTTGGGAGGGATCGCGCCGCCGAACAGGTTGGAGCCGGCGCCGATGATGGTTCCGGAGTTGATAAGGGTACCGATGCCGGTCTTCACGTGGTCGCCCAGCAGACAGCCGAGCTTGAGGAGGCCGGTATCGACCTCGTCTTTCGGACCCCCCAGGCGGATGGGCCCGTAGTTGTTCTTGAGGTCGCTGTTCGTGGTCAGCGCCCCGAGGTTCACCCAACGACCGAGATAGGAGTGGCCGATGAATCCGTCGTGCGCCTTGTTCGAGAAGCCGAGGATGACCGACTCCTCGACCTCTCCCCGCAGGTAGGTGAACGGACCCGCCGCGACGCCGCTCAGGGATCCACCCAGCAGACGGCAGTCGGGACCGCAGGCGAACGGGCCCGCGATCCGGGTGCCGGCGCGGACCTCCGTTCGCTCGCCGATGAGAATCGGTCCGTCGCGGACATCGAGCAGGACCCCCGGTTCGATTCTCGTACCCTCACCGATGACGATGCGGTCGCGACCGATGACCGCGATCCCGTCGGGTACCGGCCCGTCGGCCGGCTCGAGCGCGGCTACATCGACGGCCGTCTGCTCGGTGCTCCCGCTCACCAGCTCCGTGAGCGGGCCCAGGGCGCGGCCCTCGATATGGAGCTGGCGCCAGCCGGGAAGGGGGGCGGGGTCGCCGAACCAGGCGCCCTCGGGGGTTGGATCGCCGGCCGCGATGAACGCGCCGCAAACGACGTCTTCCACGATCAGGATCATGCTCTCGGACGGGATGATGAAGCGGGCACCGGGGACAGGCACCAGCCGCGAGGCGAGAAAAAGTCGATCCCGGTCGGTGTCAATCTCCTCGCCGCTGACCACGGTGGGCGCCCCGGGCTCGAAGAAGTCGGCCAGCCAGGGTCGAGTCAGACAGCCGGCCGCGCGCACGCCGGCAAACCGTTCGAGGCGCTCGCGCTGCAGGATCATGCCGAACAGAAGCTCCGAGCCCGGGCGGGTGAGCGAGAACGGATGCCAGGCATCCGCGGTCCGGTCATCGAACAGGTACAGCCTCATTCGCAGGCTCCCGGCAGGTTGCCGAAAAGAGGTCGGCAGCCCCTAAGTATCCGATTCCAGCCGCTCGAGCAGCCGCTTGAGATCGGGCGCGGCGACTCGGGTGGTGACCAGCGTGCGGTCGCCGACTCGGACCACGACCAGGTCCCGCACGCCGAACAAGGCCACCCGGCCGTCCTCCACCCACGCGATGTTATCGTGCGAATCGAGCGCATCGACCTTGCCGACGAGCACGTTGCCGGCCGTGTCCGTCTCGCGCGTCCGGGCCAGGGCATTCCACGCGCCCACGTCGTCCCAGTGAAAGGTCGCCTCGACGACGCCGACACGATTTGCTCGTTCCATCACCCCGACGTCGATCGTCACCGGACGGACCCTGCGGTAGAAGCCTTCGACGTCCGACGCGTCCAGCAGCTCGAGCGCTCCCGCCATCTCCGGCGTGAATCGGTCGACGGCCTCCAGCAAGTCCCGGGGACGCCACACGAATATACCGCTGTTCCACAGATAGTCGCCGGAGGCCAGATACTCTTCTGCCGTCGCACGGTCCGGCTTCTCGACGAACTCCAGTGCATCGAACACCCCGGGTGCGGTGGAGCGACCGGCACGCACGTAGCCGTACCCAGTCTCGGGCCGCGTGGGTCGAACTCCGACGCAATAGAGCCGCCGCTGGCGGCTGGCCGCGTTGGCCGCTTTCGCGACCGTGGCCGAGAACTGCGGCAGCGGCGAGATCACGTGGTCGGCGTGCAGCGACACCATCACGCTGTCGGGCTCGCGTCCGAGCGCCTGGTGGGCGGCCCACACCAGTGCCGGACCCGTTCCCCGGGCCGCGGGCTCGACCAGAAAGTGACCGGCCTCGAGCTCCGGCACCGCCGACCGGAATGGATCGACCAGTGCTGCTCCGGTTACCACCAGCAGGCGGTCGAGCCCGGCGAGGTGGACGGCACGTTCGATCGTGTCGGCGATCAACGGCCGGTCGCTGCCGAGGGGGAGGAGCTGCTTGGGCCGGTCCGGCGTGGAAGCGGGCCAGAAGCGGGAACCGATTCCTCCCGCCAGAACGACGGCGAAGAGCCGCGGCCGCTCGTTCATGTGAGCAGGCCGGCCTCGGGTGGCCGAATCGCGATCGCTCCTTTTCCGGGTGCGAGCGGGATGGTGCGGAGCGCGGCTAAGCTAGACGGCGCCTTTCAAGGCGTCAAGAAAAAAAACGGCTGAAATCAAGAGTTTGCAGGCGTTTGGCCGCTTGACACCTTCGGCGCGCGACTTTCATTTTGCGGCCGTTGAACGCGGATCCCGGGCAACCGGGGCGCGCCGGTCGGTGTCTCTGTCGGCGGCTGCCCCGGGGCGCGGCTGACCGGGTGTTCGCGACCGAATGGATGGAGGAAGGGTGACTCGATGGTGCTGACAATAGACGGAAACTGGCTCGCGGGGTCGAGGTCACGCCGGGCCGCAGCCGGCGCGCTCGCCTGCCTGGTCGGAAGCCTGGCGTGTGGCGGTTCTTCCGAGCCGGAGCCACTCTCCAACCCGGACGATCCGACCGAGGCGGAGCTGATCGATTTCGGCACCGCCGAAGTGCGGGAACCGTCCGCCTTCGATGTCGTTTCGTCATCCCCTGTTCGGGTGGCGCAGAACTCACGTTGGGACTTCGTGTTCTTTCTGCGACCCGACGGCACCGCGCACTTCAAACCCCGTGGGTTGATCATCGGTGAGCGCTCGGACGCCGGGCTCCAGAAGCTCGTCCGGCCGTTCGAGGAAGTGGACCAGGTACCGGCGACCGGGTATCAACGGGTGGTGCCGATGGAGGTCGAGGTGGGCGACGTGCTCGCCGT
Source organism: uncultured Gemmatimonadota bacterium (assembly GCA_964550085.1). Taxonomy (GTDB): domain Bacteria; phylum Gemmatimonadota; class Gemmatimonadetes; order Palauibacterales; family Palauibacteraceae; genus JBFILW01. The sequence goes on from CAZJXR010000058.1 coordinate 7,969, forward strand.
GCAGAGCCAGCGCGATGCATCGTTCGGAAACCTCCGCTGCCGGCGGTACGGAAAGCTGGAGATCCTCGCCATCGATGCCGGTGCCGGGACGATCACCTTTCAGCACTTGATCAATCCCAACTGCGAAAACCGTAACACGACTCCCGGAGCCGCCGTCCCCCTCAGCGATCAGCAGTAGTGCTCGACACCAGACAGCTGCGCGCCGACTCCGAGGCCGCCCGAGCGGCGCTCGAACGGCGCGGTGACCCCGAGCTCCCGCGGCTCCTCGACCGCACACTCGCCCTCGATGTCTCGCGGCGCGAGATCATCGGCGAGGTCGAGGAGTTGAAGGCCCGCCGCAACCGCGTGTCACGCGAAGTGGGGGAGCGGAAGCGGCGCCAGGAGGATGCCGGTCCGCTCATCGAGGAGATGCAGGGAGTCGGCGAGCGGATCCGACAACTCGATGGGCGGCTTTCCGAGGTCGAGGCGGCGCTCGAAGCGTCGCTGCTCGAGATGCCGAATCTGCCGCTGACCCGGGTTCCGAGCGGTGGTGCCGAGGACTACGAAGTGGTGGCCGAGTGGGGCGACCTCGCTCCCCCTCGCGGCGGCAGGCCGCACTGGGAGATCGGTGACGAGCTCGGTATCCTCGACATGGAGCGCGGTGCCAAGCTGGCGGGCTCGGGCTTTCCGCTCCTCATCGGCGAGGGAGCGCGGCTGGTGCGCGCACTGCTGCACTTCATGCTGGACCTGCACGCGCGGGAGCACGGCTACACGGAGGTCTCTCCGCCCTTCGTCGTCAACCGGCGCGCCATGACCGGGACCGGGCAGCTGCCGAAGTTCGAACACGACATGTACCGTACGGATCCGGATGACCTGTTCCTGGTGCCGACCGGGGAGGTGCCGTTGACCAACCTGTACCGGGACGACGTCCTGGACGGCGGGGAGCTCCCGGTGGCCCTGGTGGCGTATACTCCCTGTTTCCGCCGCGAGGCGGGCGCGGCAGGTCGCGAAACGCGCGGTCTGCAGCGAGTCCATCAGTTCGACAAGGTAGAGCTGGTGAGGCTGACCGCCCCTGAGCGTTCGGAGGAGGAGCTCGAGCTGCTCACCAGTCACGCCGAGAACGTCCTGCGCCGGCTCGGCCTGTCGTATCGGAAGATCCTGCTGGCGGCCGGGGATCTCGGCTTCGCCAACGCGATGACGTACGACCTCGAGGTCTGGGCCGGAGGCGTCGAGGAGTGGCTGGAGGTGTCGAGCTGCTCCTCGTTCACCGATTTCCAGGCGCGGCGGACGAACCTGCGCTTTCGCCGACAACCGGGACGCCCGCTGGAGTTCGTTCACACCTTGAACGGCTCCGGGGTGGCGCTGGCGCGCACGATCGCGGCGCTGCTCGAGAACGGCTGGCAGGAAGACGGCAGCGTGCGACTGCCGGAGGCGCTCCATCCCTACTTCGGACGGGAGAGGCTCGAGCCTCGGACAGACTCCAGGTGAGGCGACGAGTCTTCACCCTGATCGGCGGACTTCTGTTCATGGGTGTGCTGATCTCCTTCTTCGCCTACACCCGACAGATGGAGGGAGCGCTGCGTCAGGACGCAGCCGCCATCAGCCGCATCTACGCGCGCGTCATTCAGAGCGCCGGTGGTGGATGGACGGATGAGGCGGAGCTGGCCGTGCTGCGGGAGATCCACAATCTGCGGGTACCGGTCGTGCTCACCGACACGATCGGAACTCCGCTCTTCGTCGCCAATCTTCCATTCGAGGCCGACCTGTCGACGGCGGACGACATCGAGCGCGTGCAGCGGTTCGTGGCCGAGTTGGCCGAGCAGAACCTGCCCACCGAGGTGGCGGCCCGCGAGGTGGCGCCCGATCGCTGGCTGACGGGCATGCGCATCTATTACGGCGAGTCGCTCTTCCTGCGACGCCTGAAGTGGATTCCCGTCCTTCAGGCGGCCATGCTCGCGGCCATGGCACTGGCGGGAGCGTGGGTTATCCGCACCTCGTTTCGAGTCGAGCGGGAACGGATCTGGTCCGCCATGGCGCGCGAGTCCGCGCACCAGATGGGGACGCCGCTCAGCTCGCTGTCGGGCTGGCTGGAGCTGCTTGCCGACGGGCCATCCGAACGGATCGGAGGCGCCGAGCTGGTGACCGAAATGGAGGCCGACCTCGAGCGGCTGCGAAAGGTGTCCCGCCGCTTCGAGCTCATCGGGCGTCCCCCATCCCTGCGCGGGATCGACGTCGGAGAGATTCTGGAACGTCTGCGGCGCTACTTTGTGGTGCGCCTGCCACGCGGGGCGAGAAAGGTGGAGTTCTCCATCGACGTAGCGGAGGCGCCCCTCATCCGGGGTAACGAGACTCTGATCGAGTGGGCGTTCGAGAATCTGATCAAGAACTCCCTCGACGCGCTGGCCGGCCAGGAGGGAAGGATCGTGATCGACTACGTCCGCAGCTCAGAAGACCGCGCGACATTTCGCGTCTCCGATTCGGGTCCGGGAGTGTCACCGGCGGTTCGAAAGAACCTGTTCGACATCGGGGTGACCACGAAGGAGACCGGCTGGGGAGTGGGTTTGTCACTCACCCGCCGCATCATCACTACCATGCACCGTGGCACGATCGCGCTCGAGGACAGCGAACAGGGCGCTAGCTTCCGAATCGAGCTTCCGGTGCAACGCAACGGTTCCGATGGCGATCGCGCTTAACCCGGAACAGCACCAGGCGGTGTGTCACGGCGAGGGCCCGCTCCTCATCCTCGCCGGCGCCGGCTCAGGAAAGACCCGCGTGCTGACGGCACGCATCGCTCGCCTCCTGGAGGCGGGCGACGTCGCCCCGTGGCAGATCGTGGCCGTCACCTTCACCAACAAGGCGGCGGGGGTGATGCGGGACCGGATCGCCGGCCTCATCGGGGAGGAGCCTCGCGGTCTGTGGATGGGGACGTTCCACTCGATCTCGGCCCGGCTCCTCCGCCGGGAAGCCGCACAACTCGCCTTCGACGCCGGCTTCACGATCTACGACGAGGACGATTCGCTGCGCGCGCTGCGCACGGCGATGGAGGAGGCAGGGGTCGATCCCCAGCGCTGGTCGCCCGCCATCATGCGATCGAGGATCTCGACCGCCAAGAACGCACTCATCGGTCCGGCCGAGTACGAGGCGAGCGCTTTCGATCTTGCCGCCCGCACTACTGCGGTCGTCTACCCGGAGTACCAGCGTATCCTGGCCCGCTCCAACGCGCTCGACTTCGATGACCTTTTGTTCGAGGCAGTCCGGCTGCTGGAGGCGAACGACGAGGTGGGGAGCCGATATGCACGGCGCTTCCGCCACGTTCTGGTGGACGAGTACCAGGACACGAACCATGCCCAGTACCGGTTGGTGCGGGCCATGGCCCGCCTGCACGGAAACATCTGCGTGGTTGGCGATGACGATCAGTCGATCTACGGCTGGCGGGGCGCCGACCTGCGCAACATTCTCGACTTCGAGCGGGATTTTCCCGGCGCCCGCGTGCTGCGTCTGGAGCAGAACTACCGTTCGACCCGCTGCGTGCTCGAGGTGGCCAACGCGGTGATCGCGAACAACCGCGCCCGCAAACAGAAGGTGCTGCGGACCGCCCGCGACGCCGGCGATCCGGTCATGGTGTTGTGGGTTCCCGACGAGCGGGCCGAAGCGACCTGGACCGTGCGCGAGATCCGATCGCTCCACCCGCACCGCGCTCCGGAGGAGTGCGCGATCCTGTACCGGACCAATGCCCAGTCGCGGCCCTACGAGGACGCCCTGCGGCGCGCCGGCATGCCGTACCGCATCGTGGGTGGAGTCCGCTTCTACGAGCGACGCGAGATCAAGGACGTGCTCGCATATCTGCAGCTGGTGATCAATCCGGCCGACGAGGCGGCGTTCCAGCGCGCGGTCAGCTGGCCGCGACGGGGAGTCGGGGAGGTGACCCTGGGCAAGCTGCGGGCGGCGGCCCGCCGCGAGGGTCGGAGCCTGCTCGAGATGGCGTCCGAAGCCGAGGACCGTCCGGAGCTCCCCGCCGCCGGCCGGCGAGCGCTGGCCGCGTTCGCGGCCCACCTTGCGGGGCTGCGGGAGTTGCAACGCGATGCTGCGGTCGAGGACGTCATCCAGGAGTGCGTGCGGCGGTTCGGGATGGTGTCGGCGCTGGAGGAAGAGGAAGATGGCGCCGACCGGATCGCGAACGTGACCGAGCTGATGGCGGCGGCCGCAGCCTTCGACCCGAGCGAGATCGAGGACGACACCGGGGTCGCGACCCCGCTCGCCCTGTACCTCCAGTCCGTGTCGCTCATCGCCGACATCGACGAGTGGGACGCCGACCGGGGCTCGGTGACCCTGATGACGCTCCACAACGCGAAGGGACTCGAGTTCCCAGTCGTGTTCATTGGGGGCCTCGAAGAGGGACTGCTGCCGCTGTCGCGAGCGGCCGAATCGGCCGAAGGGCTGGAGGAGGAACGGCGGCTGCTGTATGTGGGCATCACACGATCGCAGGATCGGCTCTACCTGTCGCATGCCGGCCGTCGCTGGAGGGCGGGAGGCGAGTCGCGCTCCGCTGCGTCGTCGTTTCTCGACGAGCTGCCGGTGGGCGGCGTCGTGGAGCGGCGGATGGCGGGCGGGTCGACGGCCGACGCGCGACGGGGTGGATGGCGCGACGGGGGACGGCGCTCAGCGGACGCCGGAAGCCGGCTGGCCGCATCGGCCGTCGATGGCTCGGGTCGCTGGTGGCAGCGCGGCGGGCAGGGTGAGCCTGCGGGCCGCCGGTACGATTACTCCGACAGCCAGGTGCCGCTGGAGATCGTCGAAGGAGCGCGCATCGTCCACCCGCGATTCGGGGCGGGTACCATCGTCGCGGTATCGGGGGTCGGCCGCGGCACCAAGGCGGAGATCGAGTTCGACAGCGGCGAGCAAAAGAAGGTCATGGTCATGCACGCCGACCTGCGTCCGGTGTAGCGCCTCGCTCATGGGCGATTGGGGAAGAAGGGTGACGGTCCGGGCCCGAACGGTCGGCAACGAACGCCGGGGAGTCCGATGAGACGAATCGAGCGCGATCAGGTCCTGCACGTGGCGCGACTCGCTCGTCTGGCGCTGGCGCCGGAGGAGCTCGACCGGCTGGCTACCCAGATGGCCTCGATACTGGCGCACTTCGAAGAGCTGGCCGAGCTCGAGCCCGAAGCGGGCTCGGGCCCGAACGAGCGCGGGCTGGCGGCGCGCACGCGCGACGACGAGCCGCACTCCGACCCGCTCGCGTTCGGGCCGCATCAGATGGCCCCCGACTGGCGACAGGGCTACTTCGTGGTCCCGCGACTGCCGGCGCTGGCGGTGCCCTCCGAGGCGGAGAACGGAGTGTCGCCGCACGGGAGCGGGCCGCGTGGCGGGGATGCGTCGTGAACCCGCTCTCCTCGCTCACCGCGGTGCAGCAGACGCTCGAGGCAGGAGAAATGTCGCCGGCGGAGCTGGTGGCCGAGGCCCGCGCGCGCGTCCGTGCGCTCGACGATCATCCTCTGCCGATCCATGCCTTTCTGAGCCTGACGGAGGACGGAGCGGGCTCGACGCCGGACCGAAACGCAAGCGGACCGCTGGCCGGGGTGCCGATCGCGATCAAGGACAACATCTGCACGGCCCAGCTCCCGACCACGTGCGGCTCGCGCATGCTCGACGGCTACCGGTCTCCGTACGCGGCGACGGCCGTCCGGCGGCTCGAGGCCGCTGGTGTGCTCCTGGTCGGCAAGACCAACTGCGACGAGTTCGCGATGGGATCCTCGACCGAGAACAGCGCCTACGGTGCGACCCGCAATCCGGTGGACCGGGACCGCGTTCCCGGAGGCAGCTCGGGCGGCTCGAGTGCGGCGGTCGCCGCCGGTGTGGTGCCGGTGGCTCTCGGCTCCTCCACCGGAGGATCCGTCCGGCAGCCCGCCGCCTTCTGCGGGATCGTCGGCCTCAAGCCGACGTACGGGCGGGTGAGCCGCTACGGACTGGTCGCGTTCGCCTCCAGCCTCGATCAGATCGGAATCCTAGCGGCTTCGACGCGTGACGCGGCGGTCGTGCTCGAGTGCATCTCCGGTCTCGATCGCTGGGACGCCACCTGCCAGGACCGCCCGGCGCCGCGCGCCGCGGCGCTCGACGGCGTACGACTCGAGGACGCGGTGATTGGGGTACCGACCGAGTACATGGGACGCGGCCTCGACGATGGGATCGGGAGCCTGATCGAGGGGACGCTCGCACGGGCCTCCGCCGCCGGAGCGACGGTGAAGGAGGTATCGCTGCCGCACACCTCGTACGGCATCCCCTGTTACTACGTGATCGCCCCGGCCGAAGCGTCGAGCAATCTGGCCCGCTACGACGGGGTCCGGTACGGATTCCGGGCCGCGGCCGAGGACATCCGCGACATGTACGAGCGGTCGCGTGGCGAGGGCTTCGGCACCGAGGTCATCCGGCGCATCATGATCGGGACCTACGCGCTTTCCGCCGGCTACTACGAGGCCTACTACCTCCGGGCGCACGCGGTGCGCAGCGCCATCGGGGCGGACTTCCAGCGCGCGTTCGCCGACGGGGTCGACGCGATCCTGGCCCCCACCACGCCGACCACCGCTTTCCGGCTCGGTGAGAAGGTGGAGGACCCGTACGCCATGTACCTCTCGGACGTGTACACGGTGTCGGCCAATCTGGTCGGCATCCCGGCCATCTCCTTCCCGATCGGTAACCTCGGCGGCCTGCCGGTGGGAGCGCAGCTGATGTGTCCGCACTGGGAAGAGGAACGGATGCTCGGTCTGGCTTGCCGGCTGGAGGAGCTGGTCGAGTACGAGCGACCGACTACCGGCGGCGGGCGCGAATGACGGGTCCGGTGGCTGGAGACGCGCGACCCGGGACCGGGGCCCCGATGGCGCAAGGTGCGCGCACGGACCCGGAGCGCCCGGCGTACGAGACGATCATCGGGATCGAAGTGCACGTCCAGCTCCGGACCCGCACGAAGATGTTCTGTGGCTGTTCGGCGGAGTACGGAGCGCCGCCGAACAGTCAGGTCTGTCCCGTCTGCCTGGGCCTGCCGGGAGCCCTGCCGGTGCCGAACGCAGAGGCCGTACGTCTGGCCGTCCGGGCCGGCCTCGCACTGGGGTGCGAGATCCGGCCGACATCGGAGTTCGTCCGCAAGAACTACTTCTATCCGGATCTGCCGAAGGGGTATCAGATCACCCAGCTCGCATACCCGCTCGCGCTGGCCGGAGAGGTGGAGATGTGGAGCGGCGAGGAGGAGATCGCGGTCCGCATCCGGAGGCTGCACATGGAGGAGGACGCGGGGAAGTCGCTCCACGACCGCTTCCCCGACTCGACCGCCGTCGACCTCAATCGGGCCGGCGTTCCGCTCATCGAGATCGTTACGGAGCCGGACATCCGTTCTCCACAAGAGGCAAGGGATTACCTTACTCGACTTAAACAACTTCTCGAGCGGTATGCCGCCGTATCCGACTGCAACATGGAGGAGGGGAGCCTGCGGGTGGACGCCAACCTCTCGGTGCGATCGGCCGGGGCCAGCACACTCGGCGCCAAGGCGGAGGTGAAGAACCTCAACTCGTTCAGTTTTGTCGAAAAGGCGCTGGCGCACGAACGGGATCGTCAGATCGCAATGCTCGCGCGGGGTGAGGCCGTGCTCTCGGAGACCCGACTCTTCGATCCGAGCCGCAACGAGACGCGGCCGATGCGGGGGAAGGAGGAAGATTTCGACTACCGCTTCTTTCCGGAACCCGACCTGCCTCTGCTGCGGATCGACCCCGCCGCGATCGAAGCCATCCGCGTCGAACTTCCGGAGCTGCCCCACGCTCTGGAGCACCGCCTCATGGTGGAGTACGGACTGTCGGCCTACGACGCCCGACTGCTGAGCGCGTACCCCGCCCGCGCCGCGTACTTTGAGCGGGTGGCGGCCGGCGGGAGCCGAGACCACGCCAAGACGGCCGCCAACTTCATCATGGGTGAGATGGCGAGGGAGCTGAACCGGCGTCCCGGAGCCGACGAGGCGAGTCTCCTCGACGCTGCCAGCCTCGCGCGCCTCGTTGCGCTTCGCCTCGACGGGACGCTGAGCGCGCGCACGGCGTCGCAGGCGATCGAGCTGTTGATGACCGGCCAGGGGGCGGACGTCGATGCGCTCGTGCAGGAGCACGGCCTGGTCCAGGTACAGGACGACGCGCAACTGGTTGCGTGGGTGGAGACCGCACTGGACGACAATCCGGACGAAGTGGCTCGCTATCGAGCCGGCGAAGCGAAGCTGTTCGGGTTCTTCATCGGCGCGGTGATGAAGGCCTCCGCCGGGAAGGCGGAGCCGTCGCGGACCCGTGCTCTGCTCAAGGAACGGCTCGACGGCCAGTGACGCGGTCCGCCGCCCCTGCGCCCCCGGAAGAATCTCCGGAAGGCCGGTGACGGTGGCGTCTGCCCCCTCGATGGTTCTGGTCGGCGGACGGGTGTGGACCGGCGCCGGCCAAACGACGACCGCGGAAGCGCTCGCCGTACGGGGAGCGGTCATCGCGGCCGTGGGCAGCGAGGCGGCGATCCGACGCATGGCCGACCGCGACACGCAGGTGGTCGAGCTCGAGGGCCGCTTCGTCGTGCCCGGCTTCATCGACAGTCACACCCATTTCCTGCGCGGTGGCCTGGCGCTGACTCAAGTCGACCTGCGCGGGATCGACAGCCGCGAGGCCTTCACGCGCCGGATTGCCGAGCGCGCGGCGAGCACGCCTCCCGGCGAATGGATCACGGGCGGCGGTTGGGATCACCACGGTTGGGGCGGCACGCTCCCCGATCGCGGTTGGCTGGATGCCGCCACCACCAATCACCCGGTCTTCCTGACCCGGCATGATCTCCACATGGGGGTGGCCAACAGCCGCGCCCTGCAGGCGGCCGCGGTCGAGGCGGGTTGGGCGTCCCCGCCCGGTGGGCACATCGTCACCGACGCCGGTGGGATGCCGACCGGCGTGCTGAAGGACCGCGCCATGGACGCGGTGCAGCGCGCCATCCCGCCGGCGACCGAAGCCACCCGTGACACCGCCCTCCAGCGGGCGCTCGCCCACGCCGCGCGACTCGGCGTCACCGGAATTCACGACATGGCCGGCTGGGATGACGTGCCGGTCTTTCGGCGCGCCCACGCGGCCGATGCGCTCACCCTGCGCGTCTACCTGTTTCTGCCCATCGCTACCTGGGAGCGCGTGTCGGAAGAGGTGGCGCTCCGGGGACGGGGCGATGCGTGGCTCCGCTGGGGCGGGGTGAAGGGGTTCGTCGACGGCTCGCTCGGGTCGGCTACGGCGCTCTTTGTCGAGCCGTACGCCGATGCTCCGGACAGCGTCGGTCTCGCCGTCACGGACACCGAACGGCTGCGAGCCTGGGCCGAGGGATCCGCCGCGGCCGACCTGCAGGTTGCGGTCCACGCCATCGGCGACCGGGCGAACCGAATCGCGCTCGACATGTACGAGCGAATCGCGCATCGGCAACCCGGTCGCGCGGCGAGGTTTCGGGTGGAGCACGCACAGCATCTCCTGGAGCCGGACATCGCGCGCTTCGGGGCGTTGGGCGTGATCCCCTCCGTACAGCCATACCACCTAATCGATGACGGTCGGTGGGCCGAGCGCGCCATCGGCCCCGCGCGGGCCCGGCTCACGCACGCGTACAGGGAGCTGACACGCGCCGGCGCCCGGCTGGCGTTCGGGTCGGACTGGACGGTGGCCCCCCTCGATCCGCTGTGGGGCGTGTACGCCGCGGTCACCCGGCGCACGCTCGGTGACGCCCACCCCGGAGGCTGGTTCCCGCAGCAGAAGCTGGGGGTCGAGGAGGCCCTGACCGCCTACACGGCAGGTAGCGCCTACGCCGGATCGAGCGAGGGAACCGTGGGCCGGCTGGAGCCGGGAAAGCTCGCCGACCTGGTCGTGCTGAGCGACGACCTGCGCAGCGTGGCGCCGGAGCGGATACCCGACGTGCAGGTAGAGCTCACCATGGTCGGGGGTCGGATCGTGCACGCCCGGAACGCGGCCGAGGCGAGTCTGTCGTCGGCCGGCGGCGCGGCGCTGTCGCGGCGGTAGCGGGAGTTTCGGGGTGGAGCGCCGGCGGCGGGCGCGGCCCTAGCCGGTCGACTCCGGGATTCGCGTCTCGGAACGGGGCGCGAGCGGTTCAGCGGGCGCGAGCGGGTCCAGGGCCGACGCCGACGGCTGAAGCGTGGACGTCGACCCGTGCTCATCGTCCAGCAGACCGGCGGCGACCTGTGGCGTCGCGCCGCGGTCCTCCCACAGCGGGGTTGCCCCCGCGGGCAGCGGAAAATGGTGGTCGGCGGTGGCCTCCAGCGCCTCGCCCCCCTTCCAGCCTCCCGCCTTCAGCACCCGTCGGCGGATCCGCTTCGCCTCCGAGAGGGCCATCTCGCCGATCGGGTCTCCATACGCCGCCGGCGATTTCCGCCCTGCGACCAGGAAGCCGGCTACGCTCTCGAAGGTGTGGCGCTTGTACAGCGCGATCTCATGCGGCGCGAGCTCCCAGCGCGAATTGTCGATCACCGTGTCGAAGATGGCCTGCCAGCTGTCGTTATCGCTGATCCGGATCATGCCCCGGAACAGCCTCCGGTTGGTGCGAAAGCTGAACAGGGTGCTCGAGAGCACGGTGTCGAACAACGCATCGGCCCGCGAGTGGTCGAAATCGGTGACCACTCGTCGGGCGAGGGCGGCGTAGCGTCCTCCGACGGCCGCATCCATTCGGTGCTCCCAGTAGGAATGTCCCAGCGCGCGCGTCGAGGCGGTGAGCAATAGCTGTCGGGGAACGAAAGAGTTGTGGGCCGTTACGTCGGCCGCCAGATGGCACAGGTAGCCGCACACGGTCGCCCGCAGCTCGTCGTCGTCGCGGGCCGCGTCGTACATCTCCCAGGCGACGTGCCAGTGGTGGCAATGACGGCCGACCGGGGCGTATTTCTTCGCCATCGAGATGTCCGCCGCCACGCTCCCGTACAGGAAGTGCACCGGATAGGCGGACAGCAACGCCGCCAGGCTGTCGGTGACCAGGCTGAGGGACCGGAGAACCTCGAGGCCGAGATAGATGTGGGTGGCCGGACCCCAGGCGAGTGCGACGTCAGGCAGGAGAAATACGAAAGCGAGGCCGGTCGTCAGACCGCAGATGATGGCACGTCTGCTCAACCGGTTCTCCGACGTCTTCGTTTACGGGGTCTTGACTCGCGACGGGCCACCAGGCGACGTCCGGCCCGCAGTCCCCGGATGAGCGAAGCAGTCGTGTAGAAGGTCTCCTCCGCCTCCTCCTGCACCACCTCCAGGAATCCGCTGATCTCGGTCGCCCGCTCCTCCGCCAGCTCGACGATTCCGTCGAGCGCATCGGCGGCGTGATCGAGAGTCCGACTCACCCGCGCCACGTCGGCGCGGACGGCGGCCGTTATGTAGTTCGCGTTGTCAGCGGCGCGCTCGATGTGATTGACCGCGGGTCGCATTCGATCGCCGAACTCGGCCAGCAGGCGCTCCAGGCCCGCCGTCACGTTGACGAAGCGGCGCAGCGACGGCAGCAACCAGATGGCCGCCGTGGCGAGGGCCAGACTGAGTACGATCCACAGGATCAGTCCGATTACGGACAGCAGCTCGATCGCTTGCACCGTTGACGTCTTTCCTCGGTCCGGGTCGGAACGCGTCGCCGGGGCCGACGACGTGCGCCCAACGTCCGGCGTGCCCCAAAAGTATAGAGCCAGCCGACGGTTAGCTCAAGCAAGCCTGCGCACCGCCCTCGGGGGGAAGACGAAACGTGGCCCCGCGTCGTCACCCACCGCGCCCCTCGGCTCGGCCGTCGGGTCCTCGTTGCCCCGTCGAGCGGCTGCCGCCTAAGTTGCGCCTTCGCCGCCGGGATGATGAGCCGGTCGTGCCCGCTTCGTGCCTGTTAGCGACCTGCTGGAGGGAGTCAGTCCGACAGTGACCGTATTCCGGATTCGGGGACCCGTGAGGCTGTCGGGACGGTTCACGCCGGCCGGCAACAAGAACGCCACGCTCCCGATTCTCGCCGGCTGCCTGCTCACCGATCAGCCGATCGTTCTGCACAACGTTCCCGAGATCAACGACGTGCGCACCTTGATCGAGATCCTGACCGGCCTGGGGGCAGACATCGAGTGGGAAGCGCCCGGCACGCTTCGGGTACGGGCGGCGGAGATTCAGGGAGTAGCGATCCGACCCGAGCTGGCGCGCGAGATCCGCGCCTCCATCCTTCTGGCTGGACCTCTTCTCGCCCGGCTCGGCGCGGTCGAGCTTCCTCCTCCCGGTGGCGACGTGATCGGCCGTCGCCGGGTGGATTCGCATTTTCTGGCCCTCGGGCGGCTGGGCGCGGAGGTTGAGGCGGGAGAGTCCTTTTTTCTCCGCACGCGCGGACTCCACGGGGCCGACATATTTCTGGACGAGCCTTCCGTCACCGCGACCGAGAACGCATTGCTGGCCGCTGTAACGGCCGCCGGGCGATCCACGCTCCGCAACGCCGCAGCCGAGCCTCACGTTCAGGATCTGTGTCGCTTCCTGGTCTCGCTCGGAGCCCGGATCGAGGGGATCGGTACCCATCGCCTGACCATCGACGGGGTGCAGTCGCTCGGCGGCGGCGACTTCACCATCGGGCCGGACCACATCGAGATCGGGAGCATGGTCGGACTGGCGGCTATCACGCACTCCGACATCGTGATCCAGGCACCCGGCGACGACTTCGATCCACTGCGCATAGGCTTCGAGAAGCTGGGCATCACCTGCCACATCGGTGATGGCGAGATCCACGTGCCATCCGATCAGGCGCTGGAGATTCAAACGGACCTGGGCGACCAGATACCGCATCTGTACGATGGACCGTGGCCGGCCTTCCCGGCCGACCTGATCAGCATCGCGCTCGTCGTCGCGACCCAGTGTCGGGGTACGATTCTCATCCACGAGAAGATGTTCGAGTCGCGCATGTTCTTCGTCGACAAGCTCATCAACATGGGAGCACGCATCGTCCTCT
>CAZJXR010000059.1:0-20612 GCA_964550085.1 uncultured Gemmatimonadota bacterium
GGCCCGTCGCCTTGCCACGCCCCAGTCGCGTGTTGTCCGTCACCCCGGCCACCAGTACCTCGAAGGCGGCCACGGCGGAGAGGAAGGCGGCTCCGAACAGGCTGGCGAAGAAGAGCAGCCCGAAGGCGCCACCGGCCGGGATCCGGTCGAAGGTCGCCGGGAGGGTCGCGAAGATGAGTCCCGGTCCGCTCGACGGCGCCAGGTCGAAGGCGAACACGGCGGGAAAAATCGCCAGCCCGGCGAGCAGCCCCGCGCTCATGTCCGCGAACGCAGTCGCCGCCGCATCGCCTCGCAGGCCCTCACCCTCCGGGAGGTAGGAGCCGTACACGACCATGAACGTGCCGCCGAGCGAAAGGGAGAAGACCGCCTGGCCGAGGGCGGCCAGCATCACGTCGGGAGTCAGGGCGGCGAGGTCGAACTTTCCCAGGTACCAGCGAAGCCCGGCTCCCGCTCCCGGCAGGGTCACGGCGCGGGCGACGAGAACCACAAGTCCGAGGAACAGGATCGGGGTGATCGCCCGGCTGGCCGGCTCGATGCCATGCCGGAGCCCGCGACCGACCACCAGCGCGGTGGCGGCAATCACCGCCCCGGTGCAGCCGAACTGACGGATGATCGACGGGGCCGAGAAGCCGGCCTCGGGGGGAAGAATGCGTCCCGGGTCGATGTGCTGCCCGAGGAGTCCGGCGAGCTCGGCGAGCGCATGGTACAGCACCCAGCCGAGCGCGTTCGAGTAGTAGGCAGTGGCGGCGAGAACGACCGCGAACAGGAGCCAGCCGGCGCCGCGTCCGAACCGCAGCCCGCCGCGTGCGAAGGCACCGACCGGCCCGCGGCGGGTGTGACGCCCGAGGGCCCATTCGGCCATGAGCGCCGGGACTCCGATCGCCACCACCGCGACGACGTAGAAGGCGACGAAAGCGGCGCCGCCGAAGCGACCGACCATGTACGGGAAGCGCCATACGTTTCCGAGGCCGACGGCGACACCGATGAGGACCAGCAGCCCGGCGGCGCGCGAGCTGAAGGTGGGGCGAGCGGGGAGCGAACTCGGTGGGACCGGGGGCGCGGCTACGCCTCCGAGTCGCGGTCGTAGGGAACGATGTTCTCCCATTCGCCGGCGTCCGACCGGGCCACCACGGCCACGACGGGCTCGGAGTCGCTCAGGTTGAGAACCTCGTGCGGCACGCCCGGCTCGATGAAGATGAAGTCGCCCGCCTGGTTGTCGACGCGGTCGCGGAGTCCCGGTCCGAACAGGTGGCGTACCCGGCCGCGGAGGATGTACAGCATCACCTCGAAATCGATGTGAACGTGCGCACGAGCCACACCACCGGGCGGGATGGTGGCCACGTTCATCGATAGCTCCCGGGCGCCGACGTTCCGGGCCGACATCCCGGTCTTGTACTGAATCCCGTTCCAACCGCGCCACGTCTGCGAGCCTCGAATCACGCTGATGCCGTCGAGGCGCTCGAGACCGCGCTCCAGGTTGTCGGTCAGCTCGGTCACGATCGGGCCCTCCTCAAGTTGACGTCCACCCGTCGGGCAAGATAAGGAGAGGAGGTCCGAAGCGGCCATACGTCGTGGTGAACGACGATCACCTGTTGCCGCTAACATCGAGCACCGGAGGTGTCGTGGAATCCACGTTTCTTGCCGAGCTTCTCCTCCTGTTCGCCGCGGTCGTGGTGCTCACCTACCTCTGTCATCGCCTCCGTCTGGCGCCCATCGTCGGCTTCCTGCTCGCCGGAATCGCCATCGGTCCTCAAGCGCTGAGTCTGGTCAGAGACAGCGAGCTGATCCAGAGCACGGCCGAGATCGGGGTGGTTCTCCTCCTCTTCACGGTTGGGGTCGAGTTCAGCCTCGAACGACTGGCGCGTATTGCGCGCTTCGTCATCGTGGCCGGCGGGCTTCAGGTCCTGCTTACCGTCCTGTTCACCGGCGTCATCCTGTCGCTGTTCGGAGTGGGGTGGGGAGCCGGGCTGTACACAGGCTGCCTCGTGGCTCTGAGCAGCACGGCGATCGTGCTCAAGCTGCTGTTCGACCGAAGGGAGCTGCACACTCCACACGGACAGATCGCGACCGGAATCCTCGTGTTTCAGGATCTCTCGATCGTGGTGATGGTCTTGTTGATCCCGGCGTTTGCCGGAGGGCGACCGGCGGGGACGGTGGTGGTCGCCGTGGCTCAGGCCCTCGTCCTCATCGGCGTGGTCCTGCTGCTGGCACGGCGGGCCGTGCCGTGGGTTCTCGAGCGGGTCGCCTCAACCCACAGTGCGGAGCTGTTCCTGCTCACGATCGTCGTCATCTGTTTCGGAATCGCGTGGCTGGCCAGTATCGCCGGGGTGAGCCTCGCGCTCGGCGCGTTTCTGGCCGGGCTGGTCGTCAGCGAGAGTCGGTTTCGTGAACAGGCCCTGGGCGAGATCGTGCCGCTCCGCAACATCTTCTACGCGACCTTCTTCGTCTCGGTGGGCATGCTGCTCGATGTTCGGTTCCTGATCGAGCGACCGGTCGCCGTGCTGGCCGCGACCGCGGCGGTGCTGGTGCTCAAAACGGTGCTGACCACCGCCAGCGTGCTCGTTCTCCGCTATCCGTTACATGTGGCGGTCGGCGTGGCACTCGGACTGGCGCAGATCGGGGAGTTCTCCTTCGTGCTCGACCAGGCCGGCCGGCGGGTGGGCCTGACTCCCGCCGCGCTCGGTGCCAGCGGCGAGCAGGCCTTCCTCGTCGTCGCGGTCGTTCTGATGATCGCAACGCCGTTCCTGATTCGGGCCGGCGAGTGGGGAAAGGCGCGACTGGCGGCCGCGACCCCACCCCAGCTCGGAGACCTGCTGCGGGGTGAAACGCTCGCCGAGCCCCCGGTTCTTCTGGAAGACCACGTGATTGTCGGCGGGTACGGGCTCACGGGTCGCTACCTCGCCGGCGCGCTGCGCGAGAGTGGAATTCCCTGTCTGGTGGTGGATCTCAATCCGGTGTCGGCTCTCGACGCGCAGGCGGCGGGGTTCGACGCAATGTTCGGGGATCTCACCCGCCGCCAACTGCTCGAAGCGGCGGGAATCGAACGCGCGCGCCTGCTGGTGGTGGCCGTCAACGATCCGCGCGCGGTCGTGCGCGTGGTGAAACTGGCCCGGCAGCTCAACCCGCGCTTGTGGGTGATCGCCCGAACGCCGTACACGGTTGACGTGGACGATCTGGAGGCGGCGGGCGCGAACGCGGTCGTCTCCGAAGAACTGGAGGCGGCTTCCGAGATCGTCGCCACCGTGCTGCGAGCCTACCACGTCCCGGCGGCGGTGGTGAGCAGCTACGTAAAGGCGCTGCACGCGGGCGAGTTCTGAGCGCGTCGTCGGCGACCGGTGGTCCGGCAGCCGCTCGCCTCACAGCAGGCGGGCGAGCCGGATGCCGGTGAACTGAAACCGCGTCGCCGCCGGCCAGAAGTTGCGGTAGCTGGCGCGGATGTGGTCGGCCGGTGTCACACACGAGCCACCGCGCAGGACGCGCTGATTGTCCATGAACTTGCCGTTGTACTCCGCGATGCTGCCCTCGAACGGCCGGTAGCCCGGATACGGTTCGTAATGGCTCGCGGTCCACTCCCACACGTCGCCGCCGAGCTGGGCCAGGGTGTCCGGGCGGCCGCCTGCGGGGCGGGGATGGAGCGCGCCCGTGTCGAGGAAGTTCCCGCTCGCGTCCGGAAATCCGGTCGAGCGAGCGGCGTGCTCCCACTCATGCTCGGTCGGAATGCGCGCTCCGCGCCACTCCACGTCCGTCTCTCCCTGCCAGCGAGCGAACGCGTCGGCTTCGTAGAAGCTCACGTGGCATACCGGCTCGTCCGCATCGACCGCCCGGGTGCCCGACAGCGTCCAGTAGCGCCACTCGCCGTCCGCTTCCTCCCAATACAGGGGCGACCGCCAACCCTCGGCCTGGACACTGGCCCAGCCGTTCGAGAGCCACAGCAGCGGATTCGAGTAGCCGCCGTCTTGCATGAACTCGATGTATTCGCGGTTGGTGACGGCGCGATTGAGGAGCGCGAAGTCGTCCAGCCACGCGCGGTGCACGGGCAGTTCGTTGTCCCAGCACCAGCCGCCTTCACGGTTGCCGAACTCGAACAGGCCTCCCTCGAACTCGATCGCCACCGGCTTCGCCCCGGCGAACCCGCCTGCCTCCGCCTCCCGCCGGGGCCGGTACGCTTCGCGCAGATTCGGCGCGTTCGTGCCGAGGATATGCTTGACCTCGGTGAGCAACAGCTCCTGGTGCTGCTGCTCGTGATTTACGCCGACGATGGTGTAATCACGAACCCGTTCGAAATCCTCCGCCTTCACCTCCCCGATCAGAGACAGCATCCGCTCATCGACGGACGCGCGGAAACGGTATATGCGGTCCGTCGTCGGCCGCGTGACCAGTCCCCGTCGGTCGCGCGCAATGCGCGGGCCGAGCGCCTCGTAGTAGGAGTTGAGAACGAACTCGAGCTCCGCGTCCTCGGACGAGTAGCGTCCGAACGGTTCGAGTATGTTCCTGGCAAAAAACCAGGTCGTATGGCCGAGGTTCCACCACGGCGGACTCACATCGGGCATGGACTGAATCCGGAAATCCTCCGCTTGTAGGGGCTCGCACAGCCGCAAGCTGAGCTGCCGGGTTCGGATATAGCGGTCCAGTAGTTCTTTGCGTGCTGTGTCGATGTCGATTCGGGCTTCGAGAACGGTCATCGCCGGTATCATCCTTGACTGTGGGACCATGAGGCGGGGGCGGCAATGTAGGTCGCCGTGCCGGTCCTCTCAACAAAGGGAGGAATCACTCGGTTCCACCGGCAGTCTGTCTGTTGATCAGGGGGCCTACCGGTCGCACCTTGGTCGGAACGGGCATACGATCGTGCCGGAAGGAGAGCCTGGCCATGGACGTGCGCACGATGCTGGTGGTGACGATGGCCTTCAGTCTCGTCGCCTTCGGACTCATTGCGTACCGGTACGTAGTGCCGGCACTCGATCGGCTTCCGCGCCGCGAGGCGCTGATGCCCCTGGTCATACCGCACATCTTCCGCACGGTGGGACTGGTGTTCCTCGTCCCCGGTGTAGTCGCGCAGTCGCTTCCGCCGGCGTTCGCCAGGCCGGCGGCGTACGGTGACCTGATTGCCGCCGGCCTGGCACTGGTCGCGTTACTCGGGCTGCTTGCAAACTGGCGGGCGGCGATCCTGCTCGTCTGGCTGTTCAACCTGTTCGGGATCGCTGACCTGTTGTATGCGGCCGGCAAAGGCCTCATGCTCGTCCACCCGCCAGACTTCGGCGCCGCCTGGTTCATCCCGACCTTCATCGTGCCGGTCCTCCTGGTGACGCACGTACTGATCTTCCGGACCCTGCTTCGTAACGATCCGGACCCTGCTTCGTAACGATCCGGGAGCTGATTGATGGCGCGAAGGAGCGCCGGCTACTCCGGAACGCCGCTGATCCGGAAGCTCGGTATCAAGAGCGGTTTCAAGGTCGGCTTCATCGATCCGCCTCAGGACTACGCGGAACTCCTCGGACCACTGCCCGACGGGACCATGGTCACGGATCCGCGCCGCGAAACCGGATTCGACTTCATCCACCTGTTCGCCGACCGCGTCGCCGCTGTCGAGCGGCGGCTTTCGACGTTGCGGCCGCGCATGGTGCCGAACGGCATGATCTGGGTCTCGTGGCCGAAGAGGACGTCCGGCGTAGCGACCGATTTGGACGAGAACGTGGTTCGCGGTATCGGCCTCGCGAACGGTCTGGTCGACGTCAAGGTGTGTGCGGTGGACGAGGTGTGGTCGGCGCTCAAGTTTGTCATCCGGCGCCGCGATCGGTAACGATGGCGGCCTGTCCCCGGCTGCTGGCGCGTGTGGCCCATCGCCGCGCGCGTCACCGCCACCCGTTTCCGATCGTTGTAGGGTGGAGAGGCGACGGTTCTTGGCACGGAGATGACGAATCGATGAGACACCGGTGGAAGGACTTCGGTCGCATCGCCTGGAGTCGATGCGGCAGGCACCGGAGCGGTCCCGCGATCGCCCTCGGCGCACTCATCGCGATCGTGGGTCCGTTCACCGGCTGCGGTTCGTCGACCAGCGATGGGGGTGACAACGGCGGGTGCGCGTGCACCCTCGAGTTCCGCGCCTTCACGGTGCGGGTAGTGGATACGTCCGGCGCGCCGGTGTCCGGCGTCGATATGACGGTCACCATCCTCCGCACCGGCCTGCAGGTCGACATGACGGATCGCGAGGGGCCCGACGGAGTCTACATCATCATCGACGATTCCCTGATCGATGCGATCCAAACGGGCGGCGACGTCGTGCGGGTGGAGGGGATGAAAGACGGGGCCTCGTTTCGAGCCGACTTCGTGTTCGACGTCCCGGGCCCCTGTCGCTGTCACGTCACCAGGGTCTCGGGGCCGGCCGAGGTGGTGCTCGAGTGACGTCGCGGGTCGGGCGAGGCGCGTGCACCGGGGACGCGTCCTCCACCGGGGGGGCCGTACCCGCGGTGGGACGATGGCGAGCGCTCTGAGTTGCTGCGCTGCTCCTGCTTTCCCTGTTGGTCCTTCTGACGACGACGCCCGGGTGCAGCGTATTCGATCCCGCGCAGTGCGCATGTACCGAGGAGTTCCGGGCGTTCACGCTCGAGGTGGTCGATGCGGACGGTGCCCGGGTCCCGGGAATCCGTTTCGATGTCACGATCGTCCGCACCGGGCAGAAGGTGGAGGTCGTCGAATGGGTCCCCGGCGTGTACACGATCTTCGACGATCGCTTCACCGACCACATCCTCCCGGACGAGATCGTCCGGGTGAAGGCGATCCACGACGGTCGAGTCTCGCGGGCGGATTTCGTGTTCACCGTCGATGAGCCGTGCCGGTGCCATGTGGACAAGCTCGCGGGCCCGGCGGTGATTGCGATCGACTGAGCCGGGTCGCATCCGATGACGAACGACGCCAGCCGGTGGAAACCGGTGGTCGATTGGTGTCCGCCCGACGACTGGCGGCGCATCGTAACGCTCGACGTGCACGCCGCGGGTGAGCCGTTACGGGTCATCGTCGACGGCTACCCCGAGCTCGGGGAGGGGACCATGCTCGAGCGGCGCCGCGTCGCCCGTCAGCGGCTGGATGCCCTTCGCACCGCGCTCATGTGGGAGCCCCGCGGCCACGCCGACATGTACGGTTGCCTGCTCACACCGCCCGTTTCGCCTGAAGCGGACTTCGGCGTCCTGTTCATGCACAACGAGGGCTACAGCACGATGTGCGGCCACGGCGTCATTGCCGTCGCTACAGTGGCGGTCGAAACGGGGCTCATCGACGCCAAGTCGCCTGAGACCACGCTCGCCATCGACACCCCGGCCGGCCTCGTTACCGCTACCGCGCGGGTGCGGGGCGGCCGGGTCGGATCCGTCGCCTTCCGGAACGTTCCCTCCTTCGTCCTCGGCCTCGACGAATCGGTGCAGGTGCCGGGGCTCGGCCGGCTACCGTACGATCTCGCGTTCGGCGGGGCGTTCTACGCCTACGTGCGCGCCGCGGACGCCGGAGTTCGCTGCCTGCCGGAGGTCTACGGCGAGCTGATCGAGAGGGGCCGGACGATCACCCGGGCGGTTTCGGAGCAGCGCTCCGTGGTGCACCCGTTCGAGGCCGAGCTCGGCTTTGTGTACGGGACGATTTTCGTCGGTGAGGCCGAGTCGCCCGGCGCGCACAGCCGAAACGTGTGTGTGTTCGCCGACGGCGCGGTGGACCGCTCGCCCACCGGGACGGGCGTGAGCGGGCGCGCCGCCATCTGCCACGCGCGCGGAGAGCTGGACCTTGGTGAGGAGATGACGATCGAGAGCATCATCGGGAGCCGCTTCACGGTGCGAGTGTTGGAGACGCTGCCTTTCGGCCCCTATGAGGCCGTGATCCCCGAGGTGGAGGGGTCGGCGTTCATCACGGGTCGGCACGAGTTCCTGATCGATCCGGCGGATCCGCTGCGCCGCGGCTTCCTCCTTCGTTGAGCCGCCCTCTTGTATGCGCAGGCTTCCCGCCTCCTCTTCCCGCCCGCACACCGCGGTGAGTGCGTGAGCCTCCGCTACCTCTCGAGCCACGATGTCCGCGCGGCGCTCGACATGCCGACCGCCATCGGGCTCATGCGTCAGGCTTTCATGGCGCTGTCGACCGGCGGGGCCGTAGTGCCGGTACGGACGACTGTCGAGCTCGAGCATCCCGGCTCCCGAGCGCTGTTCATGCCGGCCCACGCGGCGACGGCCGGACGGTTCGGGATCAAGGTCGTCGGCGTGCACCCGGACAACCGCGCCGCCGGATTGCCCCTCGTGCACGCCCTGATGCTGGTGTTCGACTCCGGCACCGGGGAGCCGCGCGGCGTACTGGATGCCGAGACCCTCACCGCGATCCGGACGGGCGCGGCATCCGGCCTCGCCACCGACCTGCTGGCGCGCGCCGACGCCGACGTGCTCGCCATCTTCGGAACCGGCGTCCAGGCCCGCACCCAGCTCGAGGCAGTGTGTGCGGTGCGCCCCATCCGGCGGACATGGGTTTTCGGCCGCGATGCTGAACGCGGACAGGCGTTCGCAAGTGAGATGCGCGCGCGAGTGGATTGCGAGATCGCCGTTGCGGATTCTCCCACCCGCCTGCGGGAGACCGACATCGTGTGCGCCGCCACGACCGCGAGGCAGCCCGTTTTCGCGGCCAGCGACGTCGCTGCCGGGACTCACATCAACGGAATCGGCGCGTATACCCCGGCGATGGCCGAGATCCCGGCGGAGGTGGTAGGCGCTGCGCGTCTGGTCGTGGACCATCGAGCGTCGTGCCTGGCGGAGGCCGGGGATATCGTCCAACCGCTGGAAGCCGGACTGATCGACGCCTCGCATATCGCTGCCGAGCTCGGCGAGGTGGCCGCGGGCCTGAAGGAGGGCCGCACAGCGGCTGACGAGATCACCCTGTTCAAATCGGTCGGCAACGCCGCGCAGGACCTGTTCGCGGCCGCCCACGTGATCGAGGTCGCCGAGCGGGACGGACTCGGAACGGTTCTCGGCTAGAAGCCGGGGTCAGTCTATTGCCGCGTCATTGCCGTCTTCGACGGATCAGATCCGGTCCGAGCTGCGCAACCGACGCGCAGCCGCACAGGCCCATCGCGAGTTCGGTCTCGTAGCGCAGCAGCTCCAGCACCCGCGCCACTCCCTCCTCGCCGTTCACCGCGAGTCCCCACAGCACCGGCCGGCCGACCCCGACCGCCTGTGCCCCGAGTGCCAGCGCCTTGACCACGTCGGTGCCACGCCGGATTCCTCCATCCACCAGGACCGGCACCCTGCCATCGACCGCCTCCACCACCTCCGGGAGAGCGTCGATGGTGGCGGGCGCCGTGTCGAGCTGCCGTCCGCCGTGGTTGGACACGATCACTCCGGCCACGCCGAGCTCGGCGGCCAGTCGGGCGTCCTCCGGATGCACGATCCCCTTCACGAGCAGCGGCAGCTCCGTGATCCCCATCAGCCACTCGACGTCTTTCCAGTCGAGCGACGGGTCGAACATGCCGGCCACATAGGCGGCGAGTCCGGAGTCGTCCGCCTCCGAGGGGAGGTGCTCCATGCCGGCCGGGAGCAGGTTCTTCATCGACACGCCCACCGGGAGCTGGAATCGATTCCGCACGTCGCGCTCTCGCCTGCCCCACAGCTGCGCATCGACCGTGAGCACGATCGCCGAGCAGCCGGCGGCCTCGGCACGCCGCACCAGACCTTCGGTGGCACCGCGATTACCGTAGACGTAGAGCTGAAACCACACCCGCCCGCTCGCCGCCTCGACCACCTCCTCCACCGACACGGTCGACAGAGTGCTCAGCATCATGATCGTTCCCGCCGCGCCGGCGGCGCGCGCGGTCGCCCGCTCTCCTTCGGGGTGGGCCAGACGGTGGAACGCGGTGGGGGCAACCAGGATCGGCATCGAGATGGGCTGGCCGAGCAGCTCGGTGCTCAAGTCGCGTTCACTCACATCGGTCAGTACGCGGTACCGGAGCGCAATGCGATCGTAGGCGGCGTGGTTCTCGCGCAGGGTGATCTCGTCGTGCGCTCCGCTGGCGTAGTAGTCGTAGACCATCTGCGGAAGCACGTCCCTCGCCGCCGCCTCGAAGTCGTAGAGGTTGATCAGTTCCATGCTTCCCGCTTGACTGAGTCGGACGATCCGCGTCAAGCTACGCGCCCGGATCCCCGGCGCGCCAACGGGGCGTCCGGCGCGTTTACGCGAGATATGCCTGGAACAACAGCATGGCGACGATTGCCAGACTGGTCAGAAGCCCGACGCTCGCCCGTGGCGCATCTTCGTACGCCTCCGGCAGCAGCTCCTCGAACACCATGTAGACCATCGCTCCGGCGGCGAACCCCATTCCGTACGGCAGGGCGGGGCGGAACGCGTCGACGAACAGGAACGCCGGCACCGCCATGATCGGCTGCGGCAGAGAGGAAAAGATGCTCCATCCGGCGCACGCCGCCACGCTGCTTCCCCGCGGGCGCAGCACGGCGCTGATCGCCAGGCCCTCGGGGATGTTGTGCACGGCGATGGCGGCCGTGATCACCACCGCCAGGGTGCGTCCACCGGCGAAGGCAGCTCCGACGGCCACCCCCTCGGCGATCGAGTGGATCGTCATGATGAACACCATCAGGAACATGTGCCGGGCACCGATGCCGGTGACCCGGCCGAATCGGACCTCCCGATCCGCGATCGCGCGCTGGGTCACGAGGATGAACACCACACCGAGCGCCGCTCCGCCGAGAGTCTGGAGCCCCCCGTACGCGGTGGCTTCGGCTGCGAGGCCGAAGCTGGCCCCGAGCATTAGGCCGGAGGCGAGTGCATTCGCCCACGCGACCCCGCGTCCCGATACCCTTCGGGTGAACAGGAACGGCAACGCCCCGAGCCCGGTGGCGAGAGCCGTGATGAGGCCGTACAAAAAGACGAGCAGGGCCGCGCTCATGCCGTGATTATCCACCGCAACAGCGCCACCATCCCCATGGCGGCCAGGGTCACGAGCGCGATGCTGGTCGTGCCCATCTGACGGTACGATTCCGGCAGCAGCTCGATCACCACCAGGTTGATCAACGCGCCGAGGGCAAAACCGAGCGCCCAAGGCAGAATGCCCGGCGCGGCGCTGACGACGGCGAAGATTGCGGTGGCGAGGAGGATCTGGCTGACGTTCGAGGCCACGGCGATTCCGGCGGACTTCCCGATCGGTAGGCGACTGCGGAGAACGGCGGCGAGAATGGCCGCCTCCGGGATGTTGTGCACCGCGATGGCGAGGGCGACGAAGATCCCGAAGCCGATGTTGACGTACATGGCGACGCCGATCGCGACTCCCTCGGAAGCGGAGTGGAGGGCGCTGGTCAGGAACACTTTGTACGGGTAGGTGGCTTCAGCTTCCGCCTGTCGGTTCAGGTCTAGGTCGGCCGTCCCGGTGGCGCGATGCGTCCAATACGTGAATGCGATCCCGAGCACGGCGCCCGCCGCGACCAGCAACGACGACAGTCCCGCGTCCGCCTGCGTGAGCATGTACGCCGCGCCGAGCATGAAGCCGGCTGCGAGCGCATTGGCTGACCCGAGCCAGGTGGCCGGAAGAGCGGTTCGGCGCAGCAGTGGGAGCGCTCCGATCGCCGCCGCGCCGGCGGCGATCGACGAGTACAGGAGTACGGTGAGGGTGGGATTCAAGCGACCAGTCTACCGGCGCAGCGGGTGCGTCGCTCTCGCGGATGGCGCCAAAATACTGTTACGCACGGTGCTCGGCACCCACCTGGCTTTGAAACGACAAAGGTCGCGCGTCGGTCCGTAATCCGTAAGTGCAGTCCCGACCGCGCGCCGGCGGGATCAGGCCTCGTAGATGTTCTTGTAGTTTTCCAGCACTTTGATGTAGTTGGCGCGTACGAACGCGGTCGGATCGGCTACCGATTGGACGCTCATCGACCCCCGGAGCTGCGCGACGGAATCGTAGCCCTTCATCTCCAACCACTCCCGCAAGCCCTCGCGCAGCGTCCGCAAGTGACCGATTCCATGCACGAGGAGCGCCGCCGTGGTCATCACGACGTCCGCGCCAGCCATCAGGTACTTCACCACTTCCTCGACACCGTGCACACCGGTGGTCGCCGCCAGCGAAGCGTCGACGCGGCCGTGCAGGAGTGCGATCCACATTAACGGCAAACGCATCTGAAATGGTTTGCTGAGCACGAGACTCGGTACCACATCGAGCGTCTCGAGATCGAAGTCAGGCTGATAGAAGCGGTTGAAGAGCACGAGTCCGTCGGCTCCGGCCCGGTCCAGCCGGTGGGCCATGTTGGCGACCGAGCTGAAGAACGGGCCGATCTTGATCGCGACCGGCACGTCGACGGTCGCCTTCACGGCCCGCAGCACGTCCACGTACCGCTGCTCGACGTCGGATCCCGGCGTCTCCATCTCGGTCGGAATGTAGTACACGTTGAGCTCGATGCCGCTCGCGCCCGCGTCCTCCATCTGCCTCGCGTATCGAACCCACCCCTCGGCAGAGGTTCCGTTCAGGCTACCGAAGACGGGTATGTCGACCTGCTCCGACGCCTGGCGCAGGATATCCAGATACCGCTCGGTGCCGACGTCGTAGTCGCTCAGGGCGGGGAAGTACGAAAGCGCTTCTGCGAAGCTCTCGCCGCCGTACTCCTGGAAATGCGCCATCGCTTCCGCTTCAGTCCGGATCTGCTCCTCGAACAGCGAGAACATCACTACGGCGGCGGCGCCTTCGTCTTCCATGCGTTTGATCGTGTCGACGTTCTCGGATAGCGGCGAGGCCGAGGCGACGATCGGGCTCGACAGCTCCAATCCCATGTACGACGTGCGAAGCTCCATCACGCCTCTCCCTGCGGCGAATCCGTCTCGAACGAGGCCAGCTGCGTGTAACGGCGCCAACGATCGTCCACATCCTCCTGGGCCAGTGCCAGCAGCCGCTCGGCTTCCGCCGGTTGTGTGTGCGACAGCATCCGGTACCGTATCTCGTTGTATGCGTACTCCTTCAGCGGGATGTCGGGATCGGGCGAGTCGAGGATGAGGCGACCGTCGCCATCCGTCCCGGGTCGATACCGGTAGAGTGGCCAGTAGCCGCTGCGTTCGGCGAGCTTCTGTTGGCCGAGGCCGTACTGCATGTTGATTCCGTGCGCGATGCAGTGGCTGTACGCGATGATGAGCGACGGCCCCGGATGCGCTTCCGCCTCCAGGAAGGCGCGGATCGTCTGCTGGTCCATGGCGCCGATCGCCACCTGCGCCACGTACACATTTCCGTAAGCCATCGCCATCATCCCGAGGTCTTTCTTGGGAGCCTGCTTGCCACCCGACGCAAACTTGGCGACCGCGCCACGCGGCGTGGCCTTGGAGGCCTGACCGCCAGTGTTCGAGTACACCTCCGTGTCCAGCACCAGCACGTTCACGTCGCGGCCGGATGCGAGCACGTGATCGAGGCCCCCGTACCCGATGTCGTACGCCCAGCCATCGCCGCCGACGATCCACACGCTGCGCCGCACCAGATGACCCGCCACCGACTCGAGCAGCCGCGCCCTCGGGTCGTCGATTGAGCGAAGCCTCTTCCGCAGCGCGGCCACCCGCGCGCGCTGTGTCTCGATCTCAACCGATAGGCGCGGCTCGGATTGGAGGATCTCGCCCACCAGCTCCTCGCCCACGTCCGCGGCCAGCTCGCGGAGCAGCTGGGACGCGTGCTCCCGGTGCTTGTCGATGGCGAGACGGAACCCGTACCCGAACTCCGCGTTGTCTTCGAACAACGAGTTCGACCACGCCGGACCACGGCCGTCGGCGTTCGTTGTCCAAGGGTGTGTCGGCAGGTTGCCACCATAGATGGATGAACAGCCGGTGGCGTTGGCGATCAGGAGCCGGTCACCGAACAGCTGGCTGAGCAGCTTGATGTATGGTGTCTCGCCACACCCGGCGCAGGCGCCCGAGAACTCGAACAGCGGCGTCAGGTACTGGACGCCGCGAACGTGAGTCTTGTCGATCCGATCGCGTCGCGGCTCGGGAAGGGACTCGAAGAAGGCGTAGTTGCGGCGCTCCCGGTCGAGGATGGGCGCCTGCGCCTTCATATTGAGCGCCCGCACCCCCACCTCTTCCTTCGAGCGCGCCGGGCAAACTTCGACGCACAGGACACATCCGGTGCAGTCCTCCACCGCCACCTGCAGCGTATAGCGGGCGTCGGGGAAGCCCCGGCCGGCGAGCGGCACGGATGGGAAGCCGTCGGGCGCTCCGGCGAGCGCGGACTGCGGGTAGAACTTCGCCCGGATGCAGCTGTGGGGGCAGACGAGGGCGCAGCGCCCGCACTGAATGCAGATGTCCGGCTCCCACACGGGTACGAACGCGGATACGTTCCGCTTCTCCCACGCCGCCGTGCCCGTCGGCCATGTCCCGTCGCACGGGAGGGCGCTCACCGGCAGCTCGTCGCCGCGCCCCGCCATCATCGCCGCCGTCACCTTCCGCACGAACTCCGGCGCCGCCTGCGGAACGATCTGAGGAAGCTCACGGCCACGCGGTCGGCCCTTCGGAACCGCGACTTCGTGCAGATGGGCGACCGCCGCGTCGACGGCGGCGAAGTTCTTCTTCACCAGTCCGGCACCCTTCTTCCCGTACGTCTTCTCGATCGCTGTTTTGATCTGACGGATCGCACGCTGCTTCGGAAGAACGCCTGCGATCTCGAAGAAGCCGGTCTGCATCACCGTGTTGATCCGCGTTCCCATTCCGGTCGCACGGGCGACCGCATATGCATCGATCACGAACAGGCGCAGTTGCTTCGCCTGGATCTCCGCTTGCACGGAATGGGGGACCCGCTCCCACACCTCATCGGGTCCGTACGGGGCGTTGAGGAGCAGGGTGGCACCGGGACGGGCCGAGTGCAGCACGTCGATTTGCTCGAGGAACGCGAACTGGTGGCAACCGATGAAGTCGGCTGACCGGATCAGGTAGGTGGACCGAATCTCGCGCGGTCCGAAGCGAAGGTGCGAGACGGTGCGCGAGCCTGCCTTCTTCGAATCGTACACGAAGAAGCCCTGCGCGTGTCGCTCCGGCTCCTTCCCGATGATCCGGATCGAGTTCTTGTTGGCGCCGACCGTTCCGTCGGCACCGAGTCCGAAGAATACGGCCCGGTAGACATCGTCCGGCTCGATGTCGAAGGACTCATCGTAGTCGAGGCTGGTATGGGACACGTCGTCGCGGATCCCGACCGTGAAGTGGTTCTTGGGTCGGTCCGCGTCCAGCTCCGCGAACACGGCCGTGGCCATCGCCGGGGTGAACTCCTTCGACGAGAGGCCGTACCGCCCGCCGATGACGCGGGGCACGGGAAGGCTGGGCTCGAGCGTCGAGGGGCGGCGGTCGCGCTTCGTGGGCGCCCCTGCGCCGTTCCGCTCCGCGGGCTCATCGAGTCCTTCGGTCCACGCTTCGCTGATGCAGGTGACCACGTCCTGGTACAGCGGCTCGCCCGCCGCGCCGGGTTCCTTGGTTCGATCGAGGACCGCCACGCGGCGCACGGACGGCGGGAGTGCGGCCAGGAAGTGCCCCGCGGAGAAGGGTCGGTACAGGTGCACCTGCACCAGACCTACCGCCTCGCCCCGTCCCTGGAGCCACGCCACCGTCTCGCGCGCCGTCTCCGCGCCCGACCCCATGAGGACGATCACCCGGTCGGCGTCGGGCGCTCCGAAGTACTCGAACGGTCGATAGGCCCGCCCGGTGAGCCGCGCGAAGCGCTCCATCACCTCCTGCACCACTTGGGGCGTCGCAGCGTAAAAAGGATTCGCCGACTCGCGCGCCTGAAAGAAGACGTCGGGGTTCTGGGCCGTGCCGCGCACAACCGGTCGATCCGGGTCGAGCCGCCGGGAGCGGTGCGCGATCACCAGTTCGTCGTCGATCATGGCGCGGATCGCGTCGTCGGTGAGGAGGGTGATCTTGTTGATCTCGTGCGAGGTGCGAAAACCGTCGAAGAAATGAACGAACGGCACCCGGGTGGCGAGGGTGGCCGCGTGGGCGATGAGCGCCATGTCGTGAGCTTCCTGGACCGAGCTCGAGCACAGTTGAGCGAAGCCCGTTGCCCGGGTGGCCATCACGTCGGAATGATCGCCGAATATGGAGAGCGCCTGCGCCGCGACCGAGCGCGCGGCGACGTGGAACACCGTCGGCGTGAGTTCCCCCGCGATCTTGAACATGTTGGGGATCATCAACAACAAGCCCTGCGAGGCGGTGAAGGTGGTGGCCAGAGCACCCGTTTGCAGGGCGCCGTGCAGCGCGCCGGCAGCGCCCGCTTCGCTCTGCATCTCGACCACGACCGGAACGGTGCCCCAGATGTTCGTGGCTCCTTCGTTCGCCCACTGGTCGGCCAGCTCGCCCATGGCGGAGGATGGAGTGATGGGGTAGATGGCGCACACCTCGCTCGCGCGGTATGCCACGTGGGCGGCTGCCTCGTTACCGTCGAGCATGCGGGTGATCATGCTCATGCTCCTGCCGTTCGCGGCTCCGGGATCATCTCGATCGCGCCGCACGGACACTGCTCGAAGCAGAACCGGCAGCCGGTGCACATGTCGTAGTCGAAGCGGTACCGCTTCCCCTCACCGAGCTTGATCACCGCCTCGTCGGGACATGCGGCCAGGCAGCCGTCGCACTCGAAGCAGTTGCCGCACGACAAGCAGCGTTCGGCCTCGAAGCGCGCCGCCTCGGGGCTGAGGCTTCCGAGAACCTCGTCGAACGTCCGTCGCCGCCGTTTGAGGCCGATGGACGGTTGCCGCCGCTGTTGCGCGTCGGTGTACAGCCACAGGTTAAGGAGCTCGAATCCTGCCAGCGCGTGCTTCTCCGGCGCGCGGTAGCGCTCGCCGCGCAGCCAGGCGTCGATGTGCCGCGCGGCCTTCTTCCCGTGTCCGACCGCCACGGTCACCGTGCGCTCGGCCGGCACCATGTCGCCGCCCGCGAACAGGCCCTCCTGGCCGGTCATCATGTTCGGTCCCACCACCAGCGATCCGTCGCGCTTGAATTCGAGGCCGGGCACATCGGCGAGAAACGACGTGTCCACCTCCTGACCCAGCGCCATGATCAGCGTGTCCGCCTCGAGCCTGTCATAGCGGCCAGTGGGCTGCGGGTAGCCGGAGTCGTCGAGCTCCATCACCTCGACAGTGAACGTCGTCTGATCGATCTGCTTGATTGTCCGGAGCCAATGGATCTTGACTCCCTCCTCGATCGCGTCGTCCACCTCGAACTCGTGCGCCGGCATGTGTTCCCGGTCGCGACGGTAGATGATCAGAGTCTCCTCGGCCCCCAGCCGCCGCGCCGTGCGGGCGGCATCCATGGCTGTGTTGCCACCTCCGTAGACCGCCACCCGCCGCCCGATCCGCGGCATGCGGTCGCCGCTCTCGACCTCCCTCAGAAAGGAGAGCGCGTCGTAGATGACGCCGGCGTCTCGGGCGGGGATCTCCGTCCGCCGACTCAGGTGCGCCCCGATGGCCAGAAACGCCGCGTCGAACCGGCCCGCCTCCTTCTCCGCCAGCACGTCGTCTACCTTGTGGTCGAGGACGAACTGCACGCCCATGTCGGCGATCCGACGGACCTCCGCGCCCAGGATGTCGCGCGGAAGGCGGTATTTGGGGATGCCGAAGTGCATCATCCCGCCCGCCAGCGGGCCCGCATCGTGAATCGAGACGGCGTGCCCGAGGCGCCGCAGGTGGTAGGCGGCCGAAAGGCCGCTCGGCCCGGCCCCGACGATGAGCACGCGACCGCCGTCCGCGACCTCGGCCAGAGGCGCCGGCCATCCCGCCGTGATGGCGAGGTCGCCCAGGTAGCGCTCCACGGCGTGGACGTTGACGGTTTCGTCGACCTGCGCCCGGTTGCACGCCTCCTCGCACGGGTGGTAGCAGACGCGCCCGTGCACGGCTGGCAGCGGGTTGTCCTGCATGATCACCTCCCACGCCTCCCGGTCCCGTCCCTCGCGGGCGACGGCCAGCCAGACCTGGATGTTCTCTCCGGCCGGGCAGGCATGATTGCACGGCGGCAGACGGTCGACGTAGACCGGCCGCTCAGTTCTGACAGGCATCCTGCTGCGTCGACGCATGATCGCTTGCCCCGAAAGGCTCCGGACCGGACAGCCGACCCAGGCATGCCGGCCCGCGCTCCCTACCCAAAGCTAGAGCGCAGCACCGGGAGAAGCTGTCGGGAGCTTTGCGGGCGCTGCTGTGGGGGGATCTCCTACGCGTCGG
The DNA here is from genome assembly GCA_964550085.1 of uncultured Gemmatimonadota bacterium. Classification (GTDB taxonomy): domain Bacteria; phylum Gemmatimonadota; class Gemmatimonadetes; order Palauibacterales; family Palauibacteraceae; genus JBFILW01. The sequence continues at coordinate 18,183 of CAZJXR010000059.1, forward strand.
CGCGGGGAGCGGAAGCGGATCGCCTACTCGTCCCGGCGTCGCCCGGGGCGACCGGATCAGTTGGCTCCGAGACCCGGAAGGCCGGAATCAGGTAGCGATCGAAGAACCGACGCAGGGCGCGCGTGTGGCCGAAGCCGCGCGGTTGCTGGAGAGACGAGGTGACGACCGCGGCCACCGACAGCCGGGGGACGAGCACCAGGTACTGCCCGCCGTAGCCCCAGGCGAAGAACACGCGCTCGCCGCCCCACCGCTCCGACCACCAGAAGTAACCGTAATGGTGGTCGTTCCAGGGCGACACGAAGTAGTTGCCCCACGAGGCGCTGATCCATTCCTCGGGCACCAGCTGCTCGTCGCCCCGCCGACCGCGGTTGAGGTAGAGGTGACCGAACTGGAGGAGGTCACGCGGGCGCAGGGCCATGTTGTTGCCGCCGAGGAAATAGCCCTGCGGGTCACGGTCCCACGGCCCCAATCGAATCCCGAGCGGCTCGAACAGCCTCGCGCGCGCGAAGTCGAGCGTGCTGACGCCGGTTGCGCGCGACAGGATTACCGACACGAGGTGCGAATTGCCGGTGCTGTAGCTGAAGCACCGACCGGGATCGCAGACGAACGGGCGGTCGATCGCCGACCGGACCCAATCGGGCGACGCGAGCCAGCTGCCGTAGTTGCCAAAGCTCGTCGTCTCGAGTCCGGTGGTCATGCTCAGCACATGGTGGAGCCGGATCTCGCGCCGGCGAGGGTCGTCGTCCGCATCGAAGTACTCCGGCAGGAGGTCACTCAACGGCACGTCGACGCCTGCCAGCAGACTGTCCCGGATGGCGATGCCGACCAGCGGTGAGAGCAGCGTCTTGGAGACCGACTTGAGGTTGACCGTCCGGTCGGCCCGCATCCCGCGGTAGTAGTTCTCGACGATCAGCTCGCCGTCGAGCGAGACGAGGAGGCTGGTGAGGGGGGCCAGCTCCGCCGCCCGCGCCACCGCCCGGGCGAGGGCGGCGCTGTCCACGCGCACGCCGACCACCGGCTCGGGGATCGTGTTCCAGAACTCGCGTTCCGCTTTCCGCCGCAGGGCTTCCCGGTCCGGTTCGACCGGACCGGCGTCGCCGCGGACCGTGTCGGGAACGGGGGTCGAGGCCCATCGATCCGAGGTGCTGACGGCGAGGCCGACCAGCCCCCCCGCCAGCAGGACGCCCAGCCCTGTGACCGTGGATCGCTTCACGGTGAGTAGACCGGTAGCACCACTCGGGACGGGTATGCGGCCGAGTGGTGGACGCTGTTCGTCGCCTTCACTCCCTCGCTCTCGTCGTAGTTCTTCCCCCCCGTATTCAGGTTACGATCGAAGCGCGGGAAGTTGCTGCTCGACACGTCCACCCGGAGGCGGTGGCCGGGTCGGAAGTAGTAACCGGTGGCGTGCAGATCGAGCACCATCTCGTACACTTCGTCCGCTTCCATCCACACCGTGCGGTCGAAGCCCTCCCGGTAGCGGGCGCGGAGGATCGCCTCCTGCACGTTGAAGGCGCGGCCGTCCGGGTAGACGTCGAGCAGCTTCACGGTGAAGTCCGTGTCGCGCGCCGACGACGACACGTACAACGTAGCCCACAGCGGCCCCACGATCTGCACCCCCTCCGCGAGCGGCTCGGAGGTATAGACGAGGATGTCGGAACGCTCCTCGATGTCCGACTGATCGAAGCTGCCCGGCTGGTCGTCCGGGTTGCCCGTGCAGCAGAGCGAGCCGCCCCGCGAGGGGACCGGGTCGGCCGGGTCGTAGACGAAGCGGTCGGACGGCTCGCCGGCGGGCGGCTCGAGGCTCAGAGTGCCGTCGCCGTGGCGCGTGTTCGCGCTCCCTCCGCTGTGCAGATAGACGTCGGTGAACTCCGTGCCCGGCAGCGGCCACTCATCGGCGGTGATCCATTCGTTCCGCCCGATCACGTACAGCAGGAGCTTGGGCATCTCGGTGATCCCGTTGTCGACGCCCTTCAGCCAGTGGTCGAACCAGTCGAGGTAGACGGTGAAGTAGTCGAGGCGCGGGTCCCCGACCGCCAGCTCGCCGACCCGGGCGTCCGCGCCCAGCGACTCTGACAGGCAATGCGGCGACGGCGAGATGATGGCGAACTGATTGTCGCGCGCCGCCCCAGACTCCGCGTTCTGTCGCATGAGGTTGAACAGGTACAGCGTCTCGCCCACCCCGAGGTCGTACCACGAGTTCACGTGCAGGGCCGGCACGTCGAACCGGTCGGCGTCGGTGATGTAGCCGATCTGGTCCCAGTACGGGTCGTCGAGATCGAGGGTGAAGAACTCGTCCCAGTCGGCGCTCGAGACGCCCGCTCGTCCGAGCATGTCGATCGTCGGCAGGGTCTCCAGCAGGGTGAAGTCGATCGGGCTCCCCGCCCGGAGCATGAAGTTTCGACCGCTGCTCCAGAGAGCAGCGAAATCAGT
>CAZJXR010000060.1:0-20607 GCA_964550085.1 uncultured Gemmatimonadota bacterium
TTCTGTTCTCCATTCACGCCCATATGTGGAGCGTGGCCATGCCGATCCTCGGATTTGGCACCGAGGAGCAGAAGCGGCACTACCTGCCAAGACTGTGCGACGGAAGTTGGATCGGTGCGCATGCGATGAGCGAACCCGACTCCGGCACCGATGCGTTTGGCTTGCGAACTCGAGCGGATCGTGATGGCGACCGCTACGTCTTGAACGGGACGAAGATGTTCGTCACCAACGCCACGGAAGCAGACGTGTTCCTCGTCTTTGCGACCGTCGACAGCGCCAAGAGGATGTGGGGCGTCACTGCGTTTTTGGTCGAGCGCGACACAAAAGGGCTGTCGGTCGGGAAGAAGATCGAGAAGATGGGTCTGACTACGTCGCCGATGGCGGAGGTCATACTGAAGGATTGCGAGGTGTCTCGCGACACCATGCTCGGATCAGAAGGTCATGGTTCGGCCATCTTCAATCACTCCATGGGCTGGGAGCGCAGTTGCATCCTCGCGACCGATGTTGGCGCCATGACACGACAGCTCGAGGCATGCGTCGAGTACGCCAAGACGCGTCATCAGTTCGGCAAGCCGATTGGCAGTTTTCAGCTGGTGGCGGCCAGGATCGCCCGCATGAAGGCGCGCGCGGAGGCGTGCAAATTGCTCCTTTACTCCGCTGCCTGTGCCCAATCAGTCGGGCGAGATTCCGGACTGGAGGCCGCGATCGCCAAGCTGTTCATCAGCGAAGCCGCGGTGCAATCGGCACTCGATGCAATAGAGATTCACGGAGGGTATGGGTACATGAAGGAGTTCGAGATCGAGCGCGAACTTCGCAACGCGATCGGTGGTCGATTGTACTCGGGTACGGCTGAGATCCAACAGATGATCATCGCCCGCCACCTCGGGCTTTCCCCAAAGAACTAGTCGGAGTCCGACCCGAGACATGACCTCCCTGCTCTGGCATTTGCTGCGCGATTCCGCGGCGCGCTTCCCATCGCGTCCAGCTGTCAGCTTCCGTGACACGGTCCTTACGTACGAAGACCTCGATCTACACAGCGACCACGTTGCCTGGGCTCTTTCGTCGGCCGGCATCGGCCGCGGTGACCGCGTCGGAGTCTTCCTTCCGAAGTCGACCGATTCGGTGGTCGCCATCCTCGGCATCCTGAAAAGCGGAGCGGCGTACGTCCCGATTGACCCGAGTTCTCCCGCACCGCGTGCGGCCTACATCCTCAACGACTGTGCCGTCCGCGCGGTCGTCGCCACGCCTCGCCGACTGGCTCAGCTCGAGGACCTCCTCGATCGGTCCGGGATCGAGCTCTTCATCGTAAGCGAGGGTGACGAATCGATCGATCTGCTGCCTGCTACATTCGCCGAACGGGCAAGAGAGTGGTCCGCCTTGGCGGACACGATCCCCTCACCCCCGCGTGAGCCACAAGCCATCGAATCCGATCCCGCTTATCTCCTCTATACGTCTGGCTCAACCGGTCACCCGAAGGGCGTGATACTCAGTCACCGTCATGCCCTGAATTTCGTGGAATGGGGCGCGACCACCTTTTCGACTACCTGCACGGACCGTCTGTCGAACCACGCGCCGTTTCACTTCGACCTGTCGATCTTCGACATCTTCGTGGCGCTCCACAGCGGAGCGTGCGTGGTGCTGGTGCCGGACGAGGTGGCGGCGTTCCCGATCCGAATGGCGGGCTGGATCGATTCCGAACGCATCAGTGTGTGGTATTCCGTGCCGTCGGCACTCGTCAGGATGCTGAACCACGGTGACATGGAGCGGTTCAACTATTCGCCTCTTCGAGCGGTCCTTTTCGCGGGCGAAGTCTTTCCGGTCAAGTACCTGCGCGGGGTGATGGAGCAGATGCCGACGGCTGAGTTCTACAACCTGTACGGGCCGACCGAGACCAATGTGTGTACCTACTTCCTCGTTCCGCGGCCCCTGCCGACGGACCTCACCAACATACCGATCGGAGGTGCGTGCGCGAATACACGCGTCGTCGCGCTGAACGGGGACGATCGAGAAATAGGCGTCGGCCAAGAAGGCGAGCTGTGCGTCGCCGGGCCGGCGGTGATGCTGGGCTACTGGAATCAACCCGACAAGACGGCGGCGGTGCTCGTCCGGAGCCCACTGCAAGAGGCCTTCTATGAGCCGCTCTACCGCACCGGGGACATCGTGCACCTGGGTGGAGACGGCTGCTTCACCTTCGTGGGCCGGCGCGACCACATGGTGAAGTCGAGGGGGTATCGAATCGAGCTGGGCGAGATCGAGCAGACCCTGTATCAGAACGAACAGATCAAGGAGGCCGCGGTTCTCGCGGTACCAGACGACGAGATCGGCAACCGGCTCGTCGCAGTCATCGTCGTGTCCCCCGACTCGGGTCTGACCGTGAGCGATGTTCGGAGTTTCTGCCAGCTGCGGCTACCACGGTACATGGTGCCGGAGACCGTCAGGTTCGAAGCGGCGCTCCCGAAGACCTCGACTGGCAAGGTCGACCGAGTCGCCCTTGCCCTTAGCGTCCAGCACGCCGGGGAGGAAGTGGCCGTCTCGTGACCGGCTCGCGCATTGGCAATCTGATCCTCGACAAGGCCGACGCACACCTGTAGCGGAGACGTGCGCCTCTAGCAGCGAGATCGAGTAGGCGGACTCCCTCAAACGGCGGCCAACTTTGATTGCACGAAGCGCACGATCAACTCCAGGTTGTCCAGATTCTCGGGCACGATGTCGTGAGCGGCCACCGTTATCCCGAACTCCTGCTCCAGGAACTCCACCAGCTTGAGCGATGCCAGGGAATCGAGCAGTCCGGACGAGAACAGCGGCGTCGTGCTGGTGAAGTCACCCGGATTCTCTCCGGGGAGGAATTCCTGTAGTACAAAGGCCCTGACCTGCTCAATCATCTGTTCCATTGTCCACCTCCTTCGCGTCGACGCTCAGTGCGGTTGCCGCTTCCGCGGCTCTCGGTAGCAAGCCACTTGCCATCATCACCTCATACAGCTTCTCCGCAATCAACCGGTGCCCATCGGCGTTGGGATGGCTGTCCCACTCGGCGATCCAGAGCGATTCCAGAGAGCGATCGCCGTACACCCCCGACAGATCCAGCGTACGAAAGCCCGACGATTCGGCAGCGGAAAAGAGCCTGTCCACTCGCGGATCGGATCGGTCGGCCGTCGCTCCCGGTCGTGCCGCATTGCCCCAGCACGTCGCCTCTCGTTCCGGCGGACACGGAGCCACGGCGCCGGCGGCGGGCATCGGTATGAACACCCAGATCGGCTCTCCGCCCGCACGCCTGACCCGCTCGACGATCCGCCGATAACCGGCCGCCAGGATCTCGTCCGCCACCGGCGCAAGCGAGCGCACGGCATTGGTCATCGGTACGCCTGACTCGATTCCAGTCGCCGAGATGATGGCATTGAGCTCCGGAATCGCGATGTCGGTCCCCGCTGCGACCAGAGTAGCGACTTGACCGACCGCCTTCTCCGCCTCCGTCTCGTGAGCCACGTACAACACTACATCCGGGTTGAAGGGCAGGACCCTCTCCTCCACCATCACCACCTGCTGGGGCAGAGCGTACGCCTCCATTCCGAAGTTCAGGACCTCGATCGGAGCCGGGTGCTCCGAGGCGTCCGCGTCGCTCAGCTTCCGTTCCAACAACTGTTCGAACGTCTCCGAGTCCCCCACCCCGGACCCCATGACCGGTGACGAGCCGAGGACCGCGAGTCTGTACACGCCGCTCGGCTTCTCTTTCGTGTACTCCTGATCTCGCATGCCCCAGCTGTTCGTCGTGAACTGCTTGCCCTTATAGGACATGTCGACCAGGGGTTTCAGTTCGGTGCGCAGCGTGCCATTGACCGGTTGCACGGCACCCGTTTGCCACAAATGCTTCCAGTCTACCGGCTGCTTGGACCACAGATTCCACAGTTCCGCGTTGAAGCGCTGGACGCCGAGCAGGTTCTCGTAGTAGCCGCGCTCCAGCCGCGCTTGATCGGTCGGATTCAAGCCCTCCTGCTGAATCGAACTGAGGAAACGCGACCAGACCGGATCGAAGCGTGAGTAGACAATCGGATTGCCAATCAAGTAGAGACCGACCAGAAGAAGCACGGTGGTTCGACCGGATCCCCGGAACTTCGGAATCGGCCGCGCGCCGAGTTTGCCGCGCCAAACCCGCAGTGTCGCCGTGGTCGCGAACACCGCCGCCGCGACCAGAATCGGTCCGCTCGGCCGTTCGAGAACGACCCTGAAGTCGACGACAGACCACATGGCTGTCCACTCAGGCACCGAATCGGCCGTCCACAGGGACCACAGGACGCAGAGTACCACAAAGGTGGCCGCCGTGCGGAGCGCGAGCCCCGGTAGCTCTCCCCAGGTCACTCCGCGTAAGTGACGTTCCCTGCCCCGCTTCGACTCATACAGCGCATTGACGATCACCAACGCAGCGAGGATGGACCAAAACATGGAGTCTTGGGCGGTGATCGGGAGAGCTCCACGAATCCAGAACCACTGATAGGAATGCAGCAGCATCGTCGCAGCGAAGACGACGATCATCGACATCACAAGCGCGGACGTCGAGCCGAGGCGCCGGAGGCCGAAAAAGCTCGGATAGTAGAAGATCTTCGTCATGAAGTCCTTCCAATAGATGTTGATTCGGCGCCAGTAGTCGGTGAAGCTGGAAGCGAGAAAATAGAGGTGATGCGTGGGTGGAAGGTTGAACCCGAACAACAACAGCATTCCGATGAAAATGTGGAACAGGCCCGATATCCGGAGATAGAGCAGGTAGTTGGTAAGGAGGAACTGGATCAGATCGCTGGTGCTCTGGATCTGGTCCGGCGACAGGACGAAATAGTAGTAGACGATCCTGTACAGAATGAGGTGCATGACTCCGCGCAGCATCCATTTGATGCCCCGCTGGTAGATGCCCAGATCCTCCTCGTTGTAGTACGTCCGACGGAAGGTCCTGTAGTCTACGACGGGGAATAGAGGAGCCACCGCGTTGGGAAGGAGGAAAAAATAGGAGAGAGTCGACCCGAGGGTCGGCTTTATCTTGCCAGCCCGAAGATCGTACAGATAGATGACGAAACGGAACATGAACATCGACCCGAGAATGGGCCAGATTCCGACTGACCACGGCACCTGAACCGACCCGACTCGTGACGCCACCAGAAGCACAGCGACGACGAGAATGAGGACCAGGCGAGCTTTGAAGCTGATCGGCAGATGGCACAGACCGATGAGCGCCAGGCCCAGACCGATGAGCCACAGGCCTTCGCGTACCCCGAGCACGAGGAGAATGCCGGCGAAGGACAGCAGTACGAAGAACGGGAGCCGGTACCGACGCGGGAGGAGAGAATGGATGACGAAACCGACGAGGCTCAGCTCGGCGATGCGCGTCAAAGCTCCGCTTTCCAGCTGGAACTGGCGCATCACGAGCACCAGCAGGCCCAGTTGCAGGACCAGCCCGATGAACTTCAGTCGTTCCCAGCTGAACGGGTTCCTGAAGCTCGCTGTTGGTGTGCTGCTCGACATCCCGCGGGAGCCCCTCCTTTTCGGCACCGCCCGCTGTATCACGATCCAGGCCAGCGGCAAGCCTGTTGGCCGGCGGCCGCGGCGCGGTACCGAGACGGTTGGTGGTGCGGGTAGCGCGCGCTCCGGCCGCCGGGGGGGTGGACCATCCGGCACTGAGGCGACGACGGCAGGCGACACCTCAACGCGTGTTGCGTTACTGCAACTGAGCGTGCGGAGAGGCCGCCCGTGACAGCGGACCCGTCATGGCGCCAGACTGCCGACCCTTCGCGCGTCTTCCCGAACCACGGTGGCGTGCCGCTCCGCAAAGAGCCGGTGCCAGACCGAAAAGCAGAGTAGCGCCCACAGCACTCCCTCTCGATTGTGCCGACCCGAGAAGTGTTCCGTCATCAGCCGCTCGACCACTACCGGCTCGAAATACCCGAGTCGCCGGACCCGGGCGGCCGAGAGCTCGTCCTCGAGGAGCGGCCTGAGCTCGTTTCTCAGCCAGGCGGCGGTTGGACCGACGAATCCGCGCTTCGGCGCCCGCAGGTGCGGGGCGGGCAGCCGTCTCCGAAGCGCACGTCGCAGAAGATGCTTTTTCCGTCCCCAGCCGATCTTCCGACGATCCGGGATGGGGAAGGCCCGCTCAACGAATAGATGATCGACAAAGGGAACGCGTACCTCGATGGAGTGCGCCATGCCCAGACGATCGGCCAGATGGAGGATGTCGTCTGGCAGGTAGGTCTTGTAGTCGAGATACAGCGCCGTCCGCAGTCCCGGTGGGCGTGCGAACCGGGCGGACAGGCTCCTGAACCGGTCTTCGCCTCGTTCCGTCCCCAACACGTCCCTCAGAGCAGGCGAATACAGACTCAGTTCCAACTCCCGGTCCGGGATTCGCCTCTGCATCGCGAAGTACCGTTCGGCGAGGCTCGAACCGTCCGTCCTCAGAAACCGTTTCAGCCGATTGATCGAGAGGTTCGACCCCCTCGTTTCGGGCAGCAGGTCGGCCAGCTCTCCCGCGGTCCGCCTCGCTCCGCGCGGAAGGCGCTGAAACAGGTCGGCCACCAAGACTCCGATGTGGCGACGGTACCCGGCAAACAGCTCGTCGCCTCCGGTTCCAACCAGCGCGACTTTGTAATCCGCGGCAACCCGTTCCGCGATCAGCCAGGTCGGAACGGCCGATTCATCGGCATGCGGCTCATCGAGGCCGTAGACGATCGGCTCCAGCAGATCGCGGACATCCGGCTCGATGTCCACTACGGTCAGGTGGGCCCCGTACCGCTCCGTCAGCAGAGAAGCCAGACCGGTCTCGTCTGCGGAGCGCGCTCCGGACCCCCGATACCGCGCCGTATACGCGTGGACCGACCCTCCGGACGCGCACATGCTCGCCACCACGGCCGACGAATCCAGCCCGCCGCTGAGAAATGCCGCGATCGGAACATCGCTCACCAGATGTGCGCGAACCGATTCGTCGAGCCATTCGAGAATCGAGCGCTCGAGGTCGGGAATCGATCTCGAGGTGTGGGTGGGAAGGTCCCAGTAGCGCGTCACCACTGGTTCCCGACCCCGGCGCCAGAGCAGGAGGTGTCCGGGTTCGAGCTTGTGCACGTTCTCGAACGGAGACGCGGGCGCTGGTATGTAGCCGAGCTGGAAGTACGATTGCAGAGCCATCCAGCTGAAGCGTCCATCGATGAGGTCGGCCGCCTGAAGGGCTTTCAGCTCGGAGGCGAACGCGATGCCCCATGGACCCGCTGTTACGTACAGAGGCTTGATGCCGAACCGATCCCTCGCCAGCAGGAGGGTATCGGTCGCATCATCCCAGATGGCGAAGGCGAACATGCCGCGGAGCCGCTCCACGCATCCCGGACCGAGCTCCTCATAAAGATGCAACACCGTTTCGGCGTCGCCCCGCGATCGGAATACGTGTCCACGACCGGTCAATTCCCGACTCAGCTCGCGGTAGTTGTAGATCTCGCCGTTGAAGACGATAGCCTTCGTGCCATCTTCATTGAAAATCGGTTGCTGGCCGCCGGTGATATCGATGATGCTGAGCCGACGCATGACGAGGCCCACCCCATCGCGCCGGAAGAGTCCGTCGTCATCCGGCCCTCTATGTCGTAGCGAGTCGCTCATGGCGCGAAGCAGGCCCGACGCAACGGGTCGGCTACGCTCCGGGTAGGCTATTCCGGCGATGCCACACATGGACACAGCACCTGGAAGGGGAGGCGCTGCCACTCTTCCGTCCGCGGCGGACGATGTGATTGGAGACCGAGACGAGTGGCCGGCATGTGGTGGTGGCCAGCAATTGGAGAGCCACCGACGAGGGTTCGTCAGCCGGTATGCCGCGCCATAAGTCTATCAACGCCAGCGCGTTAACGTGTCGCGCTTGGCCGCTGACGCTCGGTCGGGGCCGACACGGGACGATCCCGTCGGCTTCCCGCAACATCTGTTGCCCGGGGCGCGCAGCCGAGGTCCATTCGTTCCAAGCGCGGAAACGGTAGGCAATCGGATTGCCTGGAAGGAGCGACTGGAATGGCCGAGCGCCGACCGGTCCTCCGCAGCGGGCCGGAGCGCCCCGACCAGCGGCCGGACCACTTACTCGATGGCGAACCGCCCCGGGGCTCGCGCGCGGAGACTCGAGAGGCTTGTGTAGAAGTCGATGTAACGGCTCGCCATCCGGTCCGCCGTGTACTCCGACAGGTAGCGAGCGCGCGCATTGTCACCCAGCCGTCTTCGAAGCTCGGGGTCGCCGAGCAGCAAGCGGAGGCCGTCGACAACGGCGTCGATGTTGTTCGGCTCGACGAGCAGGGCATCACGGCCGTGGGTCACGATGTCCGGGATCGACCCGACCGTAGAAGCCACGATCGGCAGTCCGCACGACATCGCTTCGAGAAGGGCGATCGGCATGCCTTCGATCCGCGAAGGAAGCACGAAACTGTCGCAGGCCGAGAGAAACGAACCGACGTTATCGATGTAGCCCAGGAAGCGCACGTTGTTCTGCGCGCCCAGGCGGTCGGTCAACCGACGCAAGTCGGACTCGACCGGCCCTTCGCCGGCGATGGCCAATCCGATCGAAGGAATCTCGGTGCTGAGTCGATGGACAGCGCGGATCAGCACATCGACGTTCTTGAGTTCCACCAGTCGGCCCACGAACGCGATCGCGTGCTTCCAATCCGCCGGCCTCGTCCACCACGCGTCCGAGTCGGATGGGATGGTGATTCCGTTGGCGATGACCCGGATCACGTGCGCAGGAACGCGACGCTCTACGAGCTCCCGTTGGATCGACGCGGATACCGCAGCCACGCCATCCAATCGGCGGAGAAACACGCCTTCCACGCGGGCATGATGGGCCAGCTCGGGATAGCGGCGGGCTTCCGTGTGGCAGGTGGCCACGATGGGAACTCGATGGAGGAGACGCAGCAGGCCTCCGATGATCGTCGCCTTGTACCCATGTACATGGAGGACCTGCGGTCGACACCGCCATATCACGCGGCGCAGTTGCAGTAGCGCGCGGAAATCGAGACCGGCGCCTGAATCGATATCGACTACCCGAATGCCACACGCCCGAAGCGCTCGACTCAGCGCCGGCGCCGCGGGAGCTGGGGGGGCCAAGCAGGCGAGAGCCGAGCTCACCCCGCGGCGCTCGAGCGCCGGAAGCAAGCTCACGAGCATCTGCTCGATTCCGTACAGGCCACCGGTGGCGACGATGTGGAGATTATCGATGCGGTCAGCCAAAGCCGATGTCGCTATCCGCGAGGCTTACGTGCCAGCTGGCATCGTCGTACACCAGTGCTGCCCGGTCCGACGACCCCTTCCACAATAGCCAGGCCGGTGAATTCAGGCGCGCGGGCGCCACGTAGAGATAGCGCTGGACCGTTCGCCTCAGCGTGGGATGCAGGCCGAGACAGTAAATGTAGTCGACCTTTTCCGCTTCGAGCCATCGGATCGCGGCGTAGAGAAGCGCCTCGGCGGTGACGGAATCGTGAGGAGCACAGAAGAGGTCCATGATCCTGCTGTCACAAACGAGCCCCTTGCGAGCGACCTTCACCGCCACATAACCGACTGCCTGCCCATCCGCATCGCGCGCCAAGAACAGGGTGTGATCGTGCAGCGGATCCTCGGCAAACCGCCAGTGAACGAAGCGGCGATCGCGTACCGTCGCGAAGCTGAAGTCCCTCGAGCATCGCCGCCACAGGTCATCGAACTCCGACCCGAATGTTGCGCACCGCTCGACTCTCCGTTCCCCCCGGGATCCTTTCGGACTCCTGATCGCGTTCGTCAGGCGGGCGAGTCCGTTGAGACCCGAGCCGGCGGCCGCTGCGATCCACCGAATCGGCAGCAGCCGCTCGACGGCTGGGGGCAGCTGCCCGGACTGCGCATACAAGCGGACGAGCGACCGCATGTCGTACGGGCGAAAATACCTGCGTACGGCACGAACAGGTCGGTATCCGGCCTTGCTCCGAATCCGGCCGTTGGCTGGCGCATAGGCAAGGCAGTTCGAGAGGGGATTGTCGGAATCGTCATACGCCTGGACGAGGCGCCGACCGATGCCCTGACGTCGCATGTCCGAAGCGACCAGAAGGTCGCAGTCGTGATAGATGACGCATTCCCGGTCGTGCAGCTTCATGCGCTGGGGGAAAGACCCGAGAAAGCCGACGATTCTGGTTCCGTCTGCCGCCACCCACATCTGGGGCGGAGCCGCACCGTTCGCCGGATTCTCGTAGAACTGCCACCTCCAGCGGCGCTCAAAGCGGCTGAGCGCATCGCGACCGAAAACCTCACCGTACAATTTCCAGATCGCCGGGCGATCGTCGTCCCGGAATGACCGGATGCTGGGGGTCGATTTCATCGTCGCCGAGCTTGGCCTGCCAGAAGCCGGTGGCCCGCCAAATCGCTTCTCGATCTGAGGGGACCTCGACGGACCACGGGGACGGCCGCCGCGCTCCGGGCGGCCCGGACTATTGAGACGGGCAAGGGGTGTGCCAGCTGCTTGACCGCACGGCGACCGCACTCATCGAATGCGGTCGGAGCGCAACACTCGGGAGGCCGCTGCCGGCCTGCGAGGGTCCGAAGCGGCCCCGCCCTTGTGCTACCATTCGGGCGCCCGAGCCCTTCAACGGCATGTCCATTGCGGGGAGGCCGGCTGACCTTTCCGGAGCCCGTGCAGGCGTCTACAGGGACCTCAGAATCTGTCCAAGGCCTCGCGTCCTTCATGACGGAAAACCTGGAAATCAGCCGGCAGGTGACTCCGCCGGCACCGGACGGCCCTGCCGTCGGCCGCCCAGCGACGGCGCCCCTTCCCCCCGTCAGCATGGCACGAATCGGCCGCCACGGGCTCATCTACGGCATCGGCATCATCGCGACCAAGGGGATCGGTTTCCTGATGCTGCCGATTTATACTCGGTACCTGACACCGGCCGATTACGGCGTGCTCCAGCTGGTGACGATGGTCCTGGAAGCTGCTTCCGTATTCGCTGGAGCCCGCATCGCGCAGGGCATCTTTCGATTCTATCACAAGGCCGAGAGTCTCCAGGAGCGCAACGAGGTGATGTTCACATCCCTCGCCCTGCTGACGCTATCATACGCGGTCGTGTCGGGACTGAGCTTCATTGCCGCCCGCCCGATCGCGCGCGCGGTGTTCGAAGCGGAAGGCCAGTACGTGTTCTATGTCCGCCTGGCGGCCGCCGGCCTGGCCTTTCAGACCCTGGTGCTCGTACCGTTCGCGTTTCTGCGGCTGCGCGACAAGTCGACCCTGTTTGTCATCTGGTCCGTCGTCCAACTTGCCTTGCAGGCGACGCTGAACGTGGTGTTGCTGATACCCTTCCGGCTTGGAGTGGCGGCCGTTCTGATCAGCTCCCTGGTCTCCCACGTGACGCTGGGATTTGTTCTCGTCGTTCTGATGATCCGGCAGGTCGGGACCCGTTTCTCCATCCAGTCGGCCCGCGACCTGATCCGATTCGGAGTACCGCTCATCGTGATGCAGGTGGCCAGCTTCATCATGGCGTTTGCGGACCGCTACTTCCTGGTCAGAGCCGCCAACACAGCCGTCGTCGGCATCTACGGCTTGGCACTCCAGTTCGGGATGCTGCTGCTCCTGGTCGGATACATGCCTTTCTCGCGGGTGTGGGAACCGATGCGGTTCGAGATCGCGAACCGGTCTGATCGTGACGCGATCTACGCCCGCGTGTTCATTCTGATGAACGTAGTGCTCATTACCGCCGGGCTCCTCATCGCGTTGTTTGCCCACGATCTGTTGGTGCTCGTTGCGACCCCGCCATTCTACGCCGCCCATGTACTCGTACCACCGCTGGTGCTCGCTTTCCTGCTTCAATGTTGGATGCATTTTTTCAACGTGGCCATCTTCGTGAAAGAGCGCACCGAGTTCTTCACGATCGCCACCTGGATCGCCGCTGCGGTGGCCGTTCTGGGCTACCTGGTACTGATTCCGCGTTATCTGGCCTTGGGTGCGGTCCTCACGACCGCGATCGCCTACCTGGTGCGCTTCTGGCTGGTGTACCTGTTTGGACAGAGACTGTGGCGGGTCGAGTACCAGTGGGGTCCGGTACTCAAGCTCCTCGCGATGGCGATCGGCGTGTACACGATGGTGGCGGTCCTACCGCTACCCAACCATTTAGTTGCACTCTCGGTAAAGCTGCTTCTCGTGATCGCATACGGCTTCGGGCTGTGGACCACAGGCGTGTTGAGCCCATCCGATCGACGACAGATTCGACGCATGCTCGGCGCGGGACCTCTACGACTGGCCCGACTGTTCGGGTAGCGAACTCGATTGTTCGGGTAGCGAACGCGGTGCAGCGGATCCGGTCCGCACCGGCGCCGCTCCGTACCGCGCATAGCCGAGCAGCCTCGCCGTTTCTCCGGCGATTCGGGCCAGGAACTCCCGTCTCTCTTCCGGCCAGGCCTCCCAAGGGGGAAAACGATCGCCGGCGTTGGCGTTGAAACGGATGGAGGCGATTCGGTCCACCACCTCGGCCGGCGGTCGCCGAACACCGAGCCAGTCGAAGATCTCTCCGATCGCACGGTTATCCGGAGCGAAAAGCTGGTCAGTGCTGAGTTGCATGAAACGTTTCTCGCTCACCAGCTGGCCGATCTCCAGGCATACCTCGTTCATCGCATTCCAGTACCAGCAGCTCTTCTGAAAGCAGTCCCACATCGGCCACTGTGACGCCGCCGGAGCGTCGGATCGCGGCGCGATTCGGAATTCATCCCAGGGATGACCGTCATACCAGCGGCGCGACATGCCGGATGCGACGATGGCGGCAGGATCGCGATGCAGATGGATGAAGCGAGCGCGTGGCAGCAGCTCGACTAGCAGGTGGCCGGCGAGAGTCAGCCGATTCGAGGTTTCGGCGTACACACGCCCGCGTCTGGCCGCCCACATCAATCCCCGAACCCGCGAGGCGGCGAAGGCCCGGCAAAACTCGGATGCCGCTTGTGGCGAAGGCGGGGACTCTTCGTATAAGGCTTTCGTTACCCGAAGCAGCTGTGGGCCGGGCTCGTGCTCTGCCCACACGTCCTTCGATAACTCGAGGAGCTTGGTCAGGGTGACGGTGCCGACGCGGCCGGTAGAGAGGACGAATACGCAGCGAGCTCGCTTGACGGCCAGGGAGGAAATCGCTCGAGCCGCGGTCGCTTTTCCCGGAAATGGTCTCATCGGACGGGGGTGTCGACCTGGTTACGAGCCATGCTTCGCGGAATCGCCGTTGCGCCCCGGGTCGGTCACCAAATCGAGCACCTTGAGCATTCGCCGACTCTGTCTCTGGCGGGCGAAGATCCCATGCACATCGGCCGGAGTCTCGAACGCATACGACCGCCAACGCTCATACGCGACATCCAACACCGCGTCGATCGGTGCAGAATCCGAGGCGCTGCACACAGCAGCACCGACGCGGCGGGCAGCCTCCGCGAGCGCACCGTCGGGTGGTCCGAACAGCAGGAGCGTGGCGTACATCTGGGTGCAGTCGTAGAACTTTGCCGGCACGGCGAGCCCGTGGAAGTGATCGAAGACGACCAACACCGCGGCCGCCTGCTGAAGCTGCAGGGCGTTTCGTCGTGACGAGCGGGCGTGGATTCGAGTGTGATCCGCCAGTCCGTACTCCCGCGCCACATCGATGAGAGGGATTCCGCGATATGTCGCATCGGGCCCCATCAGGTCGATGCGGATTCTCTCGCCACCGGCAGGACACCGCTGCTGGAAACGCGCGCAGGCCGCCAGCAGGACGCGCAGGTCATGCCACGGATACAGGTAGCCGGCGTAAACGACACGAAACCATGTCGGATCCGGCTTGGCGACAGTCTACAGCGCGTCGTAGCCGTTCGGAATCGATACCACCCTTTGTGCTGCGCCGGGATATGATCGCCGCACCGACTCGGCAGCCCGGTCCGTGTTGCATACCACCGCGGCCGCCGCCCTCAGCATCGGCTTCTCCATGATCCTGCCGAGCGCACTTTGAACGGGATGGGGCGCGAACGGCTGCAGATTGAGACCGAAATTCCACGGATCTCGGTAGTCCGCCACGTACGGAGCTCGTAGAGATCTGGCCAGTAAGACTCCCGCCAGCTGAGCCGTATGAGGCGGGGAGGTGACGATCACCACGTCATATGCTCGCTGCCGGCCCAGACGACGTCCCACTCTGACGGCTTTCGTCGTCCACAACAGGTCTTCGAGGACGCGTATCGTGCTCGCTGCCAGCTTCGAGAGCCTGCCTTCCGTCGATGCAGCAGCCGAACGGGGCGGATGGCTGCTCGGACCCGCTTCGTCGCTCCGCTTGCCGCGGCCGAAGACCCCCGGCCGGGTGAAGACGCGTTGGGCAGAACGAACCATGGATAGCATGGATCGAAGCACGCGCGGCAACCAGACCGGCCGCGACACGGGTACGGAAACGACACCGACCGCGTCCTCCACCACGTGTCCGGATCGCGCACTGCCCGCGGCCATCAGCACGTCCACGCGCCAGTTCGCGGCAGCCAAGTCACGGGCCATGGCTTCCCACCTGTAGCCCCCAGTTTGGCCGGTCCCGAAGTGAAAGGCGATCAGAAGCGCCCGGCTGGGTGTCGCGGTTCCGGCGTGATCCGCTGCTCCTGGAACGGCTTCCGGCGTGGCTGTCGTCATACGGCGCCAGGGTGCGGCAAGCCCCATTCCGCGTGACCCCGTTCCGGCGGCTGGGACGATCGCGTCGAGTTTCCCGCCGCCCTGCCGACCGCCGACGGCGGCCACCAGGTTGCCGGTCGGTGGCCAGTCGGACACGCGATTCGGCCCGCTGGGTCGCCACCGCGCCGTTCCCGCTGCGAAAACGCAACATGTGCTGCGGGCGCGCCGATGCTGGCAGACTCGTCAGACGTCGCGGGCAGGCGCGTGCCGGCGGCTTGGTGGACCGGCCTCCACCGGCAGGGGACGGCTGGCGGGGGCATACCGGGACAGGTTCGCGCCACGGGCCCGGCAAAGAGCCTGTATCTTACCGATTCGGTCGATCCCTACCGACCTCGGGGCGAAAGAACCAGCGACCAGCGACGAAGCCGCCGACCAGACCGATGAACAATCCCGCGTACTCGACCCAGCCGCTGGGATTGATCCGTCCGATCAGCGGGAGCCCCACGAGTCCGGCCAATAGCAGGCACAAACCCACGAGGCTCGGCGCGTCACGTCGCGCGGTGAGGCCGAACGGCAGGATCAGCAGCGCCGTCCACAGCACGCCAAGCAAGGCTCGTCCTGACTGCGCCGCGCGATCCACGTGCAGGAGCAGGGACCATCCGGCGGCGAGTGACGGCCCGAGGCGACACTCCCAGGAACCGTCAACGCTAATACAGAACCCTTGTGGGGCCCGACGGACCTCCAGCTGCAGGGCGGTGATCGAGGCGGCCGATCCGCTGCCGAGCTCGCGTCGGAGATCAGGTTGATCCAGCCCGATCTGAGAAGCGCGCATCCGATACCAGAACACGATGCGAGACCCATCGGCGCCGAGAAGGAAAATCCTTCGCTGCTCGTCGTCGGCCACGCTGAAGATCGGTGCCAGACCCGTCGTAGGTAGGCCTCGCGTCGCCCGCACGGTAAGTGTCTCGCCCGAGAGCAACCCGGCACGAACGGATTCGGAGTCGGTGAACCGCCGGCTCGGGAGCGCCGCCTGCCCGATGCGAGCCTCCTCGACCTGCCCCGAATACCTTTCCAGGCCGGGAAAGTCGGGGGTCCATTGACCGAAATAGGCGCTGCGCGTCAGCGCTGGCTGGGTGAGGATGGCGCTCGCCGTCCAGCCGGCCAGGGCGCCTGCAGCTCCGACGAGCGGCAGCCATCGACGCCGAGACGGCGGCGCGTGACGAACCCTGACCAGGGCGCGGAAGGAGGCGTATCCCACAACGGCACCGAGCGTGTTGAAGAGCACGTCACCAAGGCTCGAGTCGCGTCCCGGAATGAAGACTTGAGCGAACTCGATCGCCGACGAGCCGACGACAGCAACGACCAGCGCGAGCTTCCACCCGCACCGCAGGCGCGCCAGGGCCGCTCCCAGCGGCATAAAAAGGATAAGATTCAGGGTAGCATCGGCCAGGGGCCGCTTCCCGCACAGTACGCAGATGGGACCGGCGGCATTCGGAACGGATCCGGGGGTGAGTGTCGCGATGAGGATGACAAGAGCGGCCAGGATCAGGGTACCCCACGGCGAGATGGCGGGCGCCATCACGCGTGACCGCAGCTGACCAGGTTGATGATGGGAGGTTTGTCGCGAGCGCGGACTATTCGTAGCCATGCTCGCGGAGCGCGCCCTCGATGCTGGTGGAAAGCATCTCCTGCTGACGCCTCGTCAGCACCCGCCGCCACTTCTCGTTGGCGTCGTACAGGTTGAAGCCTGCCACGCGTCTTTCGAATCGTTCGTTCCAACCCAGTGCGGCGTGGTTGACGGCGGCTCGCAGGGTGGGGATCGGGTCGCGGCACAGCTCCTCGTAACGCAGAAAATGAATATCGGACGGCGGCAGGGATCGATTCGCTTCCTTCTGCGCGTTCATCAGGATCTCCCAGGCCAGTCCGGCCAGCACGAGCGCGGATCGTCCATGTTTCTCCCATCGGGCCCGTTGATCGCCCGTAAGCGGCCCCCACGCCCATTTGGCCGGTCCCTTCCAGCCGTCGAACCAGGGCGAGAGAAACCCTGAGGTGGCGACGGCGCGGCCGTCGCGGTAGACGACTATGAACCGGGCATCAGGAAAGATCTCCTTGACAAACCCGGCTCGCGGCCAGCCGGTCAGCTTGACGAGGAGACGCGGGCGGCCTCGCCCCAGCACTTTCTCCATGGCTGCTCGAACGGCATCTCTTACTCCAGGGATCACATCGTAGTCCCGCAAGTCTTGCGAGGGTCGACTGAAGCCGGGGGCGTAGTGATCCCAGAACGCATATGCTTCGGATGGGTAGACGAACCTACGCACCATGGGCTCGCCGCCCGGGATATCGAGTAAACCCATGACGAACCGGTTAACACCGGGGTGGCGAGGAAAGCGATTGCACAAGTGTGAGAGCCATGTCACGTCGCTGTGGTGACACAGCATTCGGTACACGAGAGATGAACCACACCGTCCGGTTCCCAGAATGAAAATGGGATCTCTCACCCGCACCGCTCCACTCCCCGATCGCTCAACCGGCAGGCGCCGGATCGCGGCGGGTGGGCTCCCAGGTCGGCTTCTGTGCTCCGCGCAGCGCGTTCACCGCCGCGTGCATGGCCGCCACGTTTCCCACCACGACGAAGGCCGGCAACGACAGGACCTGCGGTAAGCGACGCTGCTCTGGCCAGTACCAGGCCATCAGGCATACCACAAGCAACGCACCGCTCGCGGTCAGCAGCCACCTGCTCAGGTTCAACGTGAAGCTCATGACGATGATGGCCAGCAACGCGGCGAGCGCGCACCACGGAAGCGTCCACCTGCACACTTTGTGACTGAACAGCATCCAGGCGAAGGAACCGTAGCGTGTCGGGTCGAGCAGGTGCCGGAAATGCGAGAGCGTCCGGATCCCCCGTGTCATGGTTCGTACCTTGCGCCGGTACTCGCGGCGCAGCGAGCTCGCCCGGGGCACGAAGCAGACGGCCTCGGGCACCGACACGGCGCGGTAGCCTCTCTCGCGAGCGATCAGGGGAGCGGCGAAATCCCATGACATATCGCCGGCTAACGGGGCATCAAACAGCCGCGCGCGCGAGGCGAAGAAACAGCCCGAGGATCCAACGATGCCCGCCACCTTGGTCTCCAGACTTCGGACCCACATCTCGTAACCGACGTAGCCTCCTTCCATAGCGTTTGAAGATAGTCTTCCCGGGGCAACGCTTACGTCGCGACCAGAGGCTACGCCGACTCCCGGATCGGCGAAGGCGCCAACAAGACACTTCAGGGCATCCGGTGCCACCAGGGTGGACGCGTCCAGGTTCACGATAATCTCACCGCTGGCCGCTGCGCGTCCGCGATTCTCGGCCTCTGTCTTACCACTCCGCTGCGCGAGTCTCAGGAGTTCCACGCCCTGCTCGGCGTAAGCCTTCACGATCTCGTCCGTTCCATCCGTCGAGGCATCGGAGATCACCAGAATCTGAAGACGATCGCGAGGGTATCGAAGCGCGAGCAGTCGCTGAATCGCCTCCGCGACTATGGCCTCCTCGTTGTAAACCGGAAGCAGAACCGTAGCCGTCGGAAACGAATCTCCACCCTGCACCGGCACCTTCGTCGATCTCACCGCGGCGGCCAGCCACAGCAGTACCGGATACACCACGTACGTGTACATGACGAGCAGGAGAAGCAGGCCCGCAGTTCCCAAGGCAACGGCTTGCATCTTCGATCAGGAAAGGCCGGTTGTGCACAGATGTTTCCGCTTCATGCCGACTCAGCCGCAATAGTTGCAAGTAACGGACCCGGTACGGACCAGGCTACCCACGAACGCGTCGTTGCGCGTTCGCAACAACGGAAGAGACGGATCCGGAGGGCGCCGGTCGCCCGTTTCTGCTTCTATGGCGCCCGGCTTGCATGCGTGCGCTTCGCCTTCGGCACGACGGCGGTGGCGACTGCCCCTTAAACACGAGAATGCTCGTAACAGATGGTCGAGGCGCATGTGACTGACGGCGGCCGTACCCGAATCGCGATGTTGACCCCGACTCTGCTGATGGGTGGGCTGGAGCGAGTGGTGTGCGACCTCGCCCTGGCGCTCCGCGACCAGGGCTACGAGTGCGCCGTCTTCGTCACCCACCGGCTCGGCATGTACGCGGACAAGCTGCGGACAAGCGGAATCCAGGTCGCGGACTGCCGAGACCCGCGACCGCGAATCCGCGGCTACCCCAGAACCTTGCTCAAGCGGCTCTGGGAGTTCCGGCCACACATCGTTCACGCCCACAGCGGTTCCTGGTTGCCCGCCGTGGTCGCCAAATCGGTGCAACGCTCCTTCCAACTCGTATTCACCGACCATGGCAGGTACCGGCCCGAGCCGGCCCGCCGCGCGGTCGTTCAGCGACAACTGGAACGACGAACCGACCGACTGATCACCGTTTCCGCCGAGCTGGCTACCTATCTCCGGGATTATCTGCGGCTGCCCTCCCTGCCGACGGTGATCGAAAACGGGATCGATATCTCGCCCTATTGCGTCCCGAAACCGGAGACACGCGACGCTTTACGGGATAAATGGGGCGTCTCTCCAGAGGATGTGCTCGCAATCTGGGTGGGCCGGTTCGAACCGGTGAAGAACCTGCCCGGGCTGCTGTGGGCGGTAGCAACCGCCACCGGGGAGGTGCCGAACCTGAAGCTCGGATTGATCGGTAAGGGACATTTCGAACAGGACGTCAGACGACACGCCAGCGCGCTGGGCATGGAGGATCGAGTCGTTTTCCTCGGCTTTCGAGATGACGTGGCCGACTGTCTCGCTGCGGCCGACCTGTTCGTTCTCGCCAGTCACAGCGAGGGAATCCCGATCTCGCTGCTGGAGGCTTTGGCGTCCGGCCTCCCGGTCGTGTCCACGGCGGTGGGCGGCATTCCCGAGGTTCTCGGTGCTCCCGCCGCCGGGCGACTCGTACCCGCCGGCGACATGGAGCGACTGGCGGAGGCCCTCGTAACGGTCGCGGCCAATCCGATGTTGCGCACCGAGCTCGGCACGCGCGCACTTGCCAGGGCGCAGGTGTACTCTCTGGAGCGCTGCGCGAGCAGTTACGCCGCCGTCTACTCCGCCCTGCTCGATGCCGACGGTTCGGGTGTCGTGCGGAGCCATATCAGCTCGCGGGCCGGGCGGTAACAGACAGCGCTGTCTCTCCCGCACTGAGACCCCTTCGCTCGATCACCGACGGCCACCTCACCGTGCTCCTCGACAGGTCGAGAACGTAGCGGTAGCCGGTGTCCGACGAGCCGCCGTCCGGCTCGAAGCCGTGATTCAGATACAGGTCTTTGACCATCGCGTTCTTCGGACTTGGTATGTACGTGCCGATCAAACGGCCGCTGCCGCGGAGTCGGGCCCGCTCGGCGAGAACCGCGAGCAGTGCCTCCTCCACTCGCCGATTCATGAGGCGACAACTCATCAGAAAGGTATCGATCGTACACGTGTCGCCCTCAACGGACAGGATTCCGACTGCCACGATCCCCTGATCGCCGAAGCGATCGCCCACTCGCAGGTAGGCAACCGTGTGTCCTTCGTCCAACAGCAAAGACTCCAGTTCGGCTTTACTGCGACGGCGGGTGGTGAGATTGAATTGATTGGTCTTGTTGATGAGCTGCGCGATTCGCTCGAGGTGGACGGGTTGTGCGATTCCGACCTCGGCCACTATCTGCAGGTTGCGGAGAAACTCATCCATGGTTTGCCACTGTTTGGCGAACACGCCTCGCTCGCGATCTGCCCGATACATGTCGGCGCGACCGCGGTCCTCCTCCGTGATCTGCAGTTGATCGAAGAACCGAGCCGCGCACAGCGCGGCTTCGAACCCCATCGGGTCGTTGGGGAGGTCGATCACACGGACCTCGGGCGCATTGATTCGAACCTCGGCCCTCTCGACCGGGTTGTCGTCGAGGAGGACCAGCGAATCGGAACCGAGGTTCAGCTCCTCCGCGATGCTGCGCAGATTCGCGCTCTTGGGCTCCCAGTTGATGCGGACGGCGCTCAGGTCGTCCCAC
>CAZJXR010000061.1:0-20496 GCA_964550085.1 uncultured Gemmatimonadota bacterium
TCCTGAGCCCATGTCGCGGCCGGAGCGACCATCAGTCCCCAGAACAGCAGGGCAACCGACCGAGGAGTCATTCCGGCACCACGAACGGGATGCCGTCGGCCTGTTCGGCCACCCGGACGGGCCAGCCGAACACGTCCTTCAACACCGACGCCACCAGTACCTCATGCGGCGAGCCGACCCGGATCACGCGCCCTGCTGCCAGCAGCACCAGCTGGGCCGCGAAGCGAGCTGCAAGGTTGAGGTTGTGAGTTACTGAAACGACTGTAAGTCCTTTCTTGTTCACCATATCCTCCACCATGGCGAACGCTTGCAGCTCGTGCCCGAGATCGAGGTGGGCGGTGGGCTCATCTAACACCAGCACTTCGGGTTCCTGGGCCAGGGCGCGGGCCAGCTTGGCGCGCTGCAGCTCACCGGCCGAGAGCTGGGAGACGTCGCGCCCCCGGAGATCTTCGACGCCGGTGAGGGCCATGGCCTCGAGCGCCACCCGCCGATCGACCGCCCGTAGCGCGGCCCACGGGGCCAGGTACGGATTGCGACCGAGCTCCACGAACGCCGCGACACGAATCGGCAGATCCGGCAACGGATCCTGCGTGACGACCGCCACGCGACGGGCGAGGGCGCGACGAGCCCAGCTGGCGGCGGGTCGACCGTCGAAGCGGGCGACACCCCGCTCCGGGTGCAACCGGCCCAGCATGACACGGAGCAGGGTCGACTTGCCTGCTCCGTTGGGCCCGACCACGGCGGTATGAAGCCCGGGCTCGAACGACAGTCCGACCTCCGACAGCGCGGCGTCTTCGGCGCCGGGGTACCGGTACCACACGTCGACGAGCTCGAACATCAGCGTCCCCATTTCCGCCGCAGGAGCCCGAGAAAGAGCGGCACCCCGACCAGCGCCGTGACCACCCCTACCGGGATCTCGCGGGGTCGCGCCACCGTTCGTGCGACGGCGTCGGCCAGGACGAGGAAGCTGGCACCGAGCAACGCGCAGAGCGGGATGAGGCGTCGGTGGCCCGATCCCGCCGCCAGCCGCACGGCGTGGGGCACGACCAGGCCGACGAAGCCGATTACGCCGGCCACGCTGACCGTCGCGGCCGCGAGCAGGGAGGCCAGGAAGTAACAGCCTCGCTTCACCCGCTCGACCTCGGTGCCCAGGTAAGCGGCTGTGTCCTCGCCGAGCGACAGCGCGTCGAGGTGCCGCGACATGCCGACCGCGATGACGGAGGCCGGGAGCGCATACGCCGCCAGGGCGGCGACGCCGCCCCATGACGCCTGTGACAGGCTGCCCATGGTCCAGAACACGGCCGAGCGAAGCACGTCGCCGGGAGCGAAGGAAAGCAGCAGCATGACCGCGGCGCTGAAGAAAGCGCCCACCACCACTCCGGCCAGGATGAGGATGCGCGTGTCCAGCCGGTCGACGACTCGGGCGGCGCGAAACACGATGACGATGGCCACCAGCGCGCCGGCCAGCGCGGCCAGGGGCAGGAGGGCCGGCATCGCGGTCACCACCCCCACGGTGAGAACGAGCACCGCACCGAACGCCGCACCGGACGAGACGCCCAGCAGGTATGGTTCGGCGAGCGGGTTGCGCAGCAGCGCCTGGAACAGGGCTCCCGACACCGCGAGGCTGGCGCCGACGAGGACCGCGGTCGTCACCCGCGGCAGGCGCACCGAAACGACGATCGTGCGGGCCAGGGAAGGTTCCGCGCTCGGCAGCAGCGTGCCAAGAGCTTCACCGGGGGCGAGCCGGGCCGGCCCGAGCGCGAGGCCCACGAACACGCTGATGACGAAGAGCAGTGCGGCGAGCGGCACCGCCAGTCGCCGGCTGGGCCCGGACGCATCGGCACTCACTCGTCCTCCCCCAATTCGGAGGCCAGCGTGGGATGGATCGCGATCGCCAGGGCGGCAGCCGCTTCCCCCAGTCGCGGTCCGAGCCGGTGGACCAGGCTCGCGTCCACCTCCGCGACCCGGCCCTCTCGAACGGCGGGAATGGACTGCCACCCGGAGCGCTCTGCCGGCCGCTGCTGGGTGACCCCCGCTTCGACCGGGATCAGCACCAGGTCGGGATCGCGCACCACGATCGCCTCGAGGCTGACCTGCGGAGACGGCGCGTCGAGGTCCGAAAAGATGTTCCGGCCGCCCGCCAAGCTGATCAGCGAGTCGAGATAGCTGCCGGCACCGATCGTGATCGGAGGCGACGGCCACAGGTCGTAGTACACCGACTTCGGGGCCAGATTACGCGTCGCTTCCCCGACCCGCGCCAGCTCCGCCTCGATGGCGGCAGTCAACTCATCGGCCGCCTCGCTTCGTCCGCTCAACAGGCCGAGCCGCAGGGTATTGCGTACGAGATCCTCGAGCGAATTGTGAAACATGGCCAGGGTGGGGATGCCCAGACGGTCGAACTCGGCTACCGTCGCCTGATTGTCCGGGCCGGCAAACAGGATCACCGCGTCGGGTCGCCGCTGCAGCACCACTTCGGCCGAAGGGCGCACTCCGTCTCCGACGTCGGGCACCGCGGTGGCCTCGGGGGGGTGCACATCGAAGCGCGTGCGCCCGACCAGCTTGTCGCCGGCGCCGATCGCGAACAGGATCTCGGTCGCCGCCGGGACGAGAGACACGATGCGGGTGGCCGGGGCGGGCAGGACGAGCGTGCGCCCGAGATCGTCCGTGACGCGAATCGTGTCGATTCCACCACCCGGGCGCGCCTCTCCGTCGACGGCCGGGGCAGCGGGCCCCGCGGAGGCGAGCAGCTCGAGAGCGCCGAGGGTGAGAACAACCAGCATCGCGTGCAGCAAAACGGCCCGTCCTTTCTCAGAAAGGTCGAGCCGAAAGGCCTGCGAAGCAGATGCGCCCGACCCTTCCCGCGAAGAGTCGCTACGGGCAGCGGATGGAGCACGTCTCCTGGCTCGAGGAGTTCCGGCCGCCTTCCCGGAGCGGGGCTCCAGTGGCTTCGGGCCGGATCGGGCGCTCTAGCGCCCTTTTCCTCTCACAGTGGCGGGGCCGCGTCGGTTTCGCACCGACTTCCGTTTGCCGCCATCCGTCGTCTGTAACGGATGCAGACTACGAGCAGAGTGGGTGGAACCGCAAGTCGGAGGGTCGGCGAGCGCCGGCTTGGACGCCGACCCGGAGGTCAGGGGTTGAAACGGCCGAAATCCTCGGGATTGAGGCGCTTCAAGTAATCCTTGAGCTCCTCCTTTTCCTCCTGCGAGCCGCTCTCGGCGCCGAGATCGGGGTCGCCGGATCCCTTCCACAGCTCCTCTTCGTCCTCGAACTCCGCCTCCTCGATCTCAAGGGCCGTCAACTCGAGCAGCTCGTCATCGGCAAACAGGGGAGCGTCCGCCCGCAGGGCGAGAGCGATGCTGTCGCTGGGTCGGGAATCGATCGAGATCATCTCGCCGTTGCGGGAGAAGATGAGCGAGGCGTAATAGGTGTTGTCGACCACCTTGGTGATCAACACCCGGACCAGCTGGCCGCCCAGTCCCTTGACCACGGCCGAAAACAGGTCGTGGGTGAGGGGGCGTGAGAACTTGATCCCTGCCAGCTCCATGGCGATCGCGCTCGCCTCCCCCGGCCCGATCCAGATGGGCAGCATCCGATCGCCGCCCTTCTCGCGCAGGATCACGACCGGCGTGTTGGAGGACTTGTCCAGCCCGAGACTCGCGACCTCGACCTCTTTCATCCGTTCTTCCCCTGCAGCGACCCCGGCGTAACGCCAGAGCCCCGGCGGTTCACTTCAGGTTCCGAGGTCCCAGGATGCCAAATAGTGCTCCTGCTCCTCGGTGAGGACGTCGATCCCGATTCCCATCGCAGCAAGTTTCAGGCTCGCGATCTCCCGGTCAATCTCGAGCGGCAGACGGTGAACCTTTCGGTCCAGACGCGCTCCCTCACCGATTAGATACTCAGCTGCGAGAGCCTGGTTCGCGAACGACATGTCCATCACGCTCGCCGGATGTCCTTCCGCCGCGGCCAGGTTGATCAGCCGTCCCTGTCCCAGAAGCACGATCCTCCGCCCGTCGACGACGTACTCTTCGACCATGTCGCGGAGTTGCCGCGGGCCGGAATCGGCGATCTCCGCCAGCCGCTTGACGTCGATCTCGACGTCGAAATGCCCCGAGTTGGCCACGATCGCCCCATCCTTCATGAGGCGGAAGTGTCTTTCACCAATCACGTGGGTGTCACCGGTGAGGGTCACGAAAAGATCTCCCAGGGGCGCTGCCTCCTCCATCGGCATGACCCGGAATCCGTCCATGGCGGCTTCGAGCGCACGGACCGGATTCACTTCGGTAACGATCACCTGTGCACCCGCCCCCCGCGCTCGAACCGCCACCCCGCGACCGCACCACCCGTAGCCCGCCACTACCACCGCGGCGCCGGCCAGCAGCATGTTCGTCGAGCGCAGGATGCCATCGAGGGTGGATTGTCCGGTCCCGTACCGGTTGTCAAACAGGTGCTTCGTGTAGCTGTCGTTGACCGCGATGACCGGAAACTGCAGCACGCCGTCCGCTGCCATGGCGCGCAACCGGATGATCCCGGTCGTCGTCTCTTCAGTCGAGCCAATCACATCCGCGATCAACGCCCGCCTCTCGTCCGGCGACAGCTCCGCTCCCCACTCGCGTACCGGACGAGCCAGATCATCGAATCGGTCCAGAGCCAGCATGTGGATGGCTCCGACCAGATCCGCACCGTCGTCCATCGTGACGCGCGGGCGATGGGCCAGCGCCGACCGAATGTGGTCGTAATAGGTGTCGTTGTCCTCGCCCCGGACCGCAAACACGCCGATACCGCATTCGGCCACCAGATAGGCAGCGACGTCGTCCTGGGTGGAGAGGGGGTTGGAAGCACACAGAACTGCATCCGCACCGCCGGCCTTGAGGGTGCGCATCAGGTTTGCCGTTTCGGTGGTCACGTGCAGACAGGCCGCGATGCGAACCCCATCGAGCGGTTTCTCCGCCTCGAAGCGCTCTCGAATCTGCCGCAACACGGGCATCGAGCGTTCCGCCCATTCGACGCGTCGTCTGCCCTGGGCGGCCAGGCCCAGGTCGGCGACGTGGTGGCCGACGATCGTATTCGAGGTCTTGCCCGACATCAGTCGATCACTCCCGAGAGCTGTGTTCCGTGCCTCTCTGCTGCCTGTTTGAGCTCCTCCACGCGATCGAGCCGCTCCCAGCTGAAGCCGCCATCCTCCTCCGGCTCCCGTCCGAAATGCCCGTACGTCGCGGTCCGGCGATAGATGGGCCGCCGCAGGCCGAGCGCCTGCGTGATCCGCTTCGGCTGCAGCTCGAACACATCGTGCACGACGTCGATGAGGACGTCGTCTTCGATGACACCTGTTCCCTTCGTATCGACCGACACCGAGACCGGTTCGAGCACGCCGATCGCGTACGCCATCTGGATCTCGACTTGTGAAGCCAATCCCGCCGCGACCAGGTTCTTCGCCACCCACCGGGCCGCGTAGCTCGCCGACCGGTCGACCTTGGAGGGGTCCTTCCCGCTGAACGCTCCTCCCCCGTGACTGCCCACGCCGCCGTACGTATCCACGATGATCTTGCGGCCGGTGACGCCGCAGTCACCCTGCGGCCCACCGATCACAAAACGGCCGGTGGGATTCACGTGGTATACGATCCGGTTCGGGTCGTGGAGGTCCGCTGGAAGGACCGGCTTGATCACCTGCTCGATGATGCCCTCCTGCACCGCACCGCTGGCGACCGACTCGTCGTGCTGTGCCGCGATCACGACCGCCCGGATGGCGACCGGCCGCTTGCCATCGTATTCCACCGTCACCTGTGACTTGCCGTCGGGTCGCAACCACGGAAGGCTCCCATCGCGACGGGCCTCGCTGAGTCGACGGGTCAACCGGTGGGCGAGCGAGATCGGCAGCGGCATGTAATTCTCCGACTCGGCGGTGGCATAGCCGAACATCATGCCCTGGTCGCCGGCCCCTCCCGCATCGACCCCCATGCTGATGTCGGCCGATTGCTGGTCGATCGAGGTGATTACGGCGCACGTCTTGTAGTCGAAGCCGGCCCGCGCGTCATCGTACCCGATCGAGCGGACCGTGTCGCGCACGATGTCGGGGATCGAGACGTACGCCGAGGTCGTGATCTCGCCGGCGACGAAGACGAGACCGGTCGTGACAAGCGTCTCGCACGCGACTCGCGCCTGTTCGTCCTCGGTCAGGATCGCGTCGAGTACCGCGTCGGAGATCTGGTCGGCGATTTTGTCCGGATGACCTTCGGTCACCGACTCGGATGTGAACAGATGGCGGCGATTCAATGACATGCACCCTTCCCCACTCGTTGTGCCGTGGACCCTTTTCGCGGTCCGATGATCGGCCGCGACGCGTGTTCCGTCGCGCCCACGCTCGCGCGGAGCGCGGGCAAGGTACGGGCCACCCGAACCGCGGACAAGCGATATCGCCCTATCGTCATGCGGGCCCGGACGATACGCGCGCGCGCGTCGCGCGACCGTGCCCCTCCGCATCGGCCCCAGTCGCTAGCCGGCCACACCTGCGTCCGAGAGTGTCTCGCTCAGATAGCGAAGAATCGGATCCCGGATTTCCGCCGGGTGCGAGCGGTCGTCCAGACGTTCGCAGATGTCCTCGAGCTCCGCGATCGAGACGCTGCCGACCAGCTCCTTGATCTCGGGGATCGTGTAAGGGGGAAGACTGAAGGTGTCGTAGCCGAGCCCGAGCAGGACGCACAGGCCGGCCGGATCGGTGGCCACTTCGCTGCACACGCTCACCGGCGTATCGTACTCCTCCGCAGTCACGATCAGGCGTCGGTACATGCGGACCAGCGCCGGATGCAGTGGATCGTACAGCGTCGCCAGTCGAGGGTTGCCGCGGTCGGCCGCCAGCGTGTACTGGGTCAGGTCGTTGGTTCCGAGACTGAAGAAGTCGACCCGCGGCGCGAGAAGATCCGCCGTCTCAAGGGCCGCCGGCGTCTCGACCATGACGCCGAGCGGAATGCGCGCCTGCGTCGGATCGATACCGTGCGTGGCGCGGACCTCCTCCAGCAGGGCTCGAGTAGCCTCCACCTCTTCCACCGAGACTACGAAGGGCAGCAGGATTCGGACGTCGCCGTGTCGGGCAGCGCGCAGGGCGGCGCCGAGCTGGTTGCGAAACAGATCCGGCAGGTCGAGGCACACCCGGATCGCCCGCCACCCGAGGTACGGGTTCTCTTCCTGGGGCATCTCGAGGAAGAGAGGAAACTTGTCTCCGCCCACGTCGAAGGTGCGGAGGACGACCTCGCTGTCGGGGAAAGCTTTCACTACCTCGCGATAGGCCGCGTACTGTTCCTCTTCAGTCGGGATGGTGGGGTGCGCGATGACGAGGAACTCGGTCCGAAACAGACCGACTCCCTCCGCACCGGCTTCCAGCGCATCGTGAGCGTCCTCCGGCCGGTCGAGGTTGGCCAGCAACCGGACCCGCCTCCCATCGCGAGACACGGTCGGCTGACCCTGTAGCTTGCCGAGTCGCTCGCGGCGGGCGCTGATTCGGATCGAGATCGCCTCGAACTCTTCGACCTCGCCGGGCGTCGGGTCGACGATCAGGGTGCCGGTGCGGCCGTCGCACGCTACAAGGGCGCCGTCGCGAACCTCCTCCACGGCCCGCCCGAGGCCGACCACGCACGGCAGACCCAGCGAGCGCGCCAGGATCGCGATATGCGACCCTCGCGATCCGCCCCCCGTCACCAGCCCGAGCACCCGCTTGGGGTCGAGGCCCACGATCAGGCTCGGGGTGAGCTCGTACGACACGATCAGGTGTGGCCGGTCGTCCCCGCTCTCCGGGACGCAGCTCCCGCTGCGGCCCAGCAGCCGGGAGAGCACCCTGCAGCGGACGTCGCGCAGGTCGGCCAGCCGATCCACCACCATTGCGTGAGCGGTGTCGAGGAATTGCGAGCGAATCTCGAACATCCGCCAGTCGAAGGCTCGATCGGCCGACAGGTAGTTGTCGCGGATGTACGCCTCCGATCCTTCGATCAACTCCGGATCCTGCAGCATGAGCAGCTGCAGCTCGAGGATCTGGGCTTCGATCGGCCCGATCCGTGTCTCGGTCTCATCGCGAAGCGCGATGATCTGCTGCGCGGCCGCGGAAAGGGCTTCGCGGAACCGCGCCAGTTCGCGATCGACCTCGGCCGGTTCGATCGTGCGGTGCTCGACCCGCGGAATGTCCCACTCGAGCAGGCGGGCGCGTCCGATCGCTCGTCCGGGTGAGGCTCCGATTCCCTTCAGATGTTGGCTCATTCCGTGTCCGCGTCGCCGCCGCCCTCGGCGTACATGGCCTCCTGTTCACCGAACCCATCGACAACGAGCGAGATCAAGGCGTCGACTGCCTCGGTGGCGTCTCCCCCGACGGCCCGAATCGTGATCGTCGACCCGAGCTCCGCGGCCAGCATCATCACGCCCATGATACTCTTCCCGTTGACCTCGAGGCCATCCTTCTCGACGAAAACGGTAGCATCGAATCCGGATGCGAGTTTCACGAACTCGGCTGCCGGTCGCGCGTGCAGCCCGAGCTTGTTCGTGATCTCGACAGAGCGTCGCACTTCGATCATACTCGCTTCCGGAAGCCACTCAGAACTGGAATGCAAACCAGACCACCGGGGTCGCCAGCAGCAGCGCGACCGCCGCACGTCCGACACGTGACGGCGATCCGTACGCCGCCAACCCGAAGCTGACCGCCGCTGGAGCCGCAATCCATTCGCTCCCGCCGATTTCGGGCAGCCGCAGGCCGACCAGGGCGACCACGCTCCCGGCCAGCACCACCACCATCGGCGACAGCGCGCGGGCCCACCGGTCGAGCGGTGCCGCAGTCAGCACCAGGCCCACGTTGATTCCGGCCCGCCACCCGGACCGGAATGCCCACGTCCGCAACCCGATGTGACCGACATTGTACAGCACCAGAAACAGCACGACCGTCTTCCAGGGCCCGAGACCGAGTCCCCACGCCGCCAGCGCCAACAGCGCGCAGAACGGCCTCCAGGCCGCCCACACCAGCCGGTCGCCGACCGTCCCCAGAGGACCGCGGAGCGCAGTGCGAAACCGTTCGATTCGTTCGTGATCCGTATTCTCGAACTCGAGTCGGGCCAAGGCGGTGACTGCCATGCCGCACAGGTATGGATGGCAGTTGAAGTTACGCGCATGGCGTCGCACGGCTTCCCGATACCCGACCGGATCGCCGGCGTAGATCCGGGCCAGCAGCGGTAGCATCGCGTATGCGATGCCGCTTCCCACCAGCGTGCGATAGTTCCAGGCACTCTGGACGGCGAAGCAGCGCAACCACGCATCCAGACCTGCCGAGCGCCGTGGCTTCACAACACTGCCGCCAAAACGACCGCGCCGCCCGCGCCCGCCAGCAGCAGGGGCCAGCTGCGGTGTCCGCCGACCACCGTTCGCGCCCCCGCGCCGACCACACCGGCCAACGACACGATCAGCAGCACGACTGCCACCGATTCGGCCTCCCAAACGGCCGTAGTTCGGTTTGCCAACACCGCCAGGATCGTGACGGGAACGAGGAACGAAGCGGTCAGGAGAGCCGCCCGCAACGCGTCCAGTACGATTCCGAGACGCTGTCGAACCTCGATGCGGACCGGCTCCCGGGCGAGGAACTCCGGATCCCGGGCAAGGCGCGTGTTGATCGCTCGCAGTACCTGTACCGAGCGCGTGCCGATCCAACCTATCCCCCATCCGCTGACCAGAACAAGTAAGAGCGATCCGAGACCGGAACCGCCAGCGGCGGCGTATGCGGCCCCGGCGATCAGGCTGGCTGGCGCCGTGTCCGGGTATCGGGCCGCGCCGTACGGAGGATGGCGGAGACTCAACAGCTCGAGGAACGCGCCTGCCAGCAGGCCTGCCCCCGGATCGCCCGTCAGCGCCCCGCCGATCGTTCCGGCCACGATCGGTCGAGAGATCATGACCTGGAGCCAGGAAATGGCGTCCGTTCCGACCAGAGCGCCCGCCGCCACCAGCGCCAGGAGATCGAAAAGCGACAGGTTGATGTCAGCCAAATACATTCAGCACTTCACCTAAAGGGACCTCTCGGGAGGTCGGAAGGTCACGGGCAGTGACGCTGTCCGCGACCGCCTCCATCGCCCGCAGGTCGTCGGCTTCCTCGCTGCACAGGTACACGTAATCGAGAGCGCGTCTGCGTCCTTGATCGGCGTGCAGGCCCCCAATGTTCACCCGGCGGCCGGTGAGTGCCCCGGCCTCCGCCAGGGCCCGCATGGCCGCCGTGCCTCGGGTCAGCAACGCCCCACGTCCGGACCGCCCGTCCAGATCGGCGAAGCGTTGAACGGCCCCGGCCGCCGACTCGAAGAAAAGGGGCGTCCCCTCGGGCAGGCCGCTCGCGTACAGGTCCTGCTCCCACCCGCTGTCGGCCAGCAGGTCGTCGACGATGACGTAGTAGTCGAGCTCCAGACGCCCGCCCCAGCCGACCACCACCTGACCGTGGAGGAGCCGATCGTCAATCCGGAACAGGACGATCGGCATGAATCGAATCGCGAGGAACGTGCAGTGTCGCTCCCTCCCGGCCCTTTGCCAGCACGCGCTCGGCCAGCTCTTCCACCGACAGATGACGGTGAAACACGAAGTCGAGCAACATCGGCAGATTGACGCCGGTGATCACTGTCGCGTCGCCACTCGTTCGCGCCATGCTGAGGACGGCGAACGCACAGCTTCCACTCGCCAGGTCGACGAACAGGATGGTCGCACCGCGCCCGGGCAGGACGGCCTCGATTCGATCTCGCAACGCGTCGGGCGAGCAACCGGCGTTGCTGACGGCGCGCAGGGCACCCGTGACACCGGAGATACGCTCGACGGCATCGACCAGCGCCGCGGCCAGCTGCCCGTGGGCGACGACGATGCCGGTGACTTCACTCATAGTCCTGCTCGAGGTATTCCCGCACCGGGCGCATGGCGTGTCGCAACCCCTCGCTGAACTGGAAGGCAGAGTCGACGCCCGTGTACTTGAGCAGATGATTCATCGCGATGACCTCCGAGATGACAGTGATGTTCTTCCCGGGGTTGAGCGGGATAAGCACGCGGGGTATCGACACGTCCAGGATGGTGGTCGCCTCCTTGTCGAGCCCGGTCCGATCGTACGTCACCTGATCGCTCCAGCGCTCGAGGTGGACCTGTACTTCGATTCGCTTCTGTTGCCGAATGGCGCGAATCCCGAACAGGGCTTTCACATCAATGATGCCGATCCCGCGGATCTCCATGTGGTGCATCTGCAGCTCGTGCCCGCGACCGATCAGCACGTCGTTACCCTGTCGGGTCACCCGGACCACGTCGTCGGCCACCAGACGGTGACCTCGTTCGACCAGGTCGAGGACGGTTTCGCTCTTCCCGATGCCGCTTTCACCCACGAACAGGAGGCCGACGCCGTACACGTCGGCCAGCGACCCGTGCACATCGGTCGTCGGGGCAAACTCCTGTTCCAGGTAGGGCTTGATCCTGCGGTAAAACTCACCTGTTTTCAGGGCGGTGCGAATCAGCGGCACCCCGGCGCGTTCCGCCGCCTCGGCGAGCGGGCGTGGTGCATCGAGGCCCTTGGTGACGAACACACACGGGATGTCGAGCCCCAGGAAGCGTTCCGCGGCCCGCTTCAGATCGGCGGGAGTAAGCGACCCCATGTACGCGATCTCAGTCTCCCCGAGGACCTGCAGCCGGCCCGCCGCGAAGCGTTCGGTGAATCCCGTGACCACGAGGCCCGGGCTCGACACGTCCGGGCCGGTGATCTCCCGTTCCAGTCCGGCCTCGCCGGCGATCAACTCCAGATTCAGGATCTCCCGCTTTCGGTCGAACAGCTCGCCCACCCGGAGTGTCCTCACGAGACCGCCTCGTCCGCCGCTTCCGGGGATTCGGGTGGCCGGGCCTGGGCCTTGTGATCGCGGGCCCGCGACCGCTGCCGCTTGAGCTGCCGGGAGAGCTTGGCGACCACGCTGTCGACGGCCGACCGGAAGTCCGCCGCCTCGGCGTGGCCGTGGATGATCCCGGCCCGCGCGATGCTGAGACGCGCCTCGACCTCGCAGCGATTCTTCTCCTCGAGAAGCACTACTTCCGCCCGCTTGATGCGTGGATCAAAGCGCTGCAGGCGAGCGAACTGCTCCTCGATCGCCCGCCGCGTCGTCTCCGAGATCTGCGTATGCCTGGCCGAGATGATCATCTTCATGCTGCCCCTCCTATCGGTTCATCCATCCGCTTGTCGCCCTTCTCGATGACGCCAGCTTCCGCCACCGTCGTTCCGGCGCTTCGGGTGACGGCGTTCTCATACCCGGGGAGCCCGCCCAGTGGCGTGCGCCGTCACGGCCGCCGCGATCGAACGCTCCGTTTGAATGGCGGCCTGATCCCACGAGAAGCGCGCTGCGTGGGTCTGGGCTCCGGCCGCCAGCCGGTCGCGAAGTCCCGGGTCGTCTATGAGCCGTTTCATCGCCTCTGCCCACGCCTCGGAATCGTCGTGCGGGACGAGGAATCCCGTCTGCCGATCGACCACAGTTTCGCGAAGCCCCGGCGAATCGCTTGCCACGCTCGGGGTACCGCACGCTGCCGCTTCGACGTTCGTAATGCCCCATCCCTCTTTCGGCGACGGGTACAGGTTCGCCCACGCCCGGCGCAGCAGCTCCACCTTCCGATCCTCCGACACGAAGCCTTCGAACGTGATCGAGGTCGCGACCCCCAGCCGTTGCGCCAGTCGTCCGAGCCGCGGCCCGTCGTCCCCCCGCCCGGCAATGACCAGCCGCGCCTCGGGGTGCCACTCGCGGAGCCGAGCGAAGCCGCGCATGGCGACGTCGAGACCCTTGTAACGCTTGAGTCGACCGACGTACACCAAGGTCGGGGCCTCGAACCGAAGGATATCATCGCGGCGATTGAATCGTTCGTGATCCAGGCCGGGATAGATGACTTCGATCCGATCGCGACGAAAACCGCGCGCCGCCAGGTCGTCCGCCGTGCTGCGCGAGATGACCTGAAACGGCACGTCCCGGTACGTCGGCAGCATCAGCTTCTCGGCTCCCCACACGATAGCGGCCACTGGCCACGATTCCTGCAGGAACGCGGTCGTACCAAAAAGGTGGGGTACGAGTCCAACGACGGGAAGACGGGTCCAGCGCGGCGTGAACAGGGGAAGCTTGTTGATATCCTCGA
This sequence comes from uncultured Gemmatimonadota bacterium, assembly GCA_964550085.1. Lineage (GTDB taxonomy): Bacteria > Gemmatimonadota > Gemmatimonadetes > Palauibacterales > Palauibacteraceae > JBFILW01. Next base: position 13,141 of record CAZJXR010000061.1, read on the forward strand.
CGACCGCGTCGAACGGATGCTCGGCACACAGCTGTCCGAACGCACGGCGGGCGTGGAGCGGGAACGTGTAGCGCCCTCCGATTCGCCGCACCTGCATCCCATCGACGTTATCGCTCCCGGGGGCGCCATTCCAAGCCGACGTCAGGAGCTGTACGCGGTGGCCGCGACGTGCCAGCCGGCCGAAGATCTCGTGAAGGTGCACCTCGGCACCGCCGGCATGCGGGTTGAGGCGGTCTTGCCAGTTGACGACCAGGATGCGCAGGCGGTGCCCGCTCCGTGTGGCCGCCTCAGTTGGCGACGAGCTGGTTCCGGTAGATCGCGTCGAGGACCCCATTCACAAACCGGGGGCTGTCCTCGCTTCCGTACTTTTCGGCGAGGAGAATCGCCTCGTGGATCGCGACCTTGGCCGGCACGACGTCGAAGTACACGAGTTCGGTTACGCCGATACGGAGTATGTTCCGGTCGATCGCGGCAAGTCGGTCCAGGCGCCAGTTGGACATCGCCTCCTGCAACACGCGGTCGATCTGCGGACGTCGCTCTTCGAGCGTGCGGGCGAGTGCCTTGAGGTGGCGACGGCAGCGAGTGGCAACCACTCGTTCACGGCAGGTACGCTCGACGTATTGAGTAAGCGATTCCGTCGCTCCGCCGATCTCCCACCCGTACAGCATGTGCAGCATCCACTCTCGGGCACGTGTGCGCTCGCCGGCCGGAGCCATCGCTTCGTCACCGCAGCTGCCGGTGCAGGTCGGACATCTCGAGCGCCGCCATCGCCGCGTCCGCTCCCTTGTTCCCGGCCGCACCACCGGCCCGTTGCATCGCCTGCTCCATCGTGTCCGTGGTCAGCACGCCGAATCCGATCGGCACACCGCTGTCGGCGGCGATGCGAATCAACCCATGCGTAGCTGCCTCACAGATATAGTTGAAATGCGGCGTCTCGCCCCGAATGACACAGCCAATGGCCACGATGGCATCGTAGCCCCGCGTGGCGATCATGCGCACGCCCTGTGGAAGCTCGAAGGCTCCAGGTACCCACACCACATCCACATCCTCGACACTTACCCCCGCAGCGAGAAGCGCTTCCTTCGCCCCGTCCGCCAGCCTTTCGGTCACCAGCTGGTTGAAGCGGCTCACCACGAGGCACACCCGCCGTCCCTCACCGCGCGGAGTGCCCGCCTGCGTCCTCATGAAGAACGCAGTAAATGACCCAGCTTCTCCCGCTTGCTGTCGAGGTAGGAACGGTTGTCACCGGTCGCTTCGACTTCCAGCGGCACCCGGTCGGTGATCTCGAGTCCGAATCCCTCAAGTCCGGCGAGCTTCTTCGGGTTGTTGGTCATGATCCGGATCGAGGTGAGGCCGAGGTCGAGAAGGATCTGCGCTCCGATGCCGTAGTTTCGCAGGTCCGGCGGGAATCCGAGAAGCTGGTTGGCCTCGACAGTGTCGCGGCCGCGGTCCTGCAACTCGTAGGCTCGCAGCTTGTTGAGCAGCCCGATGCCGCGGCCTTCCTGATCGAGATAGACAATCACGCCGGCCCCATCCTCCACCACCATGCGCATGGCGGCGTGGAGTTGACCGCCACAGTCGCAGCGTGTGGAGGCGAACACATCGCCGGTCAGGCACTTCGAGTGCACGCGCACCAGCACGTCCTTCCGATTCGTGACGTCGCCCCGCACCAGCGCGACATGTTCCCGACTGTTGACATCGTTGCGGTAGCCGATGACGCGAAAGTCGCCAAATGGGGTCGGGAGGTTGGCTTCGGCCACCCGGTGAACGAGGCGTTCGTGCTTGAGCCGGTAGGCCACGATCTGCGCCACGGTGACGAACGGCAGACCATGCTGACGGCCAAACTGCTCAAGGTCGGGCCGTCGAGCCATGGTGCCGTCGGGGTTGAGGATTTCGCAGATCACGCCGGCGGGCTGGAGGCCGGCCAGCCGGGCAAGATCGACCGAAGCTTCGGTTTGTCCGACTCTCTGCAACACGCCCCCGGGCTTCGCACGCAGCGGAAAGACGTGACCCGGCCGCTGCAGATGCTCGGGCCGGCAGCCCGGATCGATGGCCACCTGCACCGTCCGCGAGCGGTCGTGGGCGCTGATTCCGGTCGAGACGCCGAACTCGGAGCAGGCGTCGATGGTGACCGTGAACGCCGTCTCGTTGGAGTCCATGGACTGGCCATTCGACATCAGGGGCAGGTCGAGCCGGTCCGCGATCTCGGGCGACAGCGTCAGGCAGATGAGGCCGCGACCGTGGGTGGCCATGAAGTTGATCCCTGCGGGGGTGATCTTCTCGGCCGCGCACACCAGATCTCCCTCATTCTCGCGATCCTCGTCATCGGCCACGATGACCATCCCGCCCGCACGGATCGCCGCGATCGCTCGGGTTACCAGCTCATCAAAGGGTCCCACGTCCAACTCTCCGACTGGGTGGTCGCGCCGCTACGCCGAGTCCGGAGCGTACGGGCGCAGCAGCTTGTCCACGTACTTGCCGACCAGGTCAGCTTCGACGTTTACCGAGGCTCCGACGCTGAGGCGATCGAGCGCCGTGTGACACCATGTATATGGAATTATTGCGATTTCCGCGACCTCCCCCTCCAGCTCGCTCACCGTCAGGCTCACCCCGTCGATGGCCACGGAGCCGCGTGGAACGGTGCAGCGCGCGACGTCCGACGGGAGCCGGATCCGCACCAGCGCCCCCTCGCCGCGGCGCTCCACTCCCAGCACCTCGCCGACGCCGTCGACGTGCCCCTGAACGAGGTGGCCCCCGAGCCTGTCTCCGGCGCGCAGGGACCGCTCGAGGTTAACCCGACGGCCCGCCCCGAACTGCGACAGCGTCGTTCGCTCCAGGGTCGTCCGCACGGACGAGAACCGGAACCGTCGGCCTTCAACCGCAATCACGGTCTGGCACACGCCGTCGACGGCGACGCTGTCTCCGGGCGCCAACAGGCCCTCCCGGTCGGGTACATCCACCTCGAACTCCACTCCCTCTTCGACCGGGCGCACGCTCACCACTTCCCCGACCTCCTCCACCAATCCGGTGAACATCAACCGATCCCGGCCAGCGCGCTCGCGAGGCCGGGTGGTTCGAAGGTATCCAGGACATCCGGTCCGAGCTCCATGCGCTCGGTCGCCTGCCACTGCGGACCCGGCCAGTCGCGGCGGCCGGGGAAAGCCGGTACCCCCGCCGGACCGAGCACCCGCGGGGCGCGAATCAGGTGCAGGCGCTGCACCAGATCCTGCTTGAGGAAGGAGACCGCGACCGTCCCCCCGCCCTCGACGAGCAGCGACGTTACTCCCGACTCGGCCAGAGTGGAGAGCAGGGTGTCGAGCGCGAGGCGGTGGCGGCGGGACGCCGGCAGCGGGACCACCCGCACCCCGCACCGCTCCAGGCGGGCGCGACGCCGCGGGTCGGCCCCCGGCGCCGTCGCGACCCACACGGGGGCCTCGCGCACCGACTCGACCAGCCGACTGCCCGTCTCGAGCCGCAGCCCTGGATCGAGCACGATGCGGAGGGGCGGGACACGCGGGAGCGGACCGCGGGCGGTGAGGAGCGGATCATCCACCTCCGCCGTGACGCGGCCGACCAGTATCGCATCGTGGCCGGCGCGCAACCGATGCGTCCAGGCGCTCGCCTCCGCTCCGCTGATCCGCGTTCGGACTCCCGCCCGGGCCGCGATCCGGGCGTCGAGGCTCAGCGCCAGCTTGAGGGTCACGAACGGACGCCCTGTCCGGTGATAGTGGAGAAAGTGCGCGTTGGTACGAGCCGCCGCGAGCGCTTCTACTCCGGTTTGCACCGCGACGCCGGCCGAGCGGAGCAGCCTCGCTCCACCCCCCGCGACCGGGTTCGGATCCTCGCAGCCGATCACGACGCGGCCGAGACCGGCGTCGAGGATCGCTTCGACACACGGCTCGGTCTTCCCGTGATGGGCGCACGGTTCGAGCGTGACGTACAGCGTCGCGCCGCGTGCGCGCTCGCGCGCCTGTCGCAGGGCCACCCGTTCCGCGTGCTCGCGGCCGAATTCCGGGTGATGCCCCTCACCCGCGATTCCCCGCTCATCCGTGATCACCGCGCCCACCAGGGGATTCGGTGATACCCGCCCCCAGCCCGAGGCGGCCAGCCCACAGGCGCGCCGCATGTAGGCGCTGTCCTCCAACGCCGGGCGCGCGGAGCACTCTTCTGCCCCGGTGTCGATCGGCATCCGATTCATGCCAGGCCTTCCAGTCGCACGCGTCCCTCGCCCGACACGATCTCCCCGCACACGACGCCACCACCGCCACCCGCCAACGACGCGCACAGGGCGCCGGCGTCAACGGCTCGAACGACCAGGACCATCCCGATCCCCATGTTCAGTGTGCGGTACATCTCGGTCGGCGGCGCTCGGCTGGCCTCGGCCAGAGTGCGGAATTCGTTGGGCACTTCCCAGCTCCTCGTGTCGACGATCGCGTCGAGATCGACGGGCAGGATTCGCGACAGGTTGCCGGGAATCCCGCCCCCGGTCACGTGGGCCGCCGCACGGACGATACCAGCCTCCGCCGGCCCGCGGAGCCGGGTCAGGTACGAACGGTGCACCCGAAGGAGGACGGCGGCCACAGATTCGCCCGACCCCGGCCACTCGCTCTCCATGTCGAGGCCAAGGCGGTCGAACACCACCGCGCGGATGAAGCTGTAGCCGTTGGTGTGGAACCCGGACGACGGCAGCCCGACGAGCAGGTCGCCCTGCCGAATGTCGCGCCGCGCGACCTCGGGCCACTGCTGACGACCGATGATGAAGCCGGCGAGATCGTACTCCCCGTCCCGGTAGAACCCCGGCATCTCCGCCGTCTCGCCCCCCAGCAGGGCGCACTCGTTGGCGCGGCACCCCCGGGCCACCCCCTCCACGACCTCCACTGCCACCCGCGGGGACAGACGTCCGGTGGCGAAGTAGTCCATGAACACGAGCGGGGCCGCGCCTTCGGCCAGGATGTCGTCGACGCAGTGATTGACCAGGTCTTCGCCCACCGTGTCGTGGCGGTCGGCCCGAAACGCAATCATCAGCTTCGTGCCCACACCGTCGGCGCTCGCCACCAGGTCGTTCGATCCACCGGCCGAAAAGCGGCCGCCGAACGAGCCGAACCCGCCCCGCACGGCCCGCGTTCGGGTCGACTCGACCAGCTCCTTCAACACGCCCTTGACCTGGTCGGCCGACTCGATATCGACGCCGGTCTGCTTGTAAGTGAGGGGCGCGTCGTTCACGCCTCCTCCACAGCCAGCTCTTCGAATTGGGTCATCTCCCGGAAGATCGCGACGCGCTCGAACACCTCCGATTCCTCGAGAGATTCCAGGCGCGCCGGCCCGAACGATTCGCAGGCGAACGAGCCGAGGGCGGATCCAAACACGATGGCCCGGCGCAGCTCTTCATCGTTCACCTGATTGACGTACGCGAGGTAGCCGAGCAGGCCGCCGGCGAAGGCATCCCCGGCACCGGTCGGATCGAACACTTCCTCGAGCGGGTAGCCAGGTGCGAAGAACACGCGGGTCCCGGAGAACAGCATCGCGCCGTGCTCGCCCTTCTTGACGGCCACGTGACGCGGCCCGCGGGCCTGGATCCAGCGAGCCGCCGTCAGCAGGTTGTACTCGCCGGCCAGTTCCCGAATCTCCGCGTCGTTTACGACCAGCATGTCGATCCGCTCGAGAAGGGCGAGGAGTGGCTCGCGCGCTCCCTGGATCCAGAAGTCCATCGTGTCGCACACCACGAAGCCCGGCGAATCGATCTGGTCGAGCACCGAGTGCTGCAGCGCCGGATCGATGTTGCCCAGAAACACCCACTCGGCGGCGCGAAAGGCGGGCGGCACGGTGGGACGGAACTCGGCGAACACCCCGAGCTCGGTGCTCAGCGTGCGCCGGGAGTTGAGGTCGTAGTCGTAAACGCCCGCCCAGCGGAAACTCGCGCCGTTCGCTACCTCGAGACCCGAGAGATCGACTCCACGCTTGCGGAGGAAGTCGAGCCGCTCGACCGGGTAGTCGTCCCCGATCACTCCGACGAGCTGGACATCCGCCAACAGAGATGCGGCGGCCGCGAAGAAGGTGGCGGAGCCACCCAACGCTTCCTCGACTCGCCCGAACGGCGTCTCGATGCTGTCGAGCGCCACGCTGCCTACCACGAGGATTGCGCTCACTCACTGCCCTCCTTTTCCACACGCTCGGGAGACTCCAGTCGCTCGGGCGCCCCGAGGCCGAGCAGTCGCAGCCCGTTGCGCAGGGTGACCTGCACGGCGCGGGCCAGGCCGAGCCGCGCCCCGCGGGCCGGCCCGGAGGTCAGAACGCGCGCTTCCGAGTCCACGTTACCCTCGTGGTACCAAGCGTTGACGGCGCCCGCCGCTTCCTCCAGGTACCCGCACACCTGGTACGGGGCGCCGGCTCGCGCCGCCCCATCGACCACATCGCCGAAGCGGAGCAGCGATGCGGCAACGGCCAGCTCGGATGGCGTGGCCAGCGCCTCCAGCTGTTCCGGGACGGGGGTCACCGTCTCGGGGTCGATACCAGCCCGCGCGAACACGCTGCACATTCGGGCATGCGCGTACTGGACCTTGTATACGGGGTTGCTTTCGGACGTATCCAACGCCAGGTCGAGATCGAAGGTCATCGGCACCTCGGCACGCCGCATGAGGAAAAAGTAGCGAGCCACATCGACGCCCGTCTCGTCGAACAGCTCTCGAAGGGTCACGAAGTCCCCGGCGCGCTTGCTCATTCGCACCTCTTCCCCACCCCGCAGCACGGTCACCAGTTGCATCGTCAGCACTTCGAGGAACTGACGCCCGATTCCCATCGCGTCGAGTGCGGCATGCACGCGCCCGATGTACCCGTGGTGATCGGCGCCCCATACATCAATGGCGCGGTCGAATCCGCGCTCGAACTTGTCCACATGGTAGGCGATGTCCGGAAGCAGATAGGTGTACGAGCCATCGCTCTTGACCAGCACACGATCCTTCTCGTCTCCGTACCGGGAGGTACGCAGCCATTCGGCTCCGTCCTTCGAGTACGTGAGCCCTTCCTGCGCGAGCCGCGACTGGATTTCCGCCACCCGCCCTTCGCTGAACAGCTCGCTTTCGCGGCGGAAGCGGTCCATGCGCACGCCGAACGCTTCCAGGTCCCGGCGCTGCTCGTCGAGCAGGAGCCGGCTCGCTTCGGCGCCGAAGTGCCGGACGCGATCCGACGACGACATGCCGGCCAACGTGGACGCCTCGGCCTGGGCCACGATCTGCTCCACCAGCTCGCGCACGTACTCGCCGCGGTAGCCTTCCTCGGGTATCGCCGCCGGCTCGCCCTGCCGCTCCCGATAACGCGCCTCGACCGACTCGCCCAACAGCTCGATCTGGCGCCGCTTCC
>CAZJXR010000062.1:0-15931 GCA_964550085.1 uncultured Gemmatimonadota bacterium
AGCAGGCCGCGCTCGAGAGCTGGATCGCGGAGGGCGTGGCGGCCGGCGAGCTGTCCGCGCACGCCGACCCGGCTCGGCTGGCGTCGGCTGTCCAGCTCATGTTGAACGGCGGCCGCATCCTGTGGGCGATCCGCAGGCAGGGGACCGCGCGCGGGATGGCCGAGCGATCGCTCCGGACCCTGCTCGGCCCCTACCTGCCGGGCGGCGGAGCGCCCGGAAAAGCAAGGAAAAGCCCGGAGTAGCGGAGCCAGATTGTCCCAGCGCTCCGGGCCACCTGCATCGACCTGGTTCGGACCCTGGCCGTGGAACAGCGCGGAGCTTGGGGTCGGCGGATGATGCCGCGCGTGGCGGCAGCCGACGGGACGCCTAGCCCGAACGGCGGCGTCGGGCAAGCTCACTCGCGTAGTGGGCGCCGAGAACTTCCCGGTTTGCCGCCGCCCACCGACGCAGCGACGTTGAGCCGACCGGCTCGGATTCTACGTACAGGCGCTCCTCCATCAGACCGCGGATCTCATCCCGGGTGATGATCACATCACCCACCAGCCCGCCGATGAGCTTTGCCATGGCCCAGCCGACAGCGGGCGGCACGGAAACGATCGGCCGACGCCTTCCGATCGCCTCGCCGACCGCACGGACCAATCCGCGATAGGTGAAGGTCTCCGGGCCGATCGCGTCGACAACCGCCGGCTCCGCGCGAGCGGCGTGTTCAACCGCGAGCCTGGCCAGGTCGTCGACGTGAATCGGCTGCAGCCGATACTGCCCGTCGCCGAACACCCCGAACAGCGGCAGTTGGCGGAGCGCCCACGCGATGTTGTTGATCAGGATCCCGTCCCGCCCGAACAGGACGGCCGGACGGAGGATGGAGTATCCCAGACCGGACTGTTCGATCATCGCCTCGACCCGTGCCTTGTGGCGGAAATACTCGAGCTCCGAGTCGAGCGACGGATTGGTGATGCTGATGTGCACGATGCGCTCGACCCCCGCCTGGCGGGCGGCCGCGAGCAGGACGCCGGTGTTTTCGACCGCCTCCGTGAAGCGGAACGTCCGGTAGTTGAATCGCACCCAGTAGCTGTTGTGGAGGACGCGCACGCCGTAAAGGCTGGCGGCCAGTTGGGCAGGATCGTCGAAGCGGAGCGGGCGCGCCGGCACCCGACCGTCGAACGGATCGTCGACCGCCGGTGAGTTGGTGAGGGTGACGACCCGGTGGCCGGCCTCGAGAAGACGCCGGGCGATGTAGCGACCAGTGAAGCCGAAGGCGCCCGTGACGGCGTGCGTCGCCACCGCCTGGGAAGTCAGGAGTCGGTGACGACGATCCTGCCCTTCATGTGGGGGTGAATCGAGCAGTGGTAGTTGAACGTTCCGGGATCGTGGAACGTATGGCTGAAGCTTCGAGCTGCCGCTCCGCCGCCGTATGGTCCGGAGCCCGATGGGATGGTACCGCTGTCCCACATACCCTGGTCAGAAGTCGTTGTGTGCGTGGACGGCCCGCTGTTCGTCCACGTGACCCTGGTCCCGATCTCGACCGTGGTCGCCGAAGGCGAGAAGGCGAAGTCACGGATCCCGACCGATCGCGTCGGTGCGGGCGACGGGGCAGGGACAGACGGGCCGCTCGTGTCGCTCGGTTCCCGGTCCGGATCTGACAGTCCGCCGCCACAGCCAAGAGCTGCGCTCAGTATTAGCGTTGTGGAGAGCCCATGTCGCATTGGATCCCCTTGCGCCCGGCGCGGGTGCTGGGTGACCTGACGACACAAACGGGAGCCTTGTCGACGGGCACCCACACCCACCCTTTCAATATAGTCTCCGGAGGTCAGCTCGGCTCTCGACGCAGCGGGCGTGTGTACAAGAACACGCCGCTCGACAGCTACCGCCGCTTGCGAATTCCCCGTCGCAGCGACGAGCGGCTCGCGTCGTCGCTCGGCGGCCGCCCCTCGTCCGAGCGCTCGCCGGGGTCGGGAAGCGATATCGCCGGCTCGAAACCAGGGATCTCCCGACGCTCGAGCGTCTCGCCGGTGAGCGCCTCGATCTGGCGCAGCAGCATCCAGTCGTTGGGAGAGACGAGCGTCACTGCCTCTCCCGTCTGGTCGCCCCGGGCGGTGCGCCCCACGCGGTGCACGTAGTCCCGGGGGTCGTCCGGCACATCGAAGTTGATCACGTGCCGGATCCCAGTGATGTCCAGTCCGCGCGCCGCCACGTTGGTGGCCACCAGGATCCGCGTCCCGCCTTCCCGAAAGCGACGAAGGCTCCGGTCGCGGTCCTTCTGCGCCTTGCCGCCGTGCAGGTCGTCGACCGACAGCCCGCGGGCGGCGAGGAAGTCGGTCAGGTAGATCGCGGTATCCCGGGTACGGGTGAACACGAGCACCTGGCCCGAGGTCCGCTCCTCGAGCAGATGGAGGAGGAGCTCGTGCTTCTTCGCCCACTCGACCGGCTTCACCACCTGACGGATTCCTTCGGCCGCCGCCTCGATTCCGACACTCACGCGCACCGGATCGCGCATCATCTCGTGCGCGAGCCACAGGACGCCGTTCGGCATCGTGGCCGAAAAGAGGAGTGTCTGACGGGAGGGTGGCGTCTCGGCCACGATCTCCTTCACGTCATCGATGAAGCCCATGTCGAGCATACGGTCCGCCTCGTCCAGGACGAGGACCTCGACCTGCCCGAGATCGACGGCGCCGCGCCGCTGATGGTCGAGCAGCCGGCCCGGTGTCGCCACCAGCACGTCGCAGCCGAACCGCAGCTCCTTGACCTCGGTTCGGATGGATGTGCCGCCGTGCACGATCACGGCCTCGACCGAGGAGGTGGCGCCGTAGCGGCGGACCGCGCCCGCGACCTGTTGCGCCAGCTCGCGGGTCGGTGTGATGACCAGACCGCGCGGGTGGTCGTGCTCCTCGGAGTCGGCCAGTCGCTGCACCATCGGGAGGGTGAAGGCGGCCGTCTTCCCGGTGCCGGTGTGCGCCGTTCCGAGCACGTCCCGCCCCGCCAGGGCGGGCGGGATGGCGAGGCGCTGGATCTCGGTGGGCTCGGAGTACCCTACCCGCTCGAGGGCAGCGATCAGATTCGGCGCCAGGCCGAGGGCGGAAAAGCCCGGGGGGCGTGTTCCGGCCGGCTCAGCCGCTGCTTCGTCCGACCCCTGGGGCCGTTGGATGTCGTGCGTATCGATGGCGAGAAAGATACGATCCCGGCGACGATCCGCCACGCACGGCGACGCGCGTCGCCACTTCGAGAGCCCGCGCGCTCCGGGGGCAGGAGCGCGATGCGCCCCCTATATTCGGGTCATGGAACCGAGAAACGTGTCGATACATGTGCGACCATTGAGACGGGATACCGAGGCCGATTGGTCGGGCACGAGCGCGGTCGAGCGTCTGAACATGATGTGGCGGTTGACGCTCGATGCCTGGGCTTTCAAGGGAGGAGCGTCTGTTGAACCCCGACTTCCTCGACATGTTGTCCGCGTTGTCCGCGGAGGACGCTGAATACCTGATCGTTGGGGCATACGCCCTCGCGGTACATGGCCGGCCACGCGCGACCGGGGACCTCGATATCTGGATCGGCACGTCGGTGGAGAACCGGGGCCGCGTGTGGCGCGCCCTGGAGCGCTTCGGCGCCCCGCTCGACGCGCTGCGCGTCGACGACCTGGCATCGGATGACCTGGTGTTCCAGATCGGCGTCGCACCGCAGCGAATCGACCTGCTCACCTCGATCGACGGCGTCGACTTCGAGACGGCGTGGGCCGAACGCGTGGAGACCGAAATCGAGGGGCTCCGCGTACCCGTGATCTCGCGCCTGCTTCTCGCGGTGAACAAGCGCGCCTCCGGTCGCCCACAGGACATCGCCGATCTAGCCTGGCTCGAAGCCGGGAGCTGACCGACACAGCTGGGATTCGCGCGGATCCCGCGTGAGGCGCCCGGAACGTCAGCTCAGCCGAGATCGCCGGCGAATCCCAGCCCCGGAGCCGGAGTCGGGTACAGGTACCCGTCGGACAGGATCAGCGCGCCGACGCTGGGATCATCGCGCAGATCCAGATGGCCGTCGAGGTCGGCGTACACCACGTTGGGTCGCGCGAGGGCGTAGTGGAGACCGGCGGAGATCGCCAGCGCGGCCTCGTCCATGCAGCCCACCATCACCTCGAGCCCCGCCGCCCGAGCGACCGAATTCACCGCCAGCGCCTCGGCGATCCCGCCCACCTTCATCAGCTTCACGTTCACCATGTCGGCGAGGCCGTCGCGCGCCAGCTTGAACGCGTCGCGGAGCGTGATCAGACTCTCATCCGCCATTACCGGCACCGGCACCGTGTTGGTCACCCGGCCGAGCAGGTCCGGCTCGCCGCGCGGCGTCGGCTGCTCGAGAATCTCGATCCCCTGTTCGCGCGTTCCGTCCACGAAACGGAGCGTCTCCTCCACCGAATAACCCTGGTTGGCGTCGAAGCGGAGCTCGATCCCGGCGCCGACCGCTTCGCGCACCCGCCGCACGCGCTCGATGTCCCCCTCGACCTCTCTCCCCCCCTTCAGCTTCAGGCTCCGGAACCCCGCCGCGACGCCGCGGCGGGCGGCATCGACCGTCTCGTGGGGGGGAAGGATGCCGATTGTGATGCTGGTCGCGATCCTGTCGCGGTAGCCGCCGAGCAGCTTCCACAGGGGCAGGCCGGCCGCCTTTCCGAGCAGGTCGTGCAGCGCCATGTCGATGGCCGCCAGCGCCGACGGCGATGCCGCCAGCACCTTGCGCAGCGTGTCGAGGAGGAGCGCGATGCGCTGCGGGTCGGCCCCGTGCAGCGCCGGTTCCGCGTCGCTGCGGAGCTTGTCGAGCACGCCGTCCGCCGTCTCGCCGGTCACGGCCGGATCGGGCGCTGCGCAGCCGTAGCCGACGAGGCCGGCGTCGGTCTCGATGCGCACGAACACGTTGACCGCCCGCTCGATCCGCTCGTGGGCGATCTCGTATGGAACCGTGAGCTCGAACGATACCGGCCACACAGCGACGGACACGATTCTCACCGCGGGTCGCTCGAGCTGGGCGCGTGGATCCCGGTGAGAGGAGTGGTCTGGAGAGTCTGCACGAAGCTGGTCAGGTGGCGGATCATCACTTCCCACAACTCCTCGCCCTTGTGGGCCGAGGCACGGGTCGGATCCCCGAGCACGCCGCTCGGTGAGATCTTCTCGGTTCTCGCATACCACTCCACGCTGTACCTCGAGCCGAAGTCCAGATACCGGGTCGAGAAGCGGGGAACGAACGGACTGGCGCTTTTCAGATCGACCAGCTCCGGGCGTCGGGCGAGGGTGGTGCTGGTCTCGATCTCGCCGGCATGGACATCGCCCGGAGTTTCGGCGATGCTGGCGACATCGGCATCGCTCGTCTCGCCCGAGTCGACACAGGTGAAGATGTGCGCATCGCGGTTGATCATCTGGGCGGCGAACTGGAGCGCCGGCTTGTTGCCACCGTGACCGTTCACGATCACCAGCTTCCTGATTCCGTGGCGCGCGGCGCTCATCCCGATCTCGTACACGAATTGAGCCAGTGTTTCCGGCCCGACGCTGAGCGTCCCGGCGTAGTCCAGGTGGTGGTAGGATACGCCGTACGGGATGAGGGGAAGGACGAGCGGCCGGGGCTCGTCGCACCGCTGCGCGACGGCTGCGCACAGGTACTCGGCGTCCCACGCGTCGGTGTCGAGCGGCAGGTGCGGGCCGTGCTGCTCGATCGCGCCGACGGGAAGCAACGCGATGTCGACCTCGCGCAGCCGCTCCTCGGCGGTGGGCCAGGTGAGCTCGCCGAGCAGGAAGTCGTGCTTGGATGTGGCTCGTGGTCCGCCCCCAGCCTCGTTATCGGGCACCGTCTCCGCCTCCTTGTCGGGCATCGTCTCCGCCTCCTTGTCGGGCATCGTCTCCGCCTTCTCGAACCGGTAAGGACGGTCCAGGCCCGGGTCGTTCAACAGCTCGAAGGCGACCCACTCTCCCGCCTCCCGCCGGACCGCACCGTCCGCGTGCTCGAGCAGGATGGAATACAGTGGTCGGCGCAGGTCGGCGGGAACAGCGTGGATCGGCGACGCATTGTCGTCGAACCGCAGCTGGAGCGCCTCGGGGCGCGGCCGGATCGCCCTTCGGCCCAACTCCGACTGCTCCGCCAGACGGCCGGAACGACGCAGCAGCCACATCAGATGTCCGAGCTCGGCACCACCCTGGTGAACCCCCTCTCCCGCGACCGCCTGCAGGCAACAATCCACCTGCTCGTCGGTGTAGCCCATTCGGGTGGGATCGATCCCCACTGCCACGTGCATGGCCACGATCCGGCGGCATTTTTCGCAACGCCCACACGGGTACGCGCGCTCTCCTCGCAGGTGCGTCGCGTGGCACGACATCTGGTGCGCGTGCAGATGCGGGTAGCGCTCGCCGAGCACCTGCTGGATCAGGAGTTCGGAGAGGGGCCGGAGAATGGAGAACTGGCTGATGCCCCACCCCTTGTCGCCGAAGAAGCCGGTCAGGGCCTCGTCGAACCAGCGGCTCTGGTCGTACAGCCCGTCATAGTGCGGAACGCCCCGGTATCGCCGCCGGCGGGTGGTGTCGAATTCATCGCCGATCACCAGCCGTCCGATTCCGCGCTTCCTCAGTACGGGCAGCGCGCCAAACAGAAACACGGCCACCGTCCACAGCCGGATCGCGTACTCGTCCGAGCGAACTCGATCGAAGTCGGGTCGCACGATCGGCAGCTGCCGGAGCATCCAGGCGAACACGCGGTCGGATGAGGTCCACACCCGGGCGGTGCGCCGGGGCTTGCGTTTTTTCTGGTCACGATAGCCGTTGAGGGCGGTGTACCAGTGCCGTCCCGACTCGTTGATGAAGATCGCGTGCGGATCGCACCCCATCTCCTCGAGTAGCCCGATGCTGAGCAGACTCTCCTTGCCGCCGCTGGAGAGAACCGCGATCCGGTCGCGCGACGCGTGCCAGGTGATGCCGGCGCGCCCGGCGCTGTCGGAACGCTTCCCGCTGTCGGAACGCTTCCCTCTGTCGGACCCGTCGGGGAAGAGGAGGTCGGCCAGCAGATAGTCTTGGCGCTTGTCTGCGGGCAGGCCGGCCATCGCCTCCGGCCGCAGGAGCGGGTTGGGCTTCAGCAGCTTGTTAACGTAGATCTCACGCGCCGTATTGGCCGCCATGCGGCGCAGGAACGCCCTGTCCGCTACGTCTAACGGGCCACGCAGAGTGATCTGGCGGCAGAACAGCCCGTAGTTGAGGGCGACCTGGGCCACGATCAGCGCCGCGAGGTTCTCCGACTCCGGCTCTCCGGGCACGAACACCGGCTCCTCGTACCGGTAACGGAGCTCGGTCTGCCGAGATTCGCCGCCACGCTCCACCCGGTACAGCGCCGACACCGAGCGCTCGGTCAGTTGGGCTCGTCCGACCTCGAGTCGATCGATGCACTGCAGCCGCGCGAGCGGATCTCTCATCGCGGCCGCTCCGTCGCCTCGCGCATGTGCGCGCGAATGGCGTCGACGATCCGCCCGGGCCCGTCGAGCAGAACGTCTGCTGTCGGTACCGACGTCTGGTGCTCGATCGACGCCGCCGCCTGCCGTGCCTGGTCCGCATCGAGGCCTTCGTGGTTGACTGTGATCGCGATCACGGGCCGACCGCTGACGAGCTCGAGAGCCCGAATCTGGTCATCGAGCGGATGGATCGGATATCCCGGGAAGCCGTCGTACTCCGACCGGGCGGGAGCGTGCTGAAGGATGACGGCGTGCGGTCGGCCGGCGGCCAGCAGTTCGTATCCGCCGGGGTAGGCCGGGTTCATGAGGCTCCCCTGACCCTCGAGAACGATCACCTGCGCGCCCGTCTCCTTCCAGGCGCTCCACACTGCGTGCTCGATCTCGCCCGCCACGAAGTCGTTCACCAGCGAGTCGAGCACGATCCCATAGCGCGCCCCCTGCATCCAGGCGGTCTGCCCTGTGCCGACGAGCTCCGCGCTGGTGCCGGCATCGCGCAACCCGTCGACCAGCAGCCAGGCGGTCGTCCGCTTGCCCACCGCGGAATCGGTGCCGAGAACCGCCACCCGATACGAGGTCACCTCTTCGATCTTGCCGCTGAACGCGTGCAGCAGATGACGGGCCGGAGGACGGCGGATATCCCGGATGCGGACCGCGTGCCGCTCGGCGAGGCCGGCCAGCTCGGCATCCTCGGTCAGGAAGTCGTGCAACCCCGCATCGACATGCAGCCCGTGTGCGATCGCTTCCGCCACCGACTCCCGGCCGGCCGGCGAGAGCCGCCCTCCATCGGGCGCCAGACCGATCACGAAATGCGTCGGGGTAAGACCCGTTCCTTCCGCGGCCGCCAGCCCGTCCTCGAGGCTGGCCACGATCGGGATCCCCCGCGCGGTGCCATCGAGCACCTCTCCCGCATCCCGCCCCTCGAGCTCCGAATCGATTACGGCCGCGACCGTGTAGCGTCCCGGCCGCCGCACGAGGCCGTGCGCCGTCTTGCCATAGGTGGTCGCGTAGGCCCCATCGCAGTACACGACCGCGGTTCCATCCAGCGGCGGACGTCTTGGGTCCGGTGCCGGGCTCCGCGGCGTCGGTGCCGCGCCCCGCGGCTTCGGTGCTGCGCGCTCCGGCTCCTGTCGCGAGGCGGGCGCCATCACTTCCTGCCGGTGAGCACCGCGACGTAACGGTCAGCCGGCAGCGGCTCCGTCCGGTGCCGGGCGAGCAGCGCCGCCAGGCCGGCGGTCGACGCGGGCAGCACGCTCAGCCCCTCCTGCTCGCGCAGCATCTTGGAGAGCGACACCATCTCCCGGTCGGTCACGTCGGCGGCCCATCCATCGCTTCGCCGGATGGCTTCGAGGGCTTCCTGCCCATCCGAAGAGCGCCAGTTGATGAGCGGCTCGTTGACCTCGGAATCACGGACCTTGGTGGGATCCAGATCGACGCACTCGGCCAGCTGCTTCGTCCACGAGTAGACGATCGGGTTCTTGCGGTGCGAGGAGCCGGCCACCATGCGGGGGAGACGCGATACCTTGCCGCGCCGGTGGAGGGTGACGAACCCGCGGAAAATCCCCGCCAGGGTCGTTCCGTTGGACACCGGCACGCAGAGCGCAGCGGGTGAATCCCGCAGCTCCTCGTACAGCTCGCGCGCGATCTCGCCGTAGGCGAGCAGCTGGAGGCTGGTGTTCGAACCGCCCGGGTTCGCGTCGTACAGTTCGTTCGCCGCCGCCAGTTGCCGGGAGGCGTCGACGGCGGCTTCGTAGTCGCCATCGGTGCGCACGATCTCCACGCCCGCCTGCGTCATCTCGTCGAGGCGTTGCGTGCGGTACGACTCGGGGACGTGAATCACGCAGCGCAGCCCGCCCAGCGAGGCGGCCATTGCCAGCGCGGCGCCGTAGTTGCCGCAGGTGGCGACGGTGACCGTATCGAAGCCACGGCGCAACGCGTCGTGCACCTGGGCGAAGGCGACCCGGTCCTTCTGCGTCCCAGTCGGATTACCGCCCTCGAACTTCAGGTATAGCTGCCGCAGTCCCTCCGCCCGCTCCACGTTGCGAGCCCGGTACAGTGTCGTGTCGCCGACCTCGGAGGCGATCAGGTCTTCGTACGCCTCCACCCGCACCCGCCGGGGCTTGCGGTTATCGGACGCGATTCGGACGACATCGCCCAGCTCCTCGGGCATGGTGAGCACGCCCGCGACCGCGCCGTCGAGCGGCGTCAAGATCGCCTGTGCAGTGCCGCTTCCCCTCGAGCTCTCGTTCATCTGCAGATGTCCACCTCCTCTTCTGCTTCCTCTTCCACATCTTCCACTCGATCGACCGCAGTCAGACCACAGTCAGACACAAAACAATCAATCTAACAGGTCTATGGTGAGCGAGCCTTGCCGGACAGTCTCGCTCCGGTATACTGAGCGCGGCCGTGATCAACCAGATCCTGTATTCGACCGCAGCGCTCATCGCGCTCATTGCGCCGGTGGTCGAGCTGCCGATCTTCATCGCGCTGATGGAGGGCCGTACGCCGAGGGAATTGCGGCGCGCGGCAGTCAAAGTCGCCGGCGGCTCGTTCGCCATCCTCGCCTTGAGCGCCGTCGCGGGGACGAGGATCCTGGAGACTCTGGGGGTGAGCCTCGGCGCCTTCCGATCCGCCGGAGGGCTCGTCCTGATCCTCATCGGTCTCCAAATGTTGCAGGGAAAATCGTCGCCCGTGGTGTCGGACCGGGGCCCCCAACCCGATCCCGAGGACCATCTTTGGGTGCCGCTGGTGATGCCGTTGATCGCCGGACCCGCCGCCATCACGACCGTGATCACCCTCTCGATCCAGGAGACGAGCTCCGCGCTGCCCGTTCCGCTCGCGACCCTGATCGCGATCGTGATCGCGACATCGGTCGTGTTGCTCATCCTGCTGTTCGCGGACCCGCTGTCACGCGCCGTCAAGCCGCGCGTGGCCAGGATCCTGGAGCGTTTCTTCGGGCTGATGCTGGTGGCGATCGGGTTTCAGATGGGATACAGGGGGATCGAGCAGTTCTTCCTGGGGCGGCCATGAGGGAACCCGGGCGGCTCGTTAGCTGGCCCGGTCCCCGCCCGACGGTTCACGGTCGGGCGCCAGCTCGCCCGTCGCATACAGGTACCAGGTCCAGAACGCCTTGCAGTGCCGAAAGGTGAGCGCGATCGTGCCGATGACGGCCGCCACCGTCGCCCACAGCAGCCAGGTGGCGTATCCGAAGAGGCGAAACAGGAGCGCGAACAGGGCGAGCCCGACGATGCCGCCGGTCGCGTAGCCCAGGATGATCGGGCCGCCGTAGTGCGCCCCGTGCTCTCCCTCCAGGTCGAGCCCGCAGGCTGAACAGCGCCGGTGAAGCGTGTAGCCCCGCGCGAACAGCGGTCCGATCCCGCACGCCGGGCAGCGGTGGTAGAAGGTGGTCCGGAGCACCCTGCGCCACCCGCCGCCGGTCGCGGCGTCCGCGCTCACGTGATCACGCGGGACCGACGGTTCACGCGAGCCGGTTCGTTCGGATCATGCGAGCTGGTTCAGTCGATCGACGCCCTGCTCGTACTCCTCGAGCGTGATCTCGTCCGATACGAAGCGACGCTGGAGCGCCTCGAGCGGCGTCTCCGGTCGAGGGACGGGCTCCACGCACCGTCGACGGTGGCGGGCCGGTACCCGGGGCGCGACGTGGGACATGCTCATCCAGTGGTCGCGCCGGAGCGCCAGCGGGTGGTCGCGCCGCAGCCGCTTTCGATGCCGCTCACGCCGCGTCAGGTGGTTGCGCCACGTCCACACGCAGCCCCAGCCACTGATGCAGCTCATGATCACGAATCCCACCGCCAGCCAGATCAACCATTCGGCGAACATGGCAGAGCCTCCTATGACGGCGACAGCCGCCGCCTCGCGTCGGCTGCGTTCATTCCTTCTTTTCCCCGTCGCTGTTCCACACCGCCTCCATCTCGCGGGTGGCGCGGTCGAGGATCTCCTTGAGCTTCGCCATCCGGTCTTCGTCGCCCGGACGGTGCATTGCCTGCTCGAAGCTCGCCTGCGCGAACTTGACGAAGGAACGGGTGACGTCGCGGATCGGGCCTCCGGCGAACGAATCCACGATGTCCGACACGCGGTCGCGGATGTCCTCGACCCGCTCCTGGCTGTTGCCGAGGAACGCGCGACCGTCGTCGGTGATGTGGTAGACGCGCTTCCCGTCCTCTTCCTTCGAGGTGACGTACCCGCGGTCCTCGAGCATCTGGAGGGTTGGATACACCGAGCCCGGGCTGGCCGTGTACCAGCCGCCCGACTCCTCCTCGAGGGCCCGCATCACCTCGTATCCGTGCATCGGGCGCTCCTCGAGCAGGCTGAGGATCATGTACTTGAGATCTCCCCGGTCGAACACCCGGCCGCGAAACCGCCCCGGCCGGGCGAAGGCTGCGAAGCCGGGGCCGCAGCACGCCGCCCACGCGCCGAAACCGAAGTCCTTGCCGTGTGCGAACATGTCCGTTCCTCCCTATGTCTATGTGTGTCAGCGGCTTGCGTTGGGTCTCTCCTCCACGCGGGCTTGGCCGCCGATCGGTTTCGATATATCGCCTATATAGTACTCGATATATCGAAACTGTCAAGATCGCGCACCTCCCGGTCACGGCAGAGAAGCGCCCGGAGATCGCGAGCGACCCGCGGGCCGACGGACTTCTCGCTGCTGCCAATCCGTCGTTATACTGGCGCGTGCCGTACAACTGCTGCACCGCGACCGAGCGGCAGTTCGGACCGGCCCGCGCCCGCAAGGACGTGGAGCGGTATCGGAAGAACGGTCCGGACGCCACCACCGAAGCGCTGATTCGCGCGATCGGTGCTGCCGGGGGGCCAGCACGCTCGCTCCTCGACATCGGGGCCGGCATCGGGGTTCTCCACCACGAGCTTCTCTCGCGCGGCGTCGAGGAAGCGGTCCACGTCGAGGTATCCGCCTCCTACATCTCCGAGGCGATGGCGGAGAGCCGGCTGCGCGGGAATGCCGACCGGGTGCGCTTCGTTCACGGGGACTTTGTCGAAGTGGCGACCGGCGTCCCGGATGCCGATATCGTGGCGCTCGACCGTGTCGTGTGCTGCTACCCGGACTTCGAGCCGCTGCTGCGCCTGTCCGCCGCCCGTTGTCGATACCTGTTCGCACTCAGCTACCCGCGCGACGGGCGGCTCGTGAAGGCGGGGAACGCGCTCGAAAACGTCGGGCGGCGTCTGAGGCGTAATCCGTTTCGCACCTTCGTGCATCCCACCAGCCGCGTAGAGGCCGTGCTCGAGGAGATGGGTCTGAGCCGCCACGCCTACGAGGCCACATTCGTGTGGCAGATCGTCGTTTTCACGCGCTGACTGCTTACGAGCACCGAAGGCGGCGGGGTGAGAGTCAGAGACGGGGCGGAGGCGACGGCAGCCGGCCGCGCCGGGACCGTGCTCGGACTGCGCGCAAACTGGCGCCAGTTCTGGCTCCTGGTGCTGGTGAACGCTTTCGTGGGCGCGATGGTCGGACTGGAGCGCGCGGTGCTGCCGCTCATCGCGGAACGCGAGTTTCGACTCGCGTCGGCCGCCGCCGTCCTCTCCTTCATCGCCACCTTCGGCGTCACCAAGGCGCTGACGAACCTGATCGCCGGGCACTTGGCCGACCGGGTCGGCCGCAAGCGGGTGCTGATCCTCGGCTGGCTGTTCGGGCTCCCGGTGCCGGTGTTGATCATGCTGGCCCCGAGCTGGGCGTGGATCGTTGCTGCCAACGTCCTGCTCGGCGTGAATCAGGGTCTGGCGTGGTCGACCACGGTCGTGATGAAGATCGACCTGGTGGGACCGCGGCATCGCGGCTTGGCGATGGGACTGAACGAGTTCGCCGGCTACGTCGCGGTGGGGGCCGCGGCGCTGGCCAGCGGCATGATCGCCAGCCGGTGGGGCCTGCGTCCCGAACCGTTCTATCTCGGAATCGGCTTCGCCGCTGTGGGGCTCGGCGTCTCGCTGCTGTTCGTGCGGGATACCGGCCGCCATGTGCGCGTCGAGCAGCGTCTCCGGAACGCCGACTCGCGAAGCGAAACGCAGCCCGTCCGAGCCGCGGGCCGAGAAGTTGATCCGCGCCCGAGCGGACCGGCCACACAGCCGACCGGGCTGCCCCCGCGGGCCGTGTTCGCGCGGACCTCTTGGTCCGACCCCTCGCTCTCGAGCTGCAGCCAGGCGGGCCTGGTGAACAACCTCAACGACGGTCTGGCCTGGGGCCTGTTTCCGCTCGTGTTCGCCAGCGCCGGGCTTTCGGTCGAGCAGATCGGCGTGCTGGCTGCCATCTACCCCCTCACCTGGGGCTTGTGTCAGCTGGGCACGGGGGCGCTCAGCGATCGGCTCGGCCGCAAGTGGTTGATCGTCACCGGGATGGTCGTACAGGGAGCCGCCCTTCTGGCGATCGCCGGCACCACCGGCTTCGGGCCGTGGCTGGTCGGCTGCCTGTTCCTCGGCCTCGGGACGGCGCTCGTCTACCCGACTCTGCTCGCGGCCGTCGCCGACGGTTCCGCCCCGGGGTGGCGCGCCACCGCCATCGGTGTGTATCGACTGTGGCGGGACAGCGGGTACGTGATCGGAGCCCTGGCGGTCGGGGCGCTCACCGATGCACTGGGCTCATCGACGGCCATCGCCGGGGTGGGCGCCTTCACGATCGGATCCGGCCTTCTGGTAGCCGGCCGCATGCCGGGCCGCCCGCGGCGCCCATAGCGCGGCGCGCTCCATCACTCGGACGGCGGCTGGCTCGTCAGCAGGTCGGCCAGCCGGCTGACGGTCTCCACCTCCACCGCGGGACTCGCGTCGCCGGGCGGTGGCTCGCCCTTCCGGTTGACCCAGGCGACGGGGATGTCCAGCGCCATGCATGGCACGACGTCGTGGAACCAGCTCTGCGCGGCGTGCAGCCACGGGGCCCCGCCGATGCGGCGCCTCGCCTCGACAAAGTGTCCGTGGGCCGGCTTGTACGAGGCTACCCGCTCGGCAGTGACGACGAGGTCGGAGTCGAACGGCACGTCGATGCGGGCGATGGTGGCTCCGATCAGGTCGTCGTCGACGTTGGAGAGAATCCCGATCCGGATGCCGGCGTCGCTCAGTTGTCTGAGTCCGGCCGTCGTGTCCGGGAACAGCGGCCAATCGGGCAGGCTCCCGGGCAGGAAAAGGCCGCCGTTCCGGTCGATCGCCAACCCGAAGCGGCGGGCGACGCGCCGCGCGGTCTCGGCCAGCACATCCCGGTACGGTCGGTACTTCTCTGCCTCGACGGCGGGTTCGATCTCCATGTACGCGTCGATGATCGCGCGCCGGTCGAGCGTGACGCCGGCTTGGGCCACGGCCGCGCCGATGGCGGACGAGATGCCGGCTTCCCAGTCGACGAGCGTGCCGTAGCAGTCAAAGGTGACCACCTCGTACGCGTATGCCATGGCTCCCTGCGCCTCCCTGCGGCGGGCCGCTTGTGGACCGCCCTCGCCGGGGCGGGTAGCTTCCCGCCATGACCCGTCGCACGATCAGCCTCACGGATACGCTGTACGAATACATGCAGAGCGTGTCGCTGCGCGAGCCCGACCTGCTGGCGCGTCTGCGTCGCGAGACGGGCGAGCTCGAACGGTCGATCATGCAGATCGGCCCGGAGCAGGGACAGTTCATGGCCTTCCTGGTCGAGTTGATCGGCGCGGTGCGGGCGATCGAGGTAGGCACCTTTACAGGGTACAGCGCCATGGCCATCGCCCGTGCCCTGCCGCCGCAGGGTCGCCTCATCACCTGCGATGTGAGCGAAGAGTGGACGGCCATCGCCCGTCGCTACTGGGCCGAGGCCGGCCTCGACCACAAGATCGACCTCCGGCTCGGACCGGCGTTGGAGACGCTGGACGCGCTGATCGCGGAGGGCAACCGGGACCGGTTCGATTTCGCCTTCATCGACGCCGACAAGAAGAGCTACGACGCCTACTACGAGCGGGCACTGCTCCTGCTGCGACCCGGCGGACTGGTCGCGATCGACAACGTGCTGTGGGAAGGCAAGGTGGCCGATCCGCGGATGGACGACGACGACACCCGAGCGATTCGCGCCCTCAACGAAAGGCTCCTGGACGACGAGCGGGTGACACTGAGCCTCGTCCCCATCGGTGACGGGCTTACCCTGGCCCGCAAGCGACCGTGAAGGATTCCCCCGCCGCGTTCGAGATCGCGCGCCAGCCGACCCGGCCTGCGAGCTTCGACCTCCGGCCCGAGCAGGGCGGGCTGACGCTCGAGCTGAGCGGCGACTGGCTGATCGAGGGGGAACTGCCCGATCCGGAAGCCCTCGACTCCCGACTTGCCGCCTCGCCGGCTCCGCGCTCGCTGCGCTTCGACTCCTCTGCCCTCGGCGACTGGGACGGGAGCCTCGTCACCTTCGTGCTGCATGTCTCCGAGTTGGCCGCCGGGCGCAGCGTTTCCGTCGACCGTACCGGCCTCCCGCGGGGCGTACAGAAGCTCGTGCGGCTGGCCGAAGCGGTG
>CAZJXR010000062.1:15941-19748 GCA_964550085.1 uncultured Gemmatimonadota bacterium
AAATCCTGCGGCCGGACGCCGGTCGCGCCCCGCTGTTGGAGCGGATCGGACACACGGCGAGAAACGCCGGCGACCATGCGGCGACGATGATCGACTTCCTCGGCCAGGTGACGATCGCCCTCGGCAGATTCGGTCGCGGGGCGGCGCAGTACCGCGCACGGGACCTGTGGATGGAGGTGCAGAAGGCGGGTGCGAATGCGCTGCCGATCGTGTCGCTGGTGGCCGTTCTGCTCGGCATGATTCTCGCTTTCGTGGGCGCGGTGCAGCTGGAGCAGTTCGGCGCCTCGATCTACGTGGCCGATCTGGTCGGAATCGCGATGGTGCACGATATGGGCGCCCTCATCACCGCGATCGTGATGGCGGGGAGGAGCGGTGCGGCGTACGCCGCGCAGCTCGGCAGCATGCGGGTGAACCAGGAGATCGACGCCCTGAGCACGATGGCCATCTCGCCGATGGAGTTTCTGGTCGTGCCGCGCATCATCGCGCTCGTCCTCATGCTTCCCCTGCTCACCCTGTATGCCGACCTGCTCGGCATCCTGGGCGGCGGTCTGGTCGGCACGTCGATGCTCGACCTCGGCTGGAAGAGCTACCTGCAGCGCACGGTGGAGGCGCTGAACATATCGGACCTGATCGGCGGGCTCGTGAAGGCCGCCGTATACGGCGTGCTGGTAGCCCTGGCGGGCTGCCTGCGCGGCATGCAGGCCGACCGCAGCGCGTCGGGCGTCGGGGATGCGGCGACTTCGGCCGTCGTCACCAGCATCGTGGCGATTATCAGCGCGGCGGGGGTGTTCGCGTTCGTGTTCTACATCCTCGGCATCTGAGGCTGCTGGTGAGCACCCCCGACTCGAGTGCGGTGATCACGGTGCGAGATCTCACCATGGCGTTCGGCGAGCGCGTGCTGATGCGGGATCTCAACTTCGAGGTCGGGGAGGGCGAGATCTTCGTCGTCATGGGGGGCAGCGGGAGCGGCAAGACGACTCTGCTGCGTCACATGGTCGGCCTGATCGAGCCTGCCACGGGCGCGGTGTTCTACGGCCGCGAGAACTTCACCGCCGCCTCGCCCGCCGAGCGTGGCAGGCTGCTCCAGGGCGTGGGCGTCATGTACCAGAGCGGAGCGTTGTGGAGCTCGATGACCCTGATTGAGAACGTGAGCCTCCCCCTCGAGGAGTACACCGACCTGAGCCCGGATGAGGTTCGGGATCTGGCCGGCCTCAGCCTCGCGCTGGTCGGCCTGCGGGGGTTCGAGGACTACTATCCCGCCGAGATCAGTGGCGGTATGCAGAAACGGGCTGGATTGGCCCGGGCGATGGCGCTCGGTCCGCGGGTGCTGTTCGTCGACGAGCCGTCCGCCGGTCTCGACCCGATCAGCTCGAGCCTGCTGGACGACCTGCTCATGACCCTTCGAGACAGCTTGGGTGAGACGATCATCGTGGTCACGCACGAGCTCCAGAGTATCTTCGCGATCGGGACGAACAGCATTTTCCTCGATCCGGGCAGTCAGTCCATCATCGCGAGGGGCCCGCCGAAAGAGCTGCGGGACCACTCCGACAACCCGATCGTGCGCCGTTTCCTGCACCGGGGGAGGGATAACGATCGCGCCCCGCCTCCGGGGAGGGACAACCGATGAGCAAGAGGGCCAGTCCGAAGTTGATCGGCGTCTTCGTGGTGGGAGCCGTCGTGCTGATTGTCACGGCGATCGTGGTGCTCGGCTCCGGCAAGCTGTTCGCCAAGACGGAGAAGCTCATCTCCTGGTTCGACGACTCCGTCGGCGGACTGGAGGAGGGAGCGCCGGTCAAGTTCCGCGGCGTGCAGATCGGTCAGGTGACGGACGTCCTGCTCCGGATCCCCGAGGCGGACCCTTCAAGTAGCGACTTCCGCATGCCAGTCGTGTACGAGCTCGACTATCGCAGGATGGCCAGGCGAGGAGAGACAGGGGGGGACATCTCGCGCGCCGAGCTCGACGATCTGATCAACCAGGGCATGCGCGCCACCCTGGCCACGGAGAGCTTCGTGACCGGCCTCAAGTACATCGAGCTCGACATGTATCCGGGCACGCCGATCAACCTCGAGAACGTCCCGGGGCTGCCGTATCCGGAAATACCGACGATCAGAACCGGGCTCGAGCAGATTCAGACGAAGGCGGAAGAGCTGATCGCTACCGTGTCCGCAGTCAACTTCGATTCACTGGTGAAAGCGATAACCGGATCGGTCGAGGGAGTGCGGAACTTCGTCCAGTCGGAAGGCGTGCAGCAGTTTGCCGACTCGTTGCTGGTCACGATGCGGGAGGTGAACGAGACGATGGCGTCCTTCCGCGACCTCGCGATCGGCCTGGACACGACGATCGCCCCGCTACGGGAAGCGATCGAGGATGTCTCCGAGGACGCGCAGATGGCGGCGCGCCACACCGAGGAGCTGATCGGGGATCTTCGGGGCAAGCTCGAGCCGGGGGCGCCGCTAACCGTGAAGCTCGAGCAGGCGCTCACCGAGATCGCCGCCGCGGCGCGCAGCCTCGCCGTGCTGACCGACTACCTCGAACGGAACCCCAGCGCCATCCTGCGTGGCAAGCCCAAGGAAGACTGAGACCATGCACGTCCATCGTCCCACTCCGTTGATCGCCCTCCCGCTGGCGGTCCTTACCCAGGTGCTGGCAGGCTGCTCGCTGAGCCCGCGCCAGGACCCGTCGCAGTTTTACGTCCTGAGCGCCGCTTCGGACACAGCCGGGGCGGTGGCCGGGCCGGCCGGCGCGAGCGGCTTGGAGCTGGGGATTGGACCGGTGTCGTTCCCGGAGTACCTGGACCGGCCCCAAATGGTGACACGGGTGGGCGCGAACCAGCTCCAGTTCTCGGAAACCGAGCGCTGGGCGGAGCCGCTGAAGGGAAGCTTCACCTCGGTGCTGGCGGAGAACCTGCAGCAGCTCCTGGGAGCACGAACTGCTTACATGTATCCGTGGTACGCCTCGCTCACTCCCGACTATACGGTCGAAGTCGATGTAATCCGCTTCGAGCGTGACGGGTCGGGCGCGGTCGAGCTGCGGTGCCAGTGGGCCATCTTCGATGCAGACCGAATCCGGCTGCTGACCCGGGCCGGAGACTACCAGCGGTCCGCCGCGGATGCCTCAACCGCTGCCGCCGTTGAAGCGATGAGTCGAACGGTGGAGGACCTGAGCCGAGACATCGCCGCGGCCATTCGACGACCGCAGGGGTGAGGTTGACTTCGACAGCTCAGCGACCTGCTAAGCTGGATCGATGTGATAGCAGACCCGCCAGTTCGACATCGCCTCGGGATCGTCGGACTCGACATCCTGCTCCGTGTCCTCGCCCGGGCCGTAACGACCGAACCAGCCACCCGCGTCACCGGTGAACACCCGTTTGTAGTGGTCCAGCTGGTCGTTGGCGCTGAACGCGTCGAGCTCCTCGCCGAACAGCTCCACGACGAGATGGTCATCCACTTCGCCCTCGAACAGCACCCGGTCGGCCAGGTGTCTCTTGTTCCAGGCCGGGTGATCGGAGATCGACCAGTACCCGGTCTCGGGAAAGTGGGTCTCGTGGACGATCCCGCCGCGATTCTTGCTCGAGACCTTGGAGCGGAAGCGAAACTCTCCCTCTTCCTTGAAGAACGGCTCCAGGTTGTCGAGAATCTGGATCCACTTGAGAGTGACTTTGATCCGCTGCGTCATGGCGTGCTCCATTCAGCGATTCGGGCCCGGCCGAGTTCCCGCTTCCGGTCCCGTCGGTCCACCGTCGTGTAGGAGCCAAATCTGCACGCGGCGCCGCGGCGCCCGCAACCTGTGGCGCGGTCCGGCCCGCC
>CAZJXR010000063.1:0-19398 GCA_964550085.1 uncultured Gemmatimonadota bacterium
GGTTCCTGAATCGCGAGCGTCGGATGCACTTGCAGCACAAGCCGTTAGGTTATCTGGGAACAGTGGTTGTCGGGGTGACATTCGGAGCGGGCTGGACCCCCTGCATCGGGCCGATACTGGGCGGGATCCTCACCTACGCCGGGACTCGCCAGCACGTGTACGACGGCCTCCGGCTACTGGGAGCGTATTCCGTCGGTTTGGCGGTGCCCTTCCTGTTCGCCGCCCTCGCGCTCTCGCACTTCCTCGGGGCCTATCGGCGGTTTCGACGCTTCATGCCCTGGGTCGAGCGGGTCAGCGGAGCGCTGCTGGTGCTGGTGGGGCTGCTGCTGGTGACCGGTCACTTCACGCTGCTCGCCGGCTGGGCCGCCCGCCTCACTCCGCAGTTCATCCTCGAACGGATCTGACCGTCTGAGCGTCGCCGAGGGAGCTGACAAAGTCGCGACCGCATGAGGCGGTTGGCCGCCGGATTGGGGTCGGCGCTGACCGGCCCGCGGCAAGGCTCAGCTCAGGCTGGAGACCTGCTCCAGCTCTTCCACCAGCAGCTGCCGCTCCAGCAGCCGCGCATAAGTGCCGGCGAGGGCGAGCAGCTCGGTGTGGGTACCGCGCTCGACGATCCGTCCGTCGTCCAGAACCAGGATCATATCGGCGTCACGAACCGCCGATACGCGGTGCGACACGATGATCGACGTTCTGGCCGCCATGTAGCCACGCAGACCGGCCAGGATCGCCGTTTCGGTAACCGAATCGACCGCTGACAGCGCGTCATCGAGGATCAGAATCGATGTGTCTCGCCACAGGGCGCGGGCGAGCGTGGCCCGCTGCTTCTGACCGCCCGACAGATTGACACCGCGCTCGCCGAGGAGCGTGTCGATGCCATCCGGAAGGATGGGCAGCGTCTCGCTCAACTGCGCGATCTGGACCGAGCGTTCCAGTCGTTCCGGTCTGGTCTCGTGCCGGGCAAGCTCGATGTTTCGCCGCAGCGTCGTGCTGAACAGGAACGGCTCCTGCGGCACGATCGAGACGGCCGCCCGCAGTTCGGCCAGCCGCAGATCGCGCACGTCGATCCCGTCGATGAGCACTCGACCGCGGGTGGCGTCGTAGAGGCGGGGAAGCAGCCGCACCACCGACGTCTTGCCGCTCGCGGTAGCGCCCACCAGTGCGACGGTCTGGCCCGGCTCGACGCGGAACGAGACGTCTTCGAGTACCCAGCGATCGGTGCCCGGATAGCGGAACCAGACGTTCGCGAACTCGACCTCGCCGCGAGGGTTCGCGAGTGGGACCGATCGTGCCGCGTCACGGATCTGCGGCTTGACCTCGAGGAGCGCGTTTATGCGGCCCATAGAGGCGGCGCCGCGCTGGAACAGGTTGGTCACCCAGCCGACGGCGATCATCGGCCAGCTGAGCAGCGTGAGGTAGAAGCCGAAGGCGACGAAGTCTCCGAGCGTGATGTTGCCATGGATCACCTGGCGCCCTCCGAACCAGAGCACCACCACGCCACCGAGGCCGCCGAGCAGGATGAGGGTCGGAAAGAACGCGCCCCACACGCGGGCGAGGCTCATGCCCCGCGCCATGTAGTCCTCGTTCAGGTCGGCGAACGCAGCGGTCTGCTCGTCCTCGCGTGTGTACGCTTTGACGATGCGAATCCCGGCCAGATTCTCCTGTGCAAAGTTCGAGAGCTCGCCGAACTGGCTCTGGATCCGTTCGAAGCGATTGTGGATCTCCTTCCCGAAGTAGATCACCGCAGGGGGCATGGTGATGAGCGGGAGCATGGCGAACAGGGTGAGCAGCGGATCGATCCACACCATGAGCCCGAGCGCGAAGGCCGAGACGGTGGCCGTGTTCACCAGATACATGATGGCCGGGCCAGCGACCATGCGGACCGCGAGCACGTCGTTGGTCAGGCGGCTCATGAGGTCACCGGTACGCCACTGATCGAAGAACTGCGGCGGCAACCGCAGCAGGTGATCGAACAGGTCGTCGCGGAGATCACGCTCGATCTTGCGACTGATTCCGTTCAGCAGCTCGCGCATTCCGTAGCGGCAGATCCCGGCAGCCACGGCCACGGCGACGATCAGCAGCGCGTACTTGCGGATCAGGTCGGTGCGCAGCTCTGCGGTGAGAGCGTCGATCGCCACCTTGAGTAGCCACGGACCCGCTATGGTGAACAGATTGCTGATCACCACCAGCAGGAGGCCGAAGGCGATTCCCACTCGGTAGGGACGAAAGTAGGGCAGCAGCGCCAGCAGGTGCTTCATGCGGCACCTGCGCCGGACAACCGGCCTTCATACTGGTCGAGATATTGCGTACAATACATCGCGTACGGTCATGCCGGACGGGCTCGGGCCAACGACGGAGTCGGGAAGCTACCCGTGCCGGAATAGGAGTTCAATGTCGACAGGAATGTTGTATCGATGAACAGGAAGAAAGTTCTGACCGCTCTCGCGGTCGCGGGACTCGGAATCGGCCCCGTCGCCTGCGGCGGAGATGCGGCGCCGGATGAGCAGGCGGCTCTGGACCGCGAGATGGATCTCGCCATGGCCGAAGACTCGGCCGCGCCGGAGCTGGCCGATGTTCCCGATGACCAGGCCCCGGCCACGACTCAGGGCGCCGCGCAGCCGCAGGCCCAACGCCCGCGAGCGCAGGCCCCGCAGCCTTCGCCCACTCCGTCTCCCGCGGCGGAGGCGGCGGCCGAGCCGGCACCGGAACCCGGGCCATCCTACGAAGAGGTGGGAGTCGCCCAGGGGACCCAGCTGGTGGTCACGCTCAATCAGGAGCTGAGCACCAAGAACAACGCGGTCGGTGACGTGTGGAGCGCGACCGTGCAGGAGCCGATCACCAAGGGTCGGCGGGTCATTATCCCGGCCGGGGCCAAAGTCGTGGGCGAGGTGACGGCGGTCCAGGAGTCGAAGGGGAGTGGTCAGCCGGCGGTGCTCAAGTTGACGGTCGACGAGCTGTCGTTCGATGGCCAGCGCTACCCGATCAAGGCGAGCGTCATCGAGGCCAACCCGGAGACCAAGGGTCGTCAGAGCACCGGAGAAAAGGCCGCCAAGATCGGCGGCGGCGGCGCGCTCGGCGCCATCGTGGGCGGTGTCATCAGCGGCAGCGCCACGGGCGCCATCATCGGGGGCGCGATCGGGGCCGCGGCGGGGACGGCCATCACCCTCGGCACAGAGGATGTCGACGCGGTGCTCCCGAAAGGCTCGGTGATGAAGCTCCAGGTGGACCGGCGTTTCACGGTGCGATTCGAGACGTAGCCGCGATCTGTTAGCCCGGCGCAGTTGGAACCCGGTGCGCTTTGAGGGAGCGCACCGGAAAGCCGCATTGGGCTGAGCCGGCCGCCCGTGCGCGGTCGGCTCCCGGGCGCTCAGTCCGACGGCTGGGCGAGCGCCTGGCCGCCTCGGCGAGGATCGGCGGCCCCGAGCCGGGTCCCGTCGTCGAGGATGTGGATCGACTCGACGTCCCCGGAGATCCCACTGCGTTCCACCAGCGCGTGGCCCCGGCGCTCCAGCTCCACCGCCACTTCGGGCCACAGGCCGCCATGTTCGAAATATACCTCGTCCGGGAGATTCTGTTGGTGGAAGCGAGGCGCGTTCACCGAACTCTGGACCGGGATCCCGAAGTCAATGTGGTTGGTGACGATCTGAAACACGGTGGTGATGATGGTGGCGCCGCCCGGCGTGCCTGTGATCAGCTCCGTGCGACCCTCCGGATCGACGACGATGGTCGGTGTCATGGCGGACAGCATCCGCTTTCCGGGCGCGATCGCGTTCGCCTCGCCCTGCAGGAGTCCGTACGCGTTCGGAACTCCCGGCTTGCTGGTGAAGTCGTCCATCTCGTCGTTGAGCACGAACCCGGCGCCACGCACCACCACCGCCGAGCCAAAGCCGCCGTTAAGGGTGGTGGTCACGGCGACCGCGTTGCCCTCACCGTCGACGATCGAGTAATGGGTCGTCTCGTCGGGCTCCACCGGCACCTTGTTGAACTCGCTCGATGCGGACGCGCGCTCCATGTCGATCGATGACCGCAGGGAGTCGGCGTACGCCTGGTCGAGCAGCAGGTCGATCGGGACGTCGACGTAGTCCGGATCGCCGAGATAGTGGTTGCGGTCGGCATACGCCCTCCGCATCGCCTCCACGGCGACGTGGATCGCGTCCGCACTCTGCCACCCGAGCCCGGCGAGATCGAAGCCCTCCACGATGTTCAGCATCTCGGCCAGTGTCACACCCCCCGATGAGGGTGGTGGCATCGAGATGATTTCGTAGCCCCGGTACGAAACCTCGATCGGTGAACGCCACTTCGCTTCGTAGGCCGCCATGTCTGCCCGGGAGATCAGTCCGTCGCCGCGCGCCATTTCGGCCGCGACCGAGTCGGCGATCCATCCGGTGTAGAACACGCGCGCCCCCGAGTCGGCGATCGCCTGGAGCGTGCGGGCAAGGTCCGGCTGAGTGAACGTGCTGCCGGTCGGCGGCGCCTCCCCGGCGGGCAGAAAGACAGCGGTGCTGGAGGGAAAGCGTCGCAGTCGGTCGGCCTCCCCCTCGATGGAGCGATGGAGGTAATCGCTGACCCGGAATCCATCCCGGGCCAGTCGGATCGCTGGTTCGAGCAGACGGGGCCAGGGCAGGGTGCCGAAACGCTCCCAGGCGACCTCCATGCCGGCCACCGAGCCCGGAACTCCCGCGGCCAGATGCCCGGTCCAGCTCTGCCCCGTGACGTTGCCGGCATCGTCCAGGTAGAGGTCGGCCGTCGCCAGACCGGGCGCGCGCTCGCGAAAGTCGAGAGCGGCACGGGTATTGTCGGCCAGCCGAACGATCATGAATCCGCCACCGCCGATGTTGCCCGCTTCCGGGTTCACCACCGCGAGGGCGAAATGCACCGCTACCGCCGCGTCTACCGCGTTTCCTCCGGCTTCGAGGATTTCGATTCCGGCCGCCGTGGCCAGCGTGTCGGTAGTGACCGTCATGCCCGCGCGACCGCTGACCGGCGGTTGGTCGGTGGTGTAGCGCCACGTGGGTGGGAACTCGATCTCGACGGCGACGGCCTGGGCGGCGAGCGTCCCCGCCAACGGGAGGTGCGCCGCGACCAGGATCGCGAGTCCCAGCGCCGGGTTGGGAGGGCGCCATTGCCAACCGATCCGCCGGCTTCCCACTCGGCGCCTGGTGGGCGGAGCTCGGTTCACGCGGCCTCGACTCCGATCTGCGGGCAGAGATCCAGCACTGGGCAGCTGCCGCAGGCCGGACGCCGGGCGGTGCAGCAACCCCGGCCGTGGCGGACCAGCTGGACGTGGAAGGCAAAGCGCGATCCGGCGGGCACCAGCTCGTTCAAGCGATCGTGGGCGCGCAACGCCGACGACCGCTCGGACACGAGACCGAGCCTGCGGCTGACCCGAAGGACGTGCGTGTCCACCGGCATCACCGGCCGTCCGAGCGCGAAGCAGAGCACACACGCCGCGGTCTTTCGCCCCACTCCCTTGAAGCTGCACAGGAAATCCAGCGCGTCCTCGTCGTCGAGCTCGCGCAGCAGATCGAGGGAGGGTGGGCCTCGTTCGCCGAGCCGTTCCAGCACCCGCCGGATAGTCGCCGCCTTCTGGCCGGCGAGACCGGCAACCCGGATCGCCTCCTCGACCTCTTCCGTCGCGGCGTCGCGCACGGCCTCCCAATCGGGGAAGCGGTTGTGCAACGATTCCCAGGCCCGGTCACGGTTGCGGTCGGTCGTGTTCTGGCTGAGGATCGTGAGTACCAGCTCCTCGAGCGGATCGAGACGTGGCTTGCGGGCGGCTCCGTACGCCGCCTCGAGCCTCGCCTCGATCGTGGTCACGCGTGCCCGGTGCGTGTCTGGGTCGGCGGCGGCCTCGGGAGCCAGTCTATCGGTCGACATACACCCGGTTTAGCTTGAGGTCCGCATGCAAACGTCACTGCCGAGAATTCGCTTACGTCCACCAGCCCGAGAAGTGTGGCGCAGCCGGGCGTCCGGGCCGGGCGGCAATGTACCCCCGACCTCGGCCATGGGGTAGGCGCGGTGAATTCCGGCCGCGAGCGTCGACACACCGAAGCCAGCAACCCGCGGACGACCGCCATCGATCGAGCTTCGGTGTCGGAGATCGTGCGGCTCATCCAACGCGAAGACCGCGCCATCCCGGCCGCGGTCGAGCAACAGTCGGGCCCCATCGCCCGACTCATCGACCGTGTGTCGAAGCGCCTGCGGGACGGTGGTCGACTGTTCTACATCGGCGCCGGCACCAGTGGTCGGCTCGGTGTGCTCGACGCCGCGGAGTGCCCGCCCACCTTCGGAACTGATCCTTCCCTCGTTCAGGGTCGTATCGCTGGCGGTTTCGAAGCGCTGGTTCGCAGTCGCGAAGGCGCGGAAGATGATCGCGATGCCGGACGAGCGGCGATTGCCGACGCCGATGTCGGGCCTCGGGATTTCGTGCTCGGCATCGCGACGTCGGGTACCACTCCGTACGTGCTGGCCGCCATGCAGGAAGCGCGCGATCGCGGTGCCGGCACGGCGTTCCTTAGCTGCACTCCCCCCTCGCAAGAGGTGCAGCGCGTGGCCGACATCCTGGTGACGCCGATCGTGGGGCCCGAGGTGATCGCTGGTTCGACCCGCATGAAGGCGGGTACGGCAACCAAGCTCGTGCTCAACACGCTGTCGACCGGCGTCATGATTCGGCTTGGGAAGGTGTACACGAACCTGATGGTGGATCTGCGCGCGGTGAGCTTGAAGCTCGTCGATCGCAGCATTCGAATCGTGAGTGCGGTGTGCGAGGTCGACCGGGAGACGGCCCGGCGGCTTCTGCTTCGGGCGGGCGGATCGGCGAAGACGGCGATCGTGATGCGGCGGCTGGACGCGGAGCGCGCGCTGGCCGAGCGCCTCATCGACATGTGTGACGGTTTTCTCGGTGCGGTGCTCGAGCGCTACGAAGACCTCACCCCGCTGCCCTACTACGGCGGTTACCAGTCGGAGTTGGGGCCGCGCGACGCTGAGCGACTGCTTGACCGCCTGCGCGCCGCGCCGGCCCGATTGCGCGAGGCCGTCGTGGAAGACGCAGAGAACCCGCCCACCTCGGCGAGCCGACCGCTGGAGCGCGGGTGGCCCCCACCCAGCCAACTGGCTCACCTGCTGGAATTCGAGCAGGCGGCGATTCAGCCGAGAGTCGCCGTGCTCGGAGACGGGGGGGGTTCGGAGGCGGAGTTCGAGGACTGGTCCCCATCCGAGCGTCCGCCCCTCGCCGACCGACCGGTCGAGGAGCTGCTCGAGCGGTTCGCGCGGCTGCGGCGGCGTACGGTCGAACTGTTGGCGGTGTCGCCGGAGGCCGCCCTGCGGCGTCCGGTACGGGTTGGTCGCGAGCACATCAACGGGTATCAGTTGTTGCGCGGGGTCTCGCAGCACGACTCTGCCCATGCCCTCCGGATTCGCGAGCGGGTGCATCCCGCATTGTACCGGGAGAGCTGATTGCCGCTGTACGCGGGAGTGATGTCGGGCACCTCGCTCGACGGGGTGGATGTGGCGTTGGTCGAGCTCGACGGGGTCGCGGAGCGACCGGCCACCGCGCGTCTGCTCGCCTTTCGTTCCGAACCCTACGATCCGGACTTCAGAGAGCGCCTTCGCAGTGCGGCCGAAGGCGACTCGCCGGGAGGGTCGGCGTCGCTGTGTCGTCTGAACTTCGAGCTCGGACATCGATTCGCCCGCGCCGTCGCCTCGACATGCGACCACGCCGCTGTGGCGGCAGCCGAGCTGCGGGCGATCGGGAGCCACGGTCACACGGTCTGGCACGAACCGCCTTCCAGCGGTCGGCAGGGGGCAACCATGCAGATTGGAGAACCCGCGGTGGTCGCCGAGTCGCTGCGGGTCCCGGTGATCGCGGACTTCCGGGTTCGTGACGTGGCGGCCGGCGGCCACGGTGCCCCGCTCACTGCCGCCTTCGACCGGCTCCTGCTGTCGAGCGCCGAGCATTCCCGCGCGATCCAGAACATCGGAGGCATGGCCAACATCACGGCTTTGCCCCGCCGTCAAGACCGGATGGCGCCGGTCGCCTTCGATACGGGGCCCGGCGTGTCGCTTATCGACGGCGCTGCCACGCGGCTGAGCGGGGGCCACGAGCGGTTCGACCGGGACGGTGCGATGGCGGCCGCAGGGACCGTGGCGGTCGACGCCCTGGAAGAGTGGCTCGCCGACTCGTTCTTTGCGACCCCGCCGCCGCGCACGACCGGGCGCGAGCGCTTCGGCACCCGACAGGTGGTGGCGTGGCTGGAGCGTCACGCGGCCCTGCGGTCCGAAGACCTGCTGGCGACCCTCACCGAGCTCACCGCGCGCACGATCGCCGACAGCTTCCGGTGGATCGAGTTCGACGTCGATCAGGTGTTTCTGTGCGGGGGCGGCGCTCGCAATCTCGACCTTCGCCGTCGACTCGAAGAGAGGCTCGCCCCCCGCTCGGTGGCCCTCACCGACGCCCTGGGCTGGGAGAGCGACGCACGCGAGGCGGCCGCGTTCGCCCTGCTGGCGCGCCAGCATCTGCTTGGCATCCCGTCGTCTCCGGCGTGGGCGACCGGCGCCCACGAGTCTCGCGTGTTGGGCAAACTCGTCCCGGCGTGAGCGCAGCCGGCCGGCTGTTTCTGCCTGCGCTGCGCCTGGATCGCGAGCCCTTGGCGGTGATCGAGCGCCAGGCGGCGGATGCCCTGGAGCACGAGGTGGGCGGCTTCATCCTGTTCGGCGGGCGAACGTCGGACGTCGAGCGTCTGTGCGCGCGCTGGCGTGAGGCGGCCGGCCGTCCGTTGTGGATCGCGGCGGATCTCGAGCGGGGTCCCGGCCAGCAGTTCGCCGGGGCGCCGACCCTTCCCCCACCCGCTGCCCTCGCTGTGCACCCCGAGGCCGAGCGGGCGGTGGCGGAGGCGGGGCGCCTGACCGGCCGCGTCGCCCGCGAACTCGGCGTCAACTGGGTCCTCGCTCCGGTCCTCGACCTCGATGTAGAACCGGACAACCCGATCATCGGCACCCGCAGCTTCGGCTCCGATCCGGCCCGCGTCGCGCGCCTCGGCCGAGTATGGATCGAGGCCTGCCAGTCCACCGGAACGGCGGCGTGTGCCAAGCACTTTCCGGGGCACGGTCGTACCCGAACCGATTCGCACCTCGGGCTCCCCGTGGTCGAGGCGGCGGCGGCGACCCTGGAGGCGGAGCTGGAACCGTTTCGTTCGGCCGCCCCGATCGTCGCCGGCGTGATGACAGCGCACGTCGCGTATCCGACCCTGGGCTCCGTCGTCCCGGCGACCCTATCCCCGCGCATCGTTCACGACCTGCTCCGCGGCGGGCTCGGGTTCGAGGGACTGATCGTGACGGACGCGATGATCATGACGGGACTCGGCGGACGGGACTCGGGGGATGAAGGCCCGGCGGTGGCCGCCCTGCGTGCCGGCTGCGATTTGCTGCTCTACCCGGCGGACCTCGAGGAGTCGGTGCGGGCGGTGGAGGAGACGGCGGCCAGCGATCGGCGATTCGGCGCCCAACTGGCCGCGGCGGTGGCGCGGAGCGAGGGCGGCTTGCGAGCATGGGGCGCCGACATGCGAGCGCCGCCACTGAACGGCGAGGCTGCGGTGTCCGATTCGGGCGGGGGGGCGGCGCTGGCGCTGGCGGCAGAGTGTGTGCTCGGCGAGGGTTCAGCCGCCCGGGCAGTGCTCGATTCCGCCCGCCCGACCTGCGTTCGGGTCGTATTCGACGATCGAAGCGAAACGGGGCTCATTCCGTTCGGTGCGCCGTTCGTCGAAGAGCTCGGTCGCCTCGGCTGGACGGTTGAGCGGGCGACGAACGGCGCGGAGGGGTCGCAGTGCATCGTGCTGCTGGCGGCCACGCCGCAGGCATGGAAGGGGCATGCCGGAGTGTCGGCCGAAGCGCTCGAGACCGTCCGGGCCGAGCTGTCGGGCGGGCCGGCAGGGCGACCGGCCGCCTACCTCGTGGTTTTCGGTCACCGCCGCCGCCTCGACGACCTTCCCGCACCGGCCGCCTGCGCCTGGGCCACCGAACCGGTGATGCAGCGAGCCGCCGCCCGGTGGATCGACCGGCAGGTGCGCTGAACGGTGGTCGCGGCGGACTGGTGGATCGTCGGCGCCTACCTGGCGATGACCATCGCCGTCGGGATGTGGCTCGCCCGCCGGGCCGCCGGCGGCGTGCTCGAGTTCTTCGTCAGCGGGCGCTCGCTGCCCTGGTGGTTGGCGGGCACATCGATGGCGGCCACCACTTTCAGCGTCGATACCCCTCTCTACGTCACCGGTGTGGTGGCTCGGCGGGGCATCGCCGGCAACTGGGAATGGTGGGCGTTCGCCATCTCGCACCTCCTGCTCATCTACCTGTTCGCCCGTCTGTGGCGGCGGGCGACGGTGGTCACCGATGTGGAGTTGACCGAGCTCCGCTATGGAGGCCATCCGGCCGCATTCCTGCGCGCCGCACGCGCCTTCCTGTTCGCCGTGCCGATCAACTGCATCGCGATCGGCTACGTGATGCTTGCCATGCGGAAAGTGATCGAAGCGCTCGGCCTCCTCGATGGGCTGCCTCCTGCAATCCCGGGGGACCCGCGCCTGTGGGCGGTCGTCGTGCTGTGCGTATTCGTGCTCCTGTACGCCGGCGTGGCCGGCTTGTGGGGCGTGGTGGCCACCGATTTCTTTCAGTTCGCTCTCGCCCTCGCGGGTGCACTGCTGGTCGCCGGCTACGCAATCGTCGACATCGGCGGACTGGGCGAGCTCAAGCGACAGCTCCTCGCCACCGGCCATGAAGAGGTTCTGCGAGTCGTGCCCCGTCCCGGCTCGACGGATCTCCCGATGGGCACCTTTCTCGCCTACCTGGGCATCCAGTGGTGGGCATTCCGACGCTCGGATGGCGGGGGGGAGTTCGTGCAGCGGCTGTCGGCCTGCCGGGACGAGCGCGAGGCCGAGCGGGCGGCGTGGCTGTTCAACGTGCTGCACTACGTGGTGCGCTCCTGGCCCTGGATTATAGCCGCTCTCGCCGCGGTGGTGATCTTTCCCGATCTGACCGATCCCGAACAGGGGTACCCGTTGCTCATGCTTCGCTACCTGCCGAGCGGCGTGCTGGGTCTGGTCGTCGCCTCGTTCGTCGCTGCGTTCATGTCGACTGTCTCCACCCAGATAAACTGGGGAGCGAGCTACATCGTGAACGACCTGTGGGCGCGTTTCGTCAATCCGAAGGCGAGCGCCCGGGCCCTCGTCGCGCTGGGCCGGGTGGCCTCGGTCCTGATCGTCGTTCTGGCCGGAGTGGCGGCGTTCTATGCGCAGGACATCGGGACCGTGTTCCGGTTCATGATCGCCATCGGCACGGGTCCGGGCGCCGTGCTGATCCTGCGGTGGTTCTGGTGGCGAGTGAACGCCTGGGCGGAGCTGGCGGCGATGCTCGGCGGTTTCGCCATCGCCCTGCTATCGTATCTTCCGGCCTGGGGTGACATGGGCTTCGGACTGCGTCTCGCGGTGACGGCCGGTGGGTCGGCCGCGATCTGGATTCCGATCATGCTGCTGACCGCGCCTGAGACCGATGAGACGCTGATCACCTTCTATCGACGGGCACGGCCCGGCGGTCCGGGTTGGACGCGCATCCGGGCGGCGGCTGGCGTCGAAGCGGCGACCCGGCTCGGAACCGACCTGGCACGCACCGGCTGGGCCACGCTCCTGCTGTTCGGCGCCATGTTCGCGATCGGATACGGTCTGCTGCTCGAGTGGCGAGCGGCGGTGCTCGCGGTCGCAATCGCCGTCGTCGGCGCCGCAGGCCTCGGGCGCGTGCGGACGAAGGGGAGGAGGAGAGCAGCGGCATGACCGAACGACCGACCGGGGATGCGGAGCGACGGTGGCAGCGGGGTGCCATACCCCTCGTCCTCTTCGCCGCCTCCGCCTGCGCGACGGGAGGCGCGGGCGAGACGATGGAGCCGCCGGCCGGGGGCGGGCGGCCGGGAGCCGAGGCGACGGCCGCGCTCCCTCCCATTCCGGCCGTGACCGGCCCCGTCGTCCCCTACGTCGAGTACCCGGACTCGCTGCAGGTCGTTGCGGTGCGCGACTCCAACTTCCTGTTCGGCAGCGTGGGCTCGGGCGACGTGACACTGCTCGTCAACGGGCAGTTCGTGTCGGTGGAGCCGAACGGAGCTTTCCTCGCCTGGTTGCCGCTGCCCGAGCCGGAGGCCGGCGACACGGCGTTCTACAAACTCAGAGCGCGGCGCGGCGATGAGGTCCGGACGTACAGTCATCCGATCCTGATTCTGCGACCGTACGAGGGGGTCGGTCCGGTTTGGATCGACAGTGCCGGCTGGCGGAGCCCCGCCGAGAGGTGGGCCCTGGGCGATGAAACGATCGAGTTTCAGGTCCGTGCAGCACCGGGACTCGCCGTCACTCTCGACGCGACATCGACTCTCTACCCGATGGGCGAGGGGGCCGATCCGGGCGCGTACCGGGTCGCCCTGCAAGCGGCCGCGCTTCGCCATGCGGCCTGCGATGAGGGTTGCGGGCCGCTCGGAGGCCTGGACTCGCTCGCTTTGCGCGTGGTGGCGACCGACGGGCGGGACAGCGCCGACCTCCGCACGATGTACCCGCTCCGCATCCTCCTGCCCGATTCACTCCCCGCCGTCGAGCTAATCGAGCCCGAGGACAGCATCAACGGCACGAACGGGATCATCGTCGGTCGTCCTCTTCCGTCCGGTACCTACCACTGGAGCTTCCCGGAGGGCACGCGGGCCGTGGTCGATGGGCGTCTCGGCGAACGCCTCCGCCTTCGGCTCGCTCCCGGCCTCGCCTCGTGGGTGGATATCGAGGACGCGCGATTTCTCCCGCCGGACGCGCCTCCCCCCCGGGCCACCGTGGGGCATCTCCGTTTCGAGCCGCAGCTCGACCGCATCGAGCTCGCCATCGGTCTCGCCACTGCGGTTCCCCTTCGTGTCGCCGAGCCGGACCCGCACACGCTCCTTCTCGTCCTGTACGGAACGATCGGGAACCTGGAGCGGATCGCCTACGGGCAGACGGATACACTGATCGAGGCGGTGACCTGGGAACAGCTTCCCGGTGAGCGCTTTGCGCTCACGATTCGACTCCGCCGTCCGATCTGGGGCTATCGTCTCAACTGGGAGATGCCGGCGGCGAACCGAGCCGTTCTTCGTTTCGATATCCGTCGCCCTCCTGCGATCGACCCGCGACGCCCGCTGGCGGGCCGTCGGATCGCGGTCGACCCCGGCCATCCCGGGGCGGGCGCGTACGGACCCACCGGGTATTACGAGGGAGATGCCAACCTGGCCATCGCGCGGCAGCTGGTCGGGCTGCTGGAGGCGGAGGGAGCGGAGCCGATCCTGATTCGAAACGACACGTTGCCCGTCGGTCTGTACGAGCGGACCGAGCGGGCGATCGCTGCCGGTGCCGAGCTGTTCGTCTCGATCCACAACAATGCCCTCCCGGACGGAGTGCGCCCGTTCGGACAGGAAGGTACGAGCACCTATTACTTCCACCCCCACTCGCGGGACCTCGCCGCCGCTCTCCAACGGGGACTCCTCGCCAGCCTCGGCCTGCGGGATCTCGGGATCTACTGGGGGGACCTCGCCGTGGCTCGCATGTCGTGGATGCCGTCGGCGCTCAGCGAGGGAGCCTTCATGATGATCCCGCAGCACGAGGCGGCGCTCAAGACGCCCGCGTTTCAGCGTGCGCAGGCGGAAGGAATTCTACACGGCTTGCGAGCCTTCCTCGCTGCCCGCGCCGTCGAGGGAGCGGGATGAGGTGACGATGAGTTCGGCGG
This sequence comes from uncultured Gemmatimonadota bacterium, assembly GCA_964550085.1. Classification (GTDB taxonomy): domain Bacteria; phylum Gemmatimonadota; class Gemmatimonadetes; order Palauibacterales; family Palauibacteraceae; genus JBFILW01. The sequence goes on from CAZJXR010000063.1 coordinate 13,762, forward strand.
AGGGTCGATGAAGCTCGAGGAGCTGCGCACCGAACGTTCGCCGCGCGTCGACGGCACGGCTTGGATCGCGCCCACGGCGCAAGTGGTCGGCGACGTGAGCATCGAAGCGCACGCCAGCGTGTGGTACCAATGCGTGCTGCGGGGCGACATCGCACCGATCCGGGTCGGGGCCGAAACCAACATCCAGGATCTGACCATGGTCCACGTGGATGTCGACACCCCCACGATCATCGGCAGCCGGGTCGGGATCGGACACCGGGCGATCATCCACGGCTGTCAGATCGGGGACGACACGCTCATCGGGATGGGCGCCATCGTTCTGTCGGGGGCGCGGATCGGGGAAGGGTCGGTGATCGGAGCCGGCACCCTCGTAACAGAGGGGATGGAAGTGCCCCCGGGCTCGCTGGTGGTCGGCTTGCCCGGCCGCGTCGTGCGGGCGGTGAACGAGCCGTTGCGACGCCGTATTCAGGCCACCGTCGAGCATTACCGGATGCTCAAAGATGGACACCGTGACGGTCGGTGGTCATCCCTCCCATGACGGACGACCCCCGACAGGCAAAAAATTAAAAAAGTGTAGATCGCCGCGCGATTTCCCTTGACCCACAACATGTCGTGGTATTACACTACGAGCACCTCAACATGTTGGGGTTTCGGGGTGGAAAACCCCGTGGAGGACAGGTGGAAAACTCCCAGCGTCGGCGAACTGGAGTGCCCCCTTCGCCGAGTCGGAAGCACACCACAAGCAAAGCCGGGTAACAGCTCTGGCCGACACGTGTCGGTTGGGCCAGCCTGTCGCGGTCGCGGTGGAAAAGTGGGAAGAATCGGCCTTCAACCCAACAGTCGGGAGGTCAGGTATGACACCTGAAGCGGTGGTGGCGGAGTGGGCACGAATCCTGGAACACGCCTCGGCGCATCTCCCGGATCCGGACATGTCCGAGAACGCGCGGACCGTGCTGGCGCGTCGGTACCTGAAGAAGGACGACGCCGGAGAGCCGATCGAGACTCCCCGCGACATGTTCTGGCGGGTGGCGCGGGTGATCGCCCAGGAAGACGCTCGCTACGGCGCCACGCCCGACGAGGTGCGCAAGACGGCGGAGCGGTTCTACGGACTCATGGCCGGGCGCATGTTCGAGCCCAACAGCCCGACGCTGATGAACGCGGGTCGTCCGCTCGGGCAGCTGAGCGCCTGCTTCGTTCTCCCGGTGCCCGACAGCCTCACCGGCATCTACGAGACGCTCAAGGACATGGCCCTCATCCATCAGTCCGGGGGCGGCACCGGGTTCGGCTTCAGTCGACTGCGCCCGACCGGAGATGTGGTCAAGTCGACGATGGGTGTGGCGAGCGGGCCGGTCAGCTTCATGGAGGTCTACGATGCCTCGACCGAGGCGGTGAAGCAGGGAGGAACGCGGCGGGGCGCGAACATGGGCATCCTGCGCGTGGACCATCCCGACATCCGACGGTTCATCGACTGCAAGGAAGACAAGACCAAGATCACCAACTTCAACATCTCGATCGCGGTGACGGATGCCTTCATGGCCGCGGTCGAGCGGGGGGAGATGTACGACCTCAGGAACCCGAGGACGGGCGAGGTCGTCGGGCGGCTCGACGCGCGCGGAGTGTTCGACAAGATCGTGCACGGTGCGTGGCGCAATGGGGAGCCGGGGGTCTTTTTCATCGACGAGGCGAACCGATTCAATCCCGTCCCGCAGCTGGGGTCGTACGAGGCGACCAACCCGTGCGGAGAACAGCCACTGCTGCCGTACGACGTGTGCAACCTCGGCTCGGTGAACGTCGGGATGTTCGTCACCGACGGCAGGATCGATTGGGACGGCCTCCGGGAGGCGGTTCACGACGCCACCCACTTTCTCGACAACGTGATCGACGCGAACCAGTACCCGCTCGAGAAGATCGACGACCTCTCGAAGCGAATTCGACGCATCGGACTCGGCATCATGGGGTGGGCCGACATGCTGGTCGCCCTCGGCGAGCCGTACGGACGAGTACGGTCGATCGAGCTGGGTCGCGAGCTGATGCGTTTCGTCGATGAAGAGGCAAAGGTCGCCTCCGAACGGCTGGCTCATCAGCGTGGCGTGTTCCCGGAGTGGGAGCGCTCCATCTGGGGACCGGACCCCACCTGTGCCCGGAGTCAGGAAGGAAACCGAATCCGACCCGTGCGACGTCTGCGCAACTGCAACCTGACAACCGTCGCCCCGACCGGAACGATTTCGATCATTGCCAACTGCTCGAGCGGGATCGAGCCGTTGTTCGCGGTCGCTTTCATGCGGAACCAGGCCGGCACTCTGATGCCGGATGCGAACCCGGAGTTCGTGCGCCGGGCGAAGGAGGGCGGGTGGTACTCCGAGGAGTTGATGCGCCGCATCGCGGACGAGGGCCACATCCACTTCGACGAGGTGCCGGAGGATGTCCAACGGGTCTTCGTCACGGCGCACGACGTCACGCCGGAGCAGCACATCCGGATGCAGGCGGCCTTTCAACAGTACACCGACTCGGCGATCTCGAAGACGTGCAACTTTCCGGAATCGGCGTCCGAGGACGATGTGCGGCAGATTTATGAGCTCGCGTTCAAGCTCCAGTGCAAGGGGGTGACCGTGTATCGGGATGGATCGAGGGATGCACAGGTGCTGTCGACGGGGCAGACCGCGAGGAAGGTGCAGGCGGATGCGGTTTCCGAGACTGGGGAGGCCGGAGCGAGATCGGAAGGCGGGGTCGAGCTCGAAGTGGTGGACAGCGCGGAGCTCACCGCGGAATTGGCGCAGGCGCTCGACCGGATCGCGGAGCTGGAGACCGAGCGGGAAAGCGACAAGAGCAAGATCGCCCAGCTGGAGGGTGGCATGCTCAAGCAGCCCACCGTGCGTGAGCGACCGCCGGTGCTGCGTGGTGTGACCCGACAGATCGTATCGCCGCTCGGCACCATGTACGTCACCATCAACGAGGATGGGAAAGGACGACCGTTCGAGATCTTCGTGGCGCTCGGCAAGGCGGGAGGGGCGGCAATGGCCGACGCGGAAGCGATCGGGCGTCTGATCAGCCTCGCACTGCGCTCGGGCGTATCACTGCGCGACATTCATCGTCAGCTGCGAGGCATCTCCTCCGATCGTGCGGTGGGCTTCGGCGACAAGGCGGTTCTATCGAGCCCGGATGCGATCGCGCAGGTGCTCGAGCGTTACCTGGAGGAGAAGGAGGGGATTCAGCAGACGTTGCCGATCCAGGAGGTGGGGGCAGCCAAGAAGACGAACGGCGGCTCGCAGACTGCGCACCGGCCCCTTGTACGACGGTACTACGAACAGACGGCGCGCACGTTCATCGGTACGTGTCCCGATTGCGGGAGCAGTCTCGAGTTCGCTGAGGGTTGCCAGAAGTGCCGTGCCTGCGGTTATAGCGAATGCGGCTAGGTCGACGGGGATGCCCGGCGACCCGAACCGAAAGCCCGGCCGTGAGCGGCCGGGCTTTCGAGTCTCCGGGCTGCGTCCCGCGCTGAAAGTCGTCGGCACCGCTTCCGGTGAAGCGATAGTTTTGACGGGCTCCACGAGTGACGCGCCACACGCCGCAGGGGTCAAGGATGCGATGACAAAGACCACTCCCGACGTGAACTCGGATATCGAACCGGCGAAGCTGGCCGTCGATGCTCGGCGCGGGGATGCCCGCCCCGGCGGCGAGCCCGATGCGGACTCCGGTCCGGTCGGTTCCCAGGCGGTGACGGAGAAATCGCTCGTCGATCGGCTCGCCAGCCGGCACCGGATCCGGATTCCCGCTCGACACAACCCCAAACTCGCCGCGATCATCGATGACGTGAACGCCGACGATGAGCTGTACGCTCTGTGGGTGGCGACGAACGTGAATGCGGTCGAGCGCCTGGGGATGTCCGACCACGGGCCGGTGCACGTGCACATTGTCGCCAACTCGGCTCTGCGACTCTTGCGCCTCCTGATGGACGGTGGAATCGAGCCCAACGTGGTGAGTGATTACGGCCTCGAGCAGGACGATGCAGAGGTCGTCGTGACTCTGGCGGCGCTGTTTCACGATGTGGGGATCTCCATCCACCGGGACGGTCACGAGGACTTCTCGCTCTTCGTCGCACAGCCGAAGCTCCGTGAGCTGCTCGAGCACCACTACGATGTCGCCAGCCAGACCGTCATAAGGTCGGAAGTGCTACACGCGATCATCGCCCACCGGGCCGGAGGACGGCCACTCACCCTCGAGGCCGGCATCCTCCGGGTGGCGGACGCGCTCGACATGGCGAAAGGACGGTCACGCATTCCGTTCGAGGCCGGCTCCATGAGCATTCACTCGGTGTCGGCCGCCGCCATCGAGGGGGTGCACATCGAGAGAGGGTCTACAAGCCCCGTCCGGATTCGAATCGAGATGAGCAACTCCGCCGGGGTGTTCCAGGTCGACCAACTGCTGCGTAAGAAGCTCGCCGGCTCGGGCCTCGAGGCCTATCTCGAGGTGCAGGCCGACATCGAGGGCGAGACCGAGAAGCGCATCGTCGAGGCGTTCAAGCTCTAGAGCTGGAGGGAGCGGGTCTCCTCTCCTCACCACGCGCTTTGGGGGAGGAGCCTCCTCGGCTGCACCTGCGGGGTCTCCTCCCCGTCGCGCGAACGGTTCGTCGAGGAGATCCCGCTCCCCTGAGTGTCGCGCGAAGGGCGAATCCCGCTACCTGAGGGTGCGGTCTCAGCCGATATTCGGGTCACTCGGAGGTGGTCACCCCCTGTTACGACCCGTCTTGCCCACAAGATCTCGTACGACTAACTTCATATGTCCACAACATATTGCGTAAGTGTGGAAAAGTCCCGTGCTCGCGGTGGAAAAACTGTGGACAAGCCGGGCCCGCCCGTGGACAACGCGATTCCGTCTCGTGGACAAGGAGAGACGCCCCCGGGTTGGGATCGTGTTGACAACAGGCGGGTATCGGGTCGGGGACGGTGAATCCGGACCGGCCGATCCGATCGGCCTCATCGCGAGGGGTGAGTGAATGACCGAGAGCGACGATAGTTCTCGAGGGGGGGACGGCGCGGCGAACGATGGGCAGTCTAAGCATCCAACTCTGACCACTCGGTGGCTGCGCGAAGCGGTGGAGAAAGCACGGTCGGCCTTCGAGCGCGAGATGGAGCGTGATCGCAAGGCACTCGACGAAAGGTTCGAACGATTCTGGAAGGAGCGATCGACGCGGTAGCTGAGCGACACGAGCGGAGCGAGCGAGCGACGGGTCGAAGCAACTGACGACCCGCACAGCGTACGTCGATCGCTACACAGAACGCCTGGGGTGGCCCCCCGGGCGTTCTTGCATCCGGCGCGCGGCTGGACCTGCTAGCAGGGCCGTGCGACTCGCGCAGCGCCTGTGGTGACGTCGATCTGGACCATGAGAGGCAGTTCGGTCCCGATCCTTTTACGGACGCACCCCGGCAGCTCGTCGTACGGTACGGTTAGCCACAGCCAGCGTGGCACCTCGTCGAGAAACACGGCCTCTACCAGAATGCGGCTGGGGTCGAAGATGAGGTCCAGGGTCTCTCGGCGGCCCGCCCCATGCATCCGGAGCCACTGGACCGCCTTCATGCACAGATCGTGCACGAGGCGGTCGGTGATCTCCTGATCCATGGCCCCGCTGACGTGCGGCAT
>CAZJXR010000064.1:0-16665 GCA_964550085.1 uncultured Gemmatimonadota bacterium
AGGGAGCGGCGGTGGATCTCGTGAACCAGGCGCTTGAGTCGCTTCATAGGCCCCCGCGAGCGTCCGCCCGAAACTGCCGCACGATCGGCGTCGGAGGCAAGCGCGTCTACACATCTGTGGTACGCGTCGACGGCTCACCCGCACGGCAGCCGTCGAAATGCTCACCTGCATGACAGCCGTTGGGACGACGCGCTAGCTTTCGGCTACGATCGAACCAGTACCGTGCCGGGAACAGACCGCAGGTACCCGGCGCAAAGGAGGACCGATGGTTCTGTTGCTCCAGATCTTCGCGGTGTTCGTTGCGCTAATGGGGCTCCTGGGTCTCTTCGCGCCGGTCAAGCTGGTCGGCATCGTAGCCGCCCTGTTCCACGGCGTGGCGGGACTCTGGATTGCCGTGGGACTGCGGCTGGTGGTGGGGGTACTGCTGGTGCTCACGGCCCCGATGTCGCGGTTTCCGTTTCTCTTTTGGATCCTCGGGTTGTTCGCGATCGTCGCGGCGGTGGTCGGCCTGTTCATGGGGACGGACCGGGTCCGCAAGTTCGTTACCTGGTGGGTGGAGAAGCCGGCCGGATTCACCCGGCTCTGGTCGATGGTGGCGATCGTCTTCGGGGTGTTCCTCTACTACGGGCTCACCTGAACCGCTCCCCGGACTACCGTTGTCTACTGGAACTTCGACGCCAGCCCCCGGATGCTGAAGCCGACCGCCCAGAAGAATCGCGTCTCCTCCATGACGACCGGTGGTCCGGTTCCGTTGCCCTGGAGCAGCTTGGCGGATGCGGTGAGGTTCCACCCGGCGGTGCCGGTGAGCAGGTTGTTGAATAACCCGGCTGTCAGGCCCAGCCCGAACTGAAAGACATCTCCGCTTTCCGAGACGACAGTCCCGTCCGGCAACTCCGTTTGGGCACCGAAATCGAGAAAGATTGCGCCGATACCTATGCCCGGCGCCACCGTGCGCCACGCCTTTGAGTTGCCGTAGTAGTTCCACATGGCGAGCACACCGGGCCGAAAGGAAAAGTCTGACTCCGCTTTCGACGCCCTCGCAAACACCAAGGCATCGTACACCGCCGGGAACGGCCCGCTGAAGCCGCTCGGAACGACCTCGAACTCGAACGGCCTCTGCCCCGTCAGTCCCCCCGCAGGCGCGGGGATTGTGTTGATCTCCAGAATCAGACGGTCGCCGTAGTTCAGCCCGAGGTCAGTCAGGCTGATGTTGGTCGGAGGCACATTCCGGATGAGGCGCGCGATGATGTCTTGCAGCAGAAGAAGCTCGACCGCTGTGACACTCGCCGCATAACGGGCCCCATACTCCTGAACGACGGCATTCTGGAGCTTCTGCCGACACTCGAGCTCGTATTTCTGCGCCCGAAGCGAGTTGGAGAGGGTCTGCAGGCTCCTGAGCTCATCGAGCGTCGTCTGGAAGTCACGTTCGAGAAACTGAGTATTCGGGCGCAATCCGGTCAGGGAGACTCCGGTGCGCTGACGGAGTTCATCCATGAACTGCTCGACCAGCGTCCGAGCCGAGTCCAGATCGACAGACTTCGGAGTCGGCTCGGGACCGCAGATACTTACACGCTGCAGAGAGTCCCTGTAGGCTTTCTCTGTCTTCTCGGCGATGTCGGTACCGAAGTACACCAGGCGATCCAGGTTGCTGTCCCTCAACTCATCCGACAGCTCCGCTCGAATCTGGCGCTCCCTCACCAGTCTCTCCCGCTCCGCAAGCGGAAGCTGCGGGTAATAGTAGAAGATATCCTGCTCGAGGCGGCTGATTTCGTCGGCCAGCACGAGGAGACTCCGCAACAGCGTTTCCTGGGCCACGGGCGTGAGGTTACCCGTCGCAAAGAGCACGAAGGCGTCCTGAATAGCGTTGACGTTGGTGATCATCACGGCGGAGCTGCGTCCCACTATCTCGGAGATAATGCGCAGCAGCTGCTCGTTTTCCTCAGCCTGGATTTGTCCGAGCCATGCCGTGATCGAGGGGATCTGAGTTGCCAGACCACCGAAAAACGTGTTGATCCCGGCCTTCCCCGCCTCCTCCACCTGTGAGCGCACGCCCGAAACCTCGCTGCGCGCGGCGGCCAGCTCTGCCGCGGCGCGCTCCACATCCGCCCGGGTAAGCGTAAAGGTCAGCGCGGCTGCGTACACTTCGTTCAGAACGCGGCGGGTCTCTGCGAAAGCCGCTCGAAGCTTCTCCTCCTCGCTTCCCACCACGGCGAGCTTCGCGTTTACGGCCGCCAGCTGCCCGTCCTGCCAGAACCCTTTGATCCGGTGCGCGAACCTTCCGCCCTGCGCCATGAGCTGCAGCGCGGTCGAGGCGGATCTGACATTGAGCGTGTAGCTGCTGCTGTCACCGATCACCGAGTAGCCGGGCACTTCTATCCGCCGCGAGCTGCTGTCCCGACCCACTACCCGCCCGCCGATGCTGATGGACGCCTCGGTACCCTGTTCCCAGCGATCCGCCATCGCGCGTCGGTCGAAGTCGATCTTCAGGACCCCGCTGTTCGGGATCTGTGAGACGTTCACCCGCTCGGCGCTGTTGTAGAGATACCGAGGGCTGCCCGTTTCCAGAGTGATTACTACGATCGCGGAGGGATCGAGGGGGTGGTACGCCTGAAATGCCCCCTCTGGCTGTGGCTGCTCGGTCGCCTGCGCCGGGATCCCTTCGACCGCCCCCACGCTCGCGATGGCCTGCAGGAGCACCACGGTGGCGAGCACCGACGGGAACCGGCGCGAGCCGGTGAGGGGCCAGATTCTGTATCGGAGTCGGGCTGTGGTGTTTGGCATGTGCTCCATACTCCTTTCGCAGTCGCCGGGTCACTGCGTGCCGGAAGCGTGGCTAATGTATCCTCGCTCCGTTCCTTTGGGCATTTCGAGTTCCTTGGGCATTTCGTGGCCTGACCGTGAATTGACCGGCGTCGTTACAAGGCGCTATTTTTGCGTCCACCGGAAACCTCCCCGCGGACTTGGTGGGCAGTGCCCGCGAGCCGGGGCAAATGTCTCCAGGTTAGGGCGCCGGTGATCGATAGCCTTTGTCGCCTTCGGTTCCACGAAGCTGTGGTGTCCCCGCCACAGTTGCTCTCAACCGCCCGCGCCGCGCCGTGAGCTACGCGCCCGGCTTCCACGCTGATGTGTTCATCAGCTTCGGAGATGCGGCGGGGGCGGATGCCTCCTGGCTGGTTGGCTTCAAGTCCACCCTCGTCGGAGTTCTGAAGGCTCAGCTCACCGACAAGGATGTCGATCCGGTCGTCTACGCCAGCGGAACCCAGGAACCGCAGGCCCTGTCCGCAGCGGACGCGGCCGTGTTCGTCGCCGTGCTGGCACCCGAGTCCGAGTTCGCCGCGGACCTGGAAGTGTTCCTCGCGGCATCCGAAGCTCGGCCGGGGGGAGGGGGCGCTGCGGAAGAGCGCATGTTTGCGGCTCTGCGTCGACCCGTCGACCTCGTTCCAGAACCGCTCCGCAGCGCACCTACCTTCGAATACAGACCCGAAGACGACGGGAATCCGGTGAAAAGTGGCCAGGCGACCATGGAGCTCGGAGCCAAAATCGCGGAGCGCGTCGAGGAGCTGAAGGCCGGGGCGGCCGACGAATCAGGCACCGAGCCACCTGACGCCCCGCGCGTCAAAGTAACCGCCTGGGTCGAGCTCTCGACCAGCGACGGCGCTCCGCCGGTGGAAAGCGCGGCCCGTACCCAGCCGACGACGGGTGGTCCCGGGTCGCCGGTTACGAGAGCCGCGGGCGACAAGCCGTACATCTTCATCATGCACTCCGCAGAGGATGCCGCGGCCGTCCTGCCCTTGAGGGATTACCTCGAGAAGGACGGTCGCTTCGAGGTCGGCTGCTCGGCCGACTTTGCCGGGGAAGCCCTCGACACGCAGACCGTGCAGGAGACGTTCGACATCTTCGCGAGCGAATGCGATGCGTGCCTGCTGTTTTACGGGAACGCGGGCGCGGAATGGGTCATGGGCAGCTTGAAGAAGTTCGCGCAGGCCCAGGACAGACGGCCCGCCGGCAGGGCCATGCTGGCGAGAACTCTGCTCTGCGTTCCACCCGATGCGCCGGAGAAATCAGCCCAGGCCGATCCACCGCGCATGGGAGCGGTGCAATTCGTCAGGTATGCGACGGACAAGGAAGTGTTCGAGGCAGCGGATCTCGACCAGTTTCTGAACGGAATCGATGCCGTCGAGGGTACGACCGATGCCTGAGCCTCTCCTCACCAACCCCTTCCCGGGACTACGACCCTACCAGGATTACGAAGCGTCACTGTTCTTCGGGCGCAAACACCCCGCCGCCCAGATCATCGAGAAACTCGGCGATCAACGATTCATCGCGGTGGTCGGAACCTCCGGAAGCGGCAAGTCCTCGATCGTGAATTGCGGCGTGCTTCCCGCCCTGTATGCGGGCTTCTATCTGCCGCGCGGCTCGCGGTGGAGAGTCGTGCGGACCGAACCCGGAGGGGAGCCGATCCGGAGACTGGCTGCGAGAGTCAGCGCCGCGCTGGCCGATCGCCTCGGGGCCGAATCGGGTAACGGGCACGGGACGGCGGCCCGCCCGATCGAGCACATCACAGCCCTGTCGGAGGCGATCCTCCGGTACGGTGAGGAAGGGCTCGTCAATCTCGTCCGGCAGGCACGCCTGCCGCGATCCGACAATGTGCTGATCGTCGTCGACCAGTTCGAGGAGCTGTTTCGCTACCGGGATCAGCATCTGGGACCGAACGAGGCAAGGGACTTCGTCAATCTCCTGCTGCGCGCGGCCGAAGACGAAGGTGAGCACATCCATGTCATGCTCACCATGCGATCCGACTTCCTCGGCGATTGCATGCTGATTCCAGGCCTTCCTGAAGCGATCAACGACGGACTGTTCCTCGTTCCTGCCATGAGCCGAGACGAGCGCGAACAGGCCGTTCGAGGACCGATCAAAGTGGCAGGAGCGGAGATCGCGAACCTTCTGGTCGGTCGGATTCTGGACGATATCGGCGACGAGCTGGACCAGCTGCCGCTGCTTCAGCACGCGCTCATGCGCACCTGGCAGGAGTGGGAGGCCGACGCCCGAGAAGCCGGCGAAATCACCCTTCGGCACTACCTCGCCACGGTGCGCGACGGCCCGTCGGTGGAGCAGGACCCGATGGCCGGATCCGAAACGACGGTCATCGAGCGGTCCCTGGACTACCACGCGGAGGCAGTCTGGCAGTCGCTTACTCCCGCGCAGCAGACAATCGCTCGCAAGATCTTCCAGGCGATCACCGAGGTGGATGAGCACGGGCGGCGTGGGCGGAGACCGCGCCGTCTGGGGCCCCCGATCGGCGGGAGCGACCAGCCGCGCCAGGACCTGGCCTTTGTGACGTCGGTGCCCGAGGACGAGCTGATCCCCGTGATCGAAGTCTTCCGGGCATCTGACCGGTCGTTTCTGAAGCCCGAGCCTCGTCAGGAGCTCGGGTCCGGAACGGTGGTCGGAGAAGATCTCCACTCCGGATCCGTGATCGATGTCTGGCACGAGAGCCTGATCCGCAATTGGTCTACCCTGCACGACTGGATGGACGAAGAGGCCAGGGACGCGGAGATCTATACGGACCTGGCGAAGGAAACTGGGCGCGAGAAGCCCAGCCTGACTCGCGCCAAGCTCCAGACGGCGATCGAGTGGGCGGAGCGCCGCCTCGCGGATGCTGGGCGGGCCGGAGCGACGGAAGGTCCGTGGGCACCCATCCGGCGCCGCGGCCTTGGGCTGAGCGCGAACGAGGTCGCCGCCATCGAGCCCTGGGTCAGCAAGTACGCGGGTGACGCCAGCCGGGGGCCCTCGTTCGAACAGGTCATCCGGTTCGTCAGGAAGAAGGTCCGCGAGTGGGCAGCAATTCGCTACGGCGTGCGGGCGGCGGCGGTGGCCGTCGTGGCCGGACTCCTCGTTCTCGTCGCATGGCAACGAAACGCCACCCACGACCAGCAGAGGGCGGCCCGTGCGCAGCTGGCCGGTTCTCTCGTCGATCCGCTGCTCAGCGCGCTCGTCGTTTCCGAGCTCCGGGAGAATCCACCCAACGACCTGTGGCTTCTGGATCTGTTCGGATCCGCCAAGCCACCCGGCATTGACATGGTCGGCAGGTCCATCAGCGGGGCCGGAATCCCGGCGGCCGCCCTGCTCGACGACTCCATCCTCGGCGAAGTCGGAATGATCGCGTTCGACCCCGGCGGCGACACGGTCATCGTGGTCTCGACGGCTGGCTACAACGAGCAGATCCTGGCCTGGCCGGCCACCGGTCGCGGGACCCCGCGGACGATTTGGACGAGCGCGAGCGTGAAGCCGCTCAACATGGTCATTACACCGGCCGGCGATCTGGTCGGTCGCTTTTCGGATGGATCATTGCGGCGTCTGGCGTCGAGCTCCGACTCATGGGAGTCCGTGGCGACGCTCAGCGATTCGGCGAGAGAGGTGCTCGGTGCCGCGGACAACCTCGGCATCGCCTCGGACATCAGCCGGGACTCGGGCCACGTGGCCGTGGTGTACCGCTCCGGTAGCTCGAGCTGGCTCGCCGTGTGGCGCTCCGGACGCACTGCCGCCGGCGACTCGCTCGTCCTCGCCCTCACCGTCGCCGACGACGGGACGGACCTGGTTGTCTTCAGCGAAGACGGTACTCAGCTGGCGACGGCGGCCGGCAACACGGCGACCGTCTGGTCGCTGGCCACCGGCGACCAGGAAGTCTGCGAGGGTCACCGCGGAGAGATCGAGTCGGTGGCTTTCTCGCCCGACGGCCGGCGTATGGTGACCGCGGGCGCGGATCGCGTCGCGCGTATCTGGAACGTGCGGAGCGAGACTGGCACCGTGGAGTGCACAGACCCGGTCGTCTTGACGCCTCACCTGGGCAGCGTCAACCAGGCCGTCTTCAGTCCCGATGGCCATCAGGTCGTCACCGTGTCCGACGACGGCATCGTGCGCCTCTGGGATGTCAGCTCCGACTCCGTACCGTGGCCCATCGAGCTGAAGGGCCACCAGGCCGCGGTCGTTTCTGCCTGGTTTAGCCCCGATGGCCGATCGGTACTGACGGCAAGCGCTGACGGGGACGTGCGCATGTGGGACCTGGAACGCGGACGCCAGGTTCGGTCCCTGTTCGCTGGTACGGACACGGCCCGGGTAGTGTTCTCGCCCGCGGGCCGGTCGATCGTCACCGCTGCCGCGAACGGGGGGGTGCGAGTATGGAGCGCCGAGGCGCGGGAGATCGTGGAACCACCGCGGCTCCCGAAACACGGCGGTACCATCCGGGCCCTCGCGCACGCGCGATCGGACACGCTCGTCGTCACCGGTGCCTCCGATGGCTCCGTGATGGCTTACGACCTAACCGAGCGACGGGCGATCGGCGGGCCGCTCTCGGTCGGACCGGCGCCTGTCGTCTCCGTGGCGATCGGACCGAACGATCGGTGGATTGCTGCCTCTTCGGGCTCCGAGGCTCGCATCTGGTCCGTATCGGACCTCGCCGCGGGCGACACGGTGCCGGGGCTCGCCCCGCACGACTCCGAGATCACCAGCCTGACTTTCTCGTCAGACGGACGACTGTTCACCGGAGCGGAAGATGGAATCGTCCGGGAGTGGAACGTCGGTGATCGAGTCGAGCTGGTCGCCACGCTCGACCCCCCCGACGGTGGGGGGAGCGTCCTGACGGTGGCGGCCGATCCAGACTTACCCCGGATTCTGGTCGGCTACGACGGCCTTTGCGGTCGACTGCTCTCGGTTGAACCGGGATCGTCACCGCGCGAGATCTGGACGTCTCCGGAGGAGGGTATCGGCGAGTGCGCGCTGGCCGTGAGTCCGGCGGGCGGGCGGTTCGCGACCGGTGAGGAGAGAACGATCCGCATCTGGCACGATCGCGCGGTCCAGCCCCTGGTCGAGTTCGAGTACCCGGAGGACGGAGCGGTTCGGCAGCTGCTGTTCAGTCCAGATGGCCTGCGTCTCGTTGCATACGACACGGCGAGTTCGGCGGCAGTCGTGATATGGGATGTGCGGTCCCGAGTCGAGGTGGACCGTCTCGTTCCCGACTCCGGTGCGGTAACGGGGATCGGCATCGGCCGCGATGGGAACCTGCGAGTCTGGTCGACGTCGGCCGATTCGAGTGCCGCAGTGTGGCCTGTGCCGTGGCGAGAAATGCTCGAGAGTCTACGGCAGGAGACAACTGCCTGCCTCACGCGCCCGCAGCGCATCGCGTTTTTTGGCGAGTCCGAGTCGGACGTCGAGTCCCGAGTCGTTGCGCGATGCTCGGAGGCCACAGCCAGTCCGCCGAGTCACGAGGCGGCCGGATGACGGCGGCGAACAGAACCGCGCGCGCGGTCGTCCGTGGACTCCTTGCCGTCCTGTCTGTCCTGCTGGTCGAGCCGGATGCGGCACTGGCCCAGCGAGCTCAGGACGCAGGCTCCGTGCTGCTGATGAAGAACTATTACCGCGAGTCCGGCGTCTGGAAGACGAAGACGGCGCCAAGTCCGAATCCACTGGCACGTCAGCGGACCGCGGGCAGCCGCTGCGACGATTCGGATTCAGACGACGGATGGTGGTCGCTGTGCAAGGGCAGCAAGGTGTATTGGGGCGACAGCTTCCGACTCGAAGAGAACACGGAGATGCGACTCAAGCTGCAGCCCGGGGTCATCGTTCTCCTTCCCCGGGTGCGGGAGGGCAGCGGTCGCGAAGTGCTTGGCGTGGAAGGGACGGTGGGTCTGTACTCGCTCCGGGAAGAGGGTGACCAGCCGGTGATCGACATCGAGCGAGGGGCGCTGATCGCCAGGCGCTGGAAGGGCAGCCGGGAGCGAAGCTTCCGCATGGTCGCGTCAGGCATGAACGCCGACGTCACCGGTACATCGTGGGTGCTCTCGGTGGGAGCAGACAGCATCGCGGAGCTGATCGTCGATGTGGACAGCCCGGGCGGTAAGATCCTCCTGACCCGACGCGACGGTGCGGGGGAGAGGGCGCACTACTCGGACGCCATTCCCGCTTTCCCGGGACGAGTGTACCGGTGGAAGGACGGCCAGTTTCTCCGCGACCCCGACGGTGTTGCGCTCCTTGACCCCGAGGCCATCCGCTTCTGGAGTGACGTGATCAAGTACAACGCCGAGGACATCTGGAACGAGGGTGGCTTTCCCTGGGTCGTAATCGTACCGGCCGTTGCCGTGCCCGTCGTTCTGTGCGTGATCTTCTGCGGCGGCGACGACGGCGGCAAGACCGGAACCGTCACGATTCCGATACCGTAATGACCGGTTCGATCCATATCCCGGCCCGGCGGATGTGGCCAGCGCTCGCAGTTGCGGTCGCGGCCGCGGCGGCAGGCGGCGCTTGTGACGGCGACCCGCAGGGACCGGCCGGCGGGGACAACGTGCGGATCGACCTGGCGCCTTACTTCTCGCCCTTCGGCTCCAGCAGGGCACCGTGCAGCGAGGCCGACATCGTCCGGCTACGGGTCACCGAGTTAACCTCCGGACGCGTTCAGAACCTTTCGGCGCCTGTGCCACCCTGCACGGCCATTTTCACCGTCACGGTCGATGGCGGACCGACCGAGTTCATCACCTTGGTGTCGGGCGATCGACGTCCGCTGCTCGCGGACATCGATACGATCGACATCCAGAGCGATGGCTGGAGCGCCAGCGTGGAACTTCAGCCGGTATCCGCCCTTCTCGTCACAGTGGACACGAGCGCGGATACCACGGGTGTCGCTGCAACGCTCTCCTATGCCTACACGGTGACCAGCGAGGAGAGTGGCACGTCAGACCCGTTCGCGATCGCCGCCAACTCGACCGACATACGGTTCGCCCTCTCCGCTGGTGACGTGCACGTACAGCTGTTCGGTTTCGGCACCTGCACTGTCACTCCGGACAGCGTGCAGACGGTCGCCATTCCCGTCGACTCGCTCCGCGTGGGCGCCGCGACGTTCGGCGTAGACTGCAACAGCGGCGGGTCGGGGCCGATCGGGCCGATGGGTACCGTGCGGGTGACCACGATGACAACGGGCACGGGCGGACCGGATCCCTACCGGTTGAGCGTAGCGGGGAGAGACACGCTGATCGGGCTGAACGACACGGTCGTTGTGAGCGGGGTGCCGGTCGGCAACCAATCGGTGGAACTCGAGAACTCGGGCACCTGCTCGGTCATCCCGGCGAGTCAGCAGACCACATCGGTCACCGAGAACGACACGACGGACATCGGGTTCGCGATCGATGCGGTGCTCCCATGCGGCGAGATCGGGTCGGTCGAGGTGACCACGACGACGAACGGCAGCGGCGGGCCGCCCGGATACGACTTCACCATCGATGGTGGAACATCGATCCTCATCGGCGTCGATGATACGGTGACGGTGGATAGCCTGCTGGCCGGAACGCACACAGTCGAGTTGCTCAACTTCGAGCCGTGTTCGGTCGGTCCCGACACAATCCAGGCGGTCGATGTGGTGACCGATTCTACGGCGCGCGTGATGTACGCCATCGACTGCCCCGGGGTCGGCGTACTCGGTGCGATTGGTGTGATCACCCGCACCAGCGGCCCGGACCCGGGGGGCTACGAGTTCCAGATTCCACCGGACGTCGTGGGGAGCATCGCGGCCAACGACACCGTGATCGTGGACAGCCTCGCCCCCGGCCCGCGGAGCGTCGCCCTGGACAACACGGCGCCGTGTCTGGTGACATCGGCGAACCCCGATGCGGTGACCGTCGTGGCGGGAGATACCGTGTTCGTCGTCTTCGACGTGGAGTGCTCGCCGCAGCTGCAGGTGCAGACGATGACTGTGGGCACGAGCTTCGACCCGGATGGCTACACGGCCACCGTTGTGGACAGTGCACGGAGTCTCCCGATCGGCGTCAACGATTCCGTCCTGTTCGGCAACCTCTCGCCCGGATCGCACACCGTGCAGCTCGACGACGTGGCCGCGAACTGCGACGTGTTCACCGGAAATACCCAGACCGCGGTCGTGGGAACGATCGGAACCTCCACCGTGCAATTCGGCATCGAGTGCTTCACCCAGAATTCGCTGGCGCCGGTGCGCGGAGACTCGGGGCAGGTGGGGATTCCGAGCCAGGGGCAGCCGCGGCGTTCGGCATCCCGCAGTCGGAGGAGCAGCTGATGGAATACACAGACCTCAGGATTCAGATCGCCGACGTCAAGCCCACCGAGGATGACTGGGTATTCCGGGTGACCGCCGAGGACGCCGTCACCCGCTCCAAGGAGACGACCGAATTCAAACTGCCCGAGCGCCTCCGTCACGACCTGCGTGTGCTCACCGCGCACGCGGCGCTCAAGGCCAGTCGCGGTATGCGGGAGGTCGATGAGGGTTCCGCAGGAGTCGACGTCGAGCTCACGGCCCGGGAGATCGGCAACGAGTTGTTCGACGCGCTTTTCGCTTCCAACATCCAGAAGCTACTGGACAGGCGGAGGAGCGCGCTCGACAGCCGCCGGGAGGACGCGCCCGTCGGGCTTCGTCTCCGCTTCGAGCTGGACCTCCACCACGAGGGCCAGCACCTGACGGCGGTTCCGTGGGAGCTGCTCTGCCGGGACAAGGAGTTCTTCGGTCTGTCTCTCGAGACTCCCATCGTGCGCTCCCTCGATCTCGGGACGGCCACCAACCCACCCCCGGCACAGCGTCCGCTGGAGATCCTCTACATCCGCAGCAATCCGTCGGGTACCGCGCACCTGGCGGGTCTCGATCCCGAGGAAGCGAGCCTGGCCCGCTGGGACAACCTCACCCAGGTCAACGTGACCCGGGTCGAGAATGCGACTTTGGCCGACGTGCGCGACTACCTGATGGACCTGAAGCCCCATGTGCTCCACTACATGGGCCACGGGGACTTCAAGGATGGCGTCGGACGGCTGGCGTTCGAGGACGGGGAAGTGAGCGCCGAGGAATTCTGCCGGCAGCTGAAGGACTTTCAGCCGCGCCTCGTGGTGCTGAACGCCTGCAATACGGGAGAATCGCAGGAGTCGGGCGGCGATCCGTTCGCGGGCATGGCCTCATCGCTGATCGAGCTCGGCGTGGCGGCGGTGGTGGCCATGCAGAAGGAGGTGGACGATCGGGCGGCGAACGCCTTCGCGCATCGCTTCTACGAGACACTGGTCGGCGGCTTACCGATCGATGCGGCGGTCGCGGAGGGGCGGCTCGCGATCCACAACCACAAAGAGCTGCGGGGCTCGCCCGAGTGGGCGACGCCGGTGCTGTTCATGCAGACACGGTATAACGGGATCCTGCTCGAGGGAGAGATCGTGCTTCACCGCCGCTGGAAGCTCAAGCGGGACGAGCTGTCCGTGTGGCTGACCCGCGATGCGCGGGGCAGGGTCAACCTGAACTGGCACAATCCGGGGAGGATCGCCGGAAGCGACGTCGTGGCTCTCTACGCGAAGGCGCCGGATCCCGGGCAACCGCTGCGCTACCTGATGGACACGGCCACGTTCGCGAATCGTACGAACGATCGTGGCGAGTACAAGCACCGCACGACCCGGATCGCCGGGGACATCGAGTACTGGGCCGCCTACTTGCGGAAGAAGGACGGCGCGTACGAGATGGCCGCCACCTCACCCGAGTGGTCGTGGGAGTCGCACGACTGAATCGGGCGCGAACGATCAGCTCGACAGCCACTCCATGATCTTCTCGTGGCTCCTCGGAGTGGCGAAGTAGCCGCTGTGATCTACGCCGCCCTCGTAGATCACCCGCTCGCTGATCGGGAATCCGCTGCCGTCGGACGCCCCGTTCCCTCTCCTCTCCTCCGCCGGCGGCTTCCCGAGCCCCGAGCGGCGGTCGAACACGCTGTCGGTCGGCACGACGAGATCGTTACCGCGCTGCCCGAACAGCAGGCGGTCCACGGCGTGATCGATGAACCGCCGGCGTGCCGTGCTCGGGTCCGCCGCGTAGTTGGAAGCCAGCGCGAAGTATCGCGTTCCCTGCGGGCCGTGGCCGTCCAGCCGCCGCATGAACTCGCTGCCGGGCGCCATGCACTGGATTCCGTCGAGGCCGCCGAATACTCCCACCGCCAGTGTCTTGACCGCCGCGAAGACGGCCTCGAGCGTTTCCACGGTTCCACTCTGATCCGCCTGCGCGACCAACGTGAAGAGGTTCGTCATCCGGTCCAGGAGCTTCTTGATGTGCTCCTTGGAGGCGAACGCCGTTCCGCCGTTCGGCGAGCCGACGAACACCACGCGACCCACATTGATCTTCCGCGAGCCGAGCGCCAGCTCTGACTGCATCTCCGACAAGACGCGGCTCACCAGTCCGCCGCGGCTATGGCAGATGATGTCGAGGTCGAGCTCCGTTCCTTCCGGTATGGGGGTGAGTCCGCCGCCCGGTCCCGGGTCGAGGAGGTGGCGTATGTTCTGGAGCGGGTCGTGAGCCATCGTCCAGTGGTCGAAGGCGAACACACGTCCATCGTAAGCGCGGTAGAGCTCCTCGACCTGCGCCTTCGGCATGCCACCGAAGGCGGCATGAGCCCGGCTGAACGTCCCGTGCACCAGCATGAGGGCCCTGCCGGAAGCCATCGCACGCCATCCCTCGGCATCCAGCGGCACGGCATCGGGGCTCCGGTAGTCGTCCGGGGTGAAGCGACGCACGCGATAGGGACGTTTCGCCGCCTCCCACTTGGCGACGAACATTTCGCCGAGCTCGCCGACGCCCTCTTCGATGAGCGGAAAGACCACCACGTTGAACAGACGCTTGCCGATCTCACCGACGACACCCCGACCATCCCCTTCGGCCTCCGTATCGACGATCGCGCCACTGTCCGCCAGCACGTACTCATCGAGGACGAACTCCTGGGTCAGACCGCGCTCGCCGTCCAGGCTGCGTCCTCCCTCGGCCCCGGTGGCATATTGCCACCGGACGAGGCCGTTCTCGTCGGTGACGAGCAGCGCCTGGCCCATCCCGGCGCCCGGCGTCGGCACGCTGACGATACCGGCCGGCGACGCTTCCGCACCTTCCAGGCTTCGGGACGGCGCCTCCTTCCGCCGCCCCTCGATCTCGACCGTTCGCCGACGCTCCATCCCGGAGCGCTCGAGGGCCGGCCCCAGCTTGCCGAATGCCGCGGCGATCGACGGCGAGGCGGCCACGACGGACGCCAGCTTCTCGCTTCGCCAATCGTGGATCCTGGCCTCACCCTCGATGCGGGGGAGGCTGAGGCTCGCGCCGCGCAGCCGCAGCTCCGAACCATCGGGGCGGAGTCGAGCCGCTCTGCGTAGTGTCACTGCGCGCGTCACCGTCGCCCAGTCGTTCTCGGAAACCTTGACGGTCTCCACCTCCTCTTCCTCCTCGCGCAGTCCGCGGCTCGGGTCGGCGGCGTTGCGCCACAGTCTGGTGACCGCCTTCGTCGCCGGGGCGCCGTCGACCGACCGCATCGCCGCCTGCTCCATATAGCGGAAATCGGCGTGCTCCGGGGTGATGATCAGCTTGAACGTTTCCGTGCCTTCGATGGGCGCATCTTCGTCAATCCGGTAAAAGGGATACGACTTCGGCACTACCAGGTCGCGCGGCTTGTCGGTGTCGCGGTTTCCGTAGTCGAACGTCTGTCCGGGCTCTACCGGGCCCTCGGCACCCCGCGGCGGATACACGACGCTCACCGCGCCCGCGGAATCGATGTTGAGAAGCGTCACATAAACCCGCTCGGCGTGACCGTTGGTGATGCGGAACGCGATGAAATCGCCGTACACCGGCTTGCCATCGGCATCTGTACCGCCCGATTCGTACACGATCTGACCGCCGGCGCTCTCCGGCTTGGCGACCGACCAGCTCACGCCATCCTCCGTCGGCGCGCCCCGCAGCAGCTCGAGGCTCACTTTCCCCTTGAGCGCACTGTTCGGATCCGGGTTGTCGAGTTCGAGGGCGCGCATCGCCCCGGCCAGCAAGCAGAGGTTGTGAGGAAGGCCGCCGTGGCCCTTTTCGTCGCCGGCCCACTCGCCGAGCGCTTTGGTGGGCATGGCGAGCAGACCATCGGTGCCGATCGCGGCCCAGGTGGGCTCCGAGATCGCCCCGAGCTGTGGAGCCGGATCCCGGGCGCCGGCGCTCTCCCGCGGGGCGATGAGGTATAGGGTGACGTCGGCCGGCTCGTCACCCTCGGCTTCGCGCAGTTGCGCCTTCTCGCCCAGTGCTGCGCGGAGTACCTCGACTTCCTCCCGTAACGACGGATCGGCCTTGAGCGCGTAGGTGAGCCGAAGATCTCCGTAGTTGTGCTCCTCGACGACCGCGCGGGCCGTATCGTCGATCGCTCCCTCCCCTGTTTCATCGAGGATAGTCGCTTCGGTCGTTGCCGGGCCCACCGACCTGATTTCGATCGTTCCGATCTTGGTCCCGGGATCCGCCGTCTTGGCACGGGCCGGGTACGCCCCCCATTTCGATCCGACCGTGATGCCGTGGATCGCTCCTCCCGCCAGCCTCACCGTCCGGCCGTCGCGGTTCGTGACTCGGATGAACCGCATGGGCTCGATGTCGCGGACCCCGAAGATCTCCCGATCCACGGCGCCCTCCATCTGGGGATGCTGTCGGCCGTTGTGAGCCGTGACACCCGCTGCGGTGGCTTCGAACACATCCCTGTAAGTGGTTCCCGGAGTGGCGCCGCGCAGCTGTTCGCACAGGTGGTAGGTCAGGGAACCGTGCTTGATCGTCTCTTCGCCGACGGTGACGCGTTTCTCGTAAGACTTCTCCTCGTCGCGGCACCCGGCGATCAACACGTACTTGTCGCTGAGAGGCAGCCATCCGCTGGGACCGCGCGTCGTCGCCCCGGTCGAGCGGCCGGCAGGGTCGATCGGCTCACGGCCCATCTCGGGTCCGGACCGGGTATCCCCTTCGACCGAACGCGCCTCCTCGCCCGAGACGTCCCGGGTCATCGTCCCCGAGTGACAACAATCGAAGATCATCGTGACGTAGTCGGTCTTCTCGGCCAGCCGCAGCAGTAAGTTGTGGATCTCGTCGTCGTTGATGTCGAGGTTCGGCTTGTCGCCCGAGTGGTGAGAGTCGTGGGTGACGATCGTCTCATCCTTGCCGTCCGCTTCGTCGCCCTCGAGATCGGTCATGTACGAGCCGTGGCCGGCGTAATGCGTGACGACGATGTCGCCGGGCCGCGTGGCGTCGATGAGCTTCTCGAACTCCCGGAGGATGCGCTCTCGGGTCGCCTCGTCGTTGAGCACCATGGTGATGTTATCGGGAGGGAAGCCGAAGGGATCGATCAGCACACTCTGAATCGCGCGCGAGTCATTCTCGCAGCCATACAGACGCCATCTCTCGATGTCATACTCATCGATTCCGATCAGGAGGGCTCGCTTCGTGGGCTCGGACATCGTTACGGTGCTCCCTCAGGTAAAGTGGATGAGCGCGAACGGCTGCGGGATCGCGACAGGCAGGACTACAAAATGCCGACCGACCAGCGCGGGAGGCAAGCGGCGGACCCGGCACGCAAGTGTCCACAGGGAACCGGCCTAGCTTGCGACGCTTGAACGTTGTCCAGATATTCGTCGGTCCAGTCTGACACCGAGTCTCACGTCCTGCCAGAGGAAGGCCGAGCATGTCGATCGAAGAGCTGATCCCGGGGCCCCTGTGTTTCGCCGCCGGCGAGGACCAAGAGGGGGGCGGCGGCGGCCGCGGCGTCGACGATGAGGGCGGTGGCGGCGGCCGCGGCGTCGACGAGGAAGGCGGTGGCGGCGGCCGCGGCGTCGACGAGGAAGGCGGTGGCGGCGGCCGCGGCG
>CAZJXR010000064.1:16765-19315 GCA_964550085.1 uncultured Gemmatimonadota bacterium
TCGACGAGGAAGGCGGTGGCGGCGGCCGCGGTAGCTGATCCTCGCGTCAACCGGTCCAACGTAAGGCGCCGCTCCCTCACTATCGGGGCGGCGTTTCTACATCGGTGATGGTGGCGGCGAAGTCCGTACGAGACGAGCGAGCGAACTCGGGACGATGAACGACCGCGACGAGCGGGGAGAGCACACGGAGCGAGTCCGGGCGCTTCTCGCCGGCCGCTACCATCTCGAGGGCGAAATCGGTCGCGGTGGGATGGCGATCGTGTTCAGGGCGGTCGATGAGCAGCACGGCCGTCCGGTGGCGGTCAAGGTGCTGCGGCCAGAGCTGGCCGTTGCCCTTGGTGGACGGCGCTTCCTTCGCGAGATCGAGATCGCGTCCAGGCTCCAGCATCCGCACATCATCCCGCTGCTCAGCTCCGGCCAGATCGAGGACATTCTCTATTTCACCATGCCGTACGTCGAGGGCGAGTCCCTCCTCGATCGTCTGACCCGCGACGGACAGCTGCCGATCGACGACGCCGTTCGGATCGCCAGCGAGATCGGGGGAGCCCTTGCCTATGCCCACGAGCAGGGAGTCGTGCACCGCGACGTAAAGCCGGGCAACATCCTTTTGTCTTCCGGCCACGCCGTGGTCGCCGACTTCGGCATCGCGTCCGCCATCACGGTAGCCGGGGGCGAGCAGTTGACCAGCACCGGTATGGCGCTCGGCACGCCGGCGTACGCCAGCCCGGAACAGGCGAGTGGAACATCGGAGGTCGACGGTCGCAGCGACATTTACTCGCTGGGCTGCCTGTTGTACGAGATGCTCGCCGGAGAACCGCCGTTCAGCGGACGGACCGCCCAGGTCGTGCTGGCGCGTCACATGATCGATCCGCCTCCGTCGATCGGGACCGCCCGGCCCTCGGTTCCTCCCCACATCGCCGAGGCACTGGACCGGGCACTCGCCAAGACGCCGGCCGACCGCTTCCCGACGGCAACGGACTTCATCACGGCCCTCGAGGCTCAGGATACGGGTCCCGTCCTGCGTCGGCCCGCGGAACCACCCTTCGAGCCGCATCGCCGTCGGAAGCGGTGGGGGATGGGTATCGGGGCGGGCCTCGGCGCGGTCGCGGTGCTGGCGACTGCCGTCGGTATATACGTCGGGCGGCAAGGTCCGGCGCCCCTCGATCCGAACAAAGTCGTCTACTTTCCGCTCGCCGAGGAACGACTGGAGGCGGAAGACCGCGGTGCCGGCTACGAGGTCGCGCTGGCGATCGAAGGGGCTCTGGCCTACGCCGACCCGCTCGAGATGATCGCCGGCTTGCTATGGATGGATGAACCCGACCGTGTGGCCGGTCAGGGGCCACGGGCCAATGCGGCACAAGCGATCAGTCGCCAGCTCGGAGCACGGTATTTCCTGACCGGCGCGGTGCGAGGTCACCGAAACGCCGACTCGGTCACCGTGACCCTGCGACTGCACGACGTCACATCGGACGCACCGCCGAGACAGGCAGTCAGGTCAGGACCCACCCAACGAGTGGCTCTGGTAGGCGTCGATGCGGTCAAGGAGCTGCTGCCGCCGCTGGTGGACCCGGGTCGGAATATCGACCTCACGCCGATCGAGAATCGGGACGCCGCAGCCGTCGCCCTGTGGGTGCAGGGCGAAAGGGAGTACAGGCGGTCCAACTTCGATGCGGCGAGCGATCTCTACGAACGGGCGATCGCCGAGGATCCAGCCCTGGCGCTGGCTGCCATCAAGGGCGCGCAAGCGGCGGAGTGGGGGGAGGAGCGTGGGCGGGATGCGGCCCGGCTCGCCGCGGCGGCCCTCGAGTACGACTCGCTGCTGCCGCCGCGCTACTCCTACCTGGCGCGCGCATTGAACGCCTATTACGCGGGCCGGGCCGATAGCGCGATCGTGCTCCTCGACCGCGCCCTCGACGCAGCCCCCGGCTGGACCGAGGCTCTTCACCTGCTGGGCGAAGTGCGGTACCACCTGATCCCGTCCGGGATGGCGACCGACTCGGCCGCGGAGCAGTTCTTCGTGGCGGCTCGTCGCGCTGACAGCACCTTCTCGCCCCCACTCTATCACCTGGCCGAGATCGCGATCCGGCGCGGAGACGTGGAGCGGGCCGAGACGCTCATCGCACAGTACCACGACTTCAACCCGGACGTTGTGCTGGATCGCAAGCTGGACCTGATGCTCAAATGCGTCAGGGACGGGACAGGCTCGGTCGAGTGGCCGCTCGAATCGGCGGAAGAGCTCCTGGTGGTCCGTCGCGCCGGTCACGACCTGGCGGGCGGGGCCGCGCAGCCAGCCTGCGCGAACGCCGCCCTCGCGGCAGCGCTTTCCGATACGACCCGCCAGGGTCGCTGGGCCGCGGTGCTCCGGCTACAGGGCCTGCTCGTCGCCGAGGGCCGTCTCGGGGAGGCGGAGGCGGTGATTGACTCGGCAATCGCGATCTGGCCGGGTTCCGCGCGACTCTTCCCGATTAACGAGCTCGCCGGCGCTCCCATGGAGGAGCGTGCCAGAGAATACGTCCAGTTCGCCCTGGACAGGTACGGCATCGATTCGCT
>CAZJXR010000065.1:0-19288 GCA_964550085.1 uncultured Gemmatimonadota bacterium
CCTGGTAGTTGAGATGGAGGTCCGTCCCGATCGGCACGCTGTGGACCAGGGTGAACCGCATCGCATCCGCACCGAAGCGGTCTATGACATCGAGCGGGTCGATTCCGTTCCCGAGAGACTTCGACATCCGGCGCCCGATGTGATCCCGCACCGTGCCGTTGATCACCACGTCGGCAAAGGGCACCTCGCCCATGAATTCGATCCCGGCCATCACCATGCGGGCAACCCAGAAGAAGAGAATGTCGGCGGCAGTGACCAGCGTCGCGCCCGGATAGAACCTCGCCAGATCCGGGGTGTGGTCTGGCCAGCCGAGGGTGCTGAACGGCCACAGCCAGGAACTGAACCAGGTGTCGAGAACGTCTGGATCCTGGACCAGCACCCCACCGCATCCCGGACAGCGCTCCGGGTCCTCGCGTGCAACCACCGTCGCCGCGCAGCTCTCCGCCTGGCAGTACCACACCGGGATTCGGTGCCCCCACCACAGCTGTCGGCTGATCGGCCAGTCGCGCACGGTCTCGAGCCAGTGCGCATACACGTTCCCGTAGTGGTTGGGGTGAAAGCGCACCCTTCCCTCGCGGTACGCCGCGAGCGCCGGCTCGGCCAGCGGCTTCATGCTCACGAACCATTGCAGGCTGAGACGCGGCTCGACCACGGTATCGCACCGGTAGCAGTGTCCGACCGCGTGCCGGTGAGTCTCCACCTTCTCGAGCAGCTCTTGCGCCTCGAGATCGGCCACCACGCGAGACCGTGCCTCGAGTCGATCCAAGCCGCGGTAGGCCGCCGGAGCCGCATCGCTCAGGGTCGCATCGTCGTTCATGATGTCGATCGACGGCAGCTCGTGTCTGCGCGCGATCTCGAAGTCGTTCGGATCGTGAGCCGGCGTCACCTTCACCGCGCCGGTACCGAATTGCCGGTCCACGGCGGGGTCGGAGATGATCGGGATCCGACGATCGGTGAGCGGAAGCTGCAGCTGCCGACCGATCAGCGCCCCGAACCTCTCGTCGTCGGGATGCACGGCCACTGCCGTGTCACCCAGCATCGTTTCGGGCCGGGTGGTGGCGACGACGACAGTCAGATCGGCCGACCCGACGACCGGATAGCGGATGTAGTACAGCTTCCCGTCGTGCTCTCTGTGATCGGCTTCTTCGTTCGACAGAGTCGTGCCGCAGCGGGGACACCAGTTCACGATGTAGTTCGCTCTGTAAATCAACCCTTTCTCGTACAGACGAACGAACACCTCCCGAACCGCCCGCGACAAACCGGCGTCGAGCGTGAAGCGTGTGCGTTCCCAATCGCAGGAGCAGCCCATGAGCTTCAACTGCTCGATGATGCGACTCCCGTACTCTTCGACCCATGCCCACACCCGCTCCACGAACCGCTCGCGGCCGAGATCCCAGCGCTGGAGTCCCTCCTCGGCGAGCTGCCGCTCCACGACGTTCTGGGTCGCGATCCCGGCATGGTCGGTGCCCGGGATCCAGAGCGCCGCATCGCCGCACATGCGGCGCCAGCGGATAAGCACATCCTGAAGCGTGTTGTTGAGGCCGTGGCCCATGTGGAGGGCGGCGGTAACGTTCGGAGGCGGGATCACGATCACGTATGGATCGTCGGGCACGTCGGCCGCCACATGGAAGAAGCCGCACTCTTCCCACCTGCGGTACAGGACCGGCTCCAGGCCGGCCGGGTCGTACCTGCTGTCGAGCTCGCGCAGCAGGGGCATTCGGTCGAGGTCGGCCATCTACTCGGTGGTCACGCTGTCGGGCGGGGCGTCTTCGTCTTCCCGCTCATCGTCCTCCCGGGCCCGCTCCTCCTGCAACCGGCGTGTACGCTCGGAGATCGCCTCCTGGCGTTCTTGGAGCACGCGGTCCACGTCAGCCTGGATGTCCTGCTGGTCGATGAGACCGCGGTCGTTCGCCTGTTGCGCGAGCTCACGTCCCAGGGGTCCTCCCGGCTCGAACAGGGCACCGAAGATGTTCGGCAGGCTGATGGTGCCGAGGTAGATGGCCTCCGGAGTGATCCCCCACTTCTTGCCATCTTCGGTCTCCAGCAGCCAATCCAGATAGTCCCGCTCCAGCTCGTTGAGCCCGAGGCTGTCGTAGAGGGCGTCGATGCGCGCCAGCAGGGCAGCGTTGCCGCCGGCGATTCCACGCAGCCGACGATCATCGATCGGCCGACCTCGGAAGTCGCGCCACAACCGGAGATCGCCGGGTCGAGGCTGCAACCTTTCGGCATTCGTGAGGGCGCCCTCGCTCACCGTCTCCGGAAGCGCGACCGCGACCGGCGCGTCGGCCGGCGGCCGCCGAACGGGCTCGATCTGCGGTGCCTCGGGCGTCACCACCGTGGGCGGCTCACGAACCTCGCGCACGTCGACCACCTCGAGCGCATCAGGAATCGGTCCGGCACGCGGAAAGGCGCGCTCCCACGGCAAGGCACCGATCTCCAGCAGGCGCGACACGAACAGGATCAGCAACAGATGAAGAACGGCCGATAGAGCCAGTCCCCATCGCATGGTCAGGGAGTAGCTCGATTCTCGCAACGCACGATCGTTGCGGAGGGGGAAGCGAGCCACCACTCCGGCGACGGATCCGGCCAGCTGCTCCGAGCGTTGATGCGCGGTCGCCATGCGCGAAGCCTAAATCAATGCGCGGATTCGCTCCGCCGCTTCCGCGTACAGCGGCGGAGCCACGGTGAGCGCGATGCGCACGTATCCCTCACCGCCCGCCCCGAGAGCGGAGCCGGGCAACAGCACCACCCCGGTCTCTGTCAACACCCGGCGCGCGAACGACTCGGAGGGCTCCGCAGTCGGCACCGGGAGCCACAGGTAGATTCCCGCCCGCGGAATCGCCACCTCGAAGCCAGCGGCCGAGAAGGCCGCCGCGGCGGCGTCCCGACGTTCCCGCAGCGTGCGCAAGCAAACCGGCAGGTAGCTCGGGCTCGCCCGCAAAGCGGCGGCAGCCGCCGCCTGGATCGGAAGAAACGCTCCCGTGTCGATGAAGGATTTGACCCGGGAGAGAGCCTCGATGATGGAGCGGCTGCCGCATGCCCACCCGATGCGCCAACCGGTCATGCCGAAGCTCTTCGACAGCGAGTGGAATTCGATCGCGCTCTCCATGCCCCCATCCGCCTCGAGCAGCCCGGGCGGAGAGTAGTCGTCGAACGCGATCTCGGAGTACGCGTTGTCCCATGCGAGCAGCGCACCACGGTCCCGGCACGCGTCGAGCACTTCGTTCAGGTACCCGAGGTCGCAGGTGGCACCGGTCGGGTTGTTCGGGTAGTTGAGGTAGACGAGACGCAGTCGCCCGGGCACGGCGAGGATGTCTTGCGGTGGGACGAGGAAGCCGTTCTCCGCCCGAAGCGGCGCGCGATGGACGGTGGCGCCGGCCAGGTGACCGCCACCGAAATAGGGTGCGTAACCGGGGTCCGGCACCAGGACGGCGTCGCCGGGGTCGAGGGCGGCGAAAGCGAGATGGGCAATCCCCTCCTTGGAGCCGATGACCGGAAGCACCTCCACAAACGGATCGGGGCGACGGCCGAAGCGCCGTTCCATCCAGTCCGCGATCGCCTCACGGTAGTCCCGAAGCCCTGCCTGAAACGCGTAGCCATGCATGGCCGGGTCTGCGACCGACTCGCGCAGTGCGGCGATGGCCTGTTCGGGGACCGGGAGACCGGTATCACCGATGCCGAGGTCGATGATCTCGCGACCCTCCGTCCGCAACCGGGCCTTGATGGCGGGGATATCTGCCAGCGGATAGCCCGGAAGCCGATGCAGACGATCGGGGAGGACGAAGCGTGCCGCTTCTGTCGCCGCCGGCGAACGCCACCTGCCTTCGTTCACGTCTTCAGCGCCTTCTTCTTCGCCGCCGGGAACAGCACGTTGTTGAGAATCAACCGGTAGCCGGGCGAGTGACGGTACAGATCGAGGTCGGTGGGCGGATCCCCGATCAGGTGCTGGGGATCCTCCGGGTCGTGTCCCCCGAGGAAGGTGAAGGTCCCCTCACCGAACGATCCGTGCACGTACTTCACCCGGTCGGTTCCCACCTCCTCGGCGAGGACGCTCACGCCGGGCTTCAAGCGTCCGCGCACGAACGAGGTGGTGAGACCGTAATAGTCCTCCAGAACGTTCTCGTGGTTTTGCGTGAGCATGCTCTGCACGGGATCGAACTTGGCGCTGAAGTCGAACAAAGTGAAGCTGCCCAACGGTTGACGCCATACCGTGTTCACCTGGTGGCCATCGATATCGCTGAAGGCGCTGATGGTCGGATCGAGCTCGAGCCGGGCGTCCTCGAACGCCATGGTCAATGACCAATCGAGCTGGCCCTGCGCGTCCGCCGCCAGCGGCGAGCCGTCGGCAAAAGCAGCCGCAATGTCGGCTGACTCGGCTGCCAGGGCGAGCTCGAGGGTCTCGGTCGCGGTGCACATGGCGAACAGGAACCCTCCCTCCGCCACATAGCTCCGCAAGTCCCGCGCGACGGCCTTCTTGAGCGATGGTACGTCGGCGAATCCGAGCTGACGCGCCACCGCTTCATTCCGGCTCACCTCATCGTGTAGCCACTCGGCTCCGGCGTACGTCAGGTAGAACTTCGAGTACTGGCCGGTGAAGTCCTCATGGTGCAGGTGAACCCAATCGTAGAGCTCGAGGGCCCCATCCAGCACTTCCGGGTCCCACACGCGGTCGTACGGGATCTCCGCGTATTCCAGCGCCATGGTGACGGCGTCGTCCCACGGAGAACTGTTCGGCGGCGTGTACACGGCGACGCGCGGCGCCTTCTCGAGCGGGACCGACTCCATGTTGGAGGACTCGATCTCCGCCCGCAGACGAGCGAGATCGGCTCCGCTCACTGCCACCGTCGACACGCCCATGAGGGCGGCCCGGCGACGGACGCGCTCCTCGTCCGGGAGCAAGAACGCTCCCCCCCGATAGTTGAGAAGCCACTCCGCTCGAGCTCCGACGCTCAACACCTGATAGGTCAGACCGTAAGCCTTGAGGTGATTCTGTTGGCCCTCGTCCATCGGGACGAGCAGGTGCTGGCCCCGTGCAGCCGGGACGGCGACCAGACCCGTCAGGGCGAGCACCGCCAAGAACCCCGTCAACCGCGCGACGAGAGACCGGCCGTCCCGCATCATCAGCTCGGCACCCTCCCCTCCAACTCGGCCAGCAGACGACGACCGGCCGGAGCGACGGCGCTGGTCGGATGTGTGACTATGAGTTGCTCGAGGTAGTGCCGGGCGAGCTCCGGATCTGCCGGCAGGGCGGCCCGCGCCAGACCGAGCAGCGCGGAAGCGGCCTCGGGCGCCTCCGGGTGGCTGGCGATGATCCAGCGGCGGACCGCGGCGGCGTCGTCCGACCGGCCGCTCTGCTCCAACTCCGCCGCGACCAGCGCGGCCAGCCCGACCCGGAACTCGGTCGATGGCATCGCCTCCCATTCGGCGACGAGCACGGCGACCGAGCTGCCCCGCGGGTCGCGGAGAAGGCGATACAGCATCGCTCCGAGTGCCGCGGCCGCAACCGAGTCGGCTCGGGCGAGAACGCCGTACAGAGCGATCACCTCGGTTCGCTCCGCCGGGGCCCCGGCCGGGATGGCCACCGCGACGGCGAGGCTGGCGCGGGCGGTCTCGAGGTCGCCGGCGTACAGGGCCAGCCGCCCGCGCTCCGCCTCGACCAGCGCCGCCACGGATGCATCATCCGGAGTGGCGGCCACCACCTCGAGCGCCCTCATCGCCGCCGCCAGTTCTCCGTCGGCTGCGTACGCGCGCGCCAGCTCGACCGCCATCTCGGCCAGCTCCTGCTCGGCCTCCGGATACGCGCGCGCATACTCGTGCAGCAGTGGCTCCGCCCGCTGCGGACTCTCCGCCCACAGTGAGAACACCCGGCGGGTCGCGATGCGGTGGGCCTCGGTGCCGACCTCGGCCTCCCCGGCGAGGGCGCTGAAAGCGTCGCGGGCGCTGGCGGAATCGCCGGTCTGAAACGCGAGTTCGGCCGCGACCGCCTTCCACTGAAGCCGTTCATCGCGGGTCGGGGACTGCTCCGCCAACATCGAGGCAGCCCACGCCGCATCGTTCAGCAGCCCCCGGTTGCGGGCTTCGAGGACGAAATCCCGCAGAACGGAGAGTCGCGCATCGAGCGGCAGGCTCTCGACCATGCTCTCCGCCAATTCCCGCGTCCACGCCCGGTCGCCAAGCCGAAACGCCATCTCCAGCCCCGTGCGGGCGGCGGTCAGCGGCACGTCCGATCGGGCCAGCTCCACGGCCAAGGCCTGCAACGCCGCCGTGTAGCGATCACCGAGGTCGACCAGCGCCCGCTCGACCGCTTCTCCGCCCGGTCGACCCCAGGCCAGCATCCGCCGCCACTCCCGCGCCGCGTCCTGCAGGCGTTCGGCCTCCGCGTACAGCAGCGACAGCTCCTGGGTGAAGATCTCGGCATCCCCGACCCGGTCCCGCCCGCGCTCGAGCACCTCGATCCCGCGTGGGGCGCCTCCCCGATCTCGCTCCACGAAAGCCAGCTCGAGGTACGCCTGGGGTTGATCCGGGGCCCTGGCCACCCAGTCATCGGCAACCGCCCACGCGGAATCAAGCGCCCCCTCGGAGCCGAGGGTCCGAATCCACACCTGCAGGAATCGATCGTCCGACAATCCGGTCTCGACCGCCGCGCGCTCGGCGAACGGCACCAGAACCTCGGGCTGGTTCAGCGCCTCCAGCACCCGGCCGAGCGCCAGCAAGCCGTCGAACGAGGTCGGATAGCTGTCGAGCAGTTCCTCCAGCAGCTGCCGAGCCTCGGTCAGTCGCCCGGCTCGCTCGAGCCGCGACGCGTGTCCGAGCGCCCGCGTTTCCGCGGCCGCTTCTTCACGCGATTGCTGCGCGGCCGCCGTCGCTACCGGGGCGGAAGCGATCGCGAGCGCCACCATGGCGAGCCGAACGATCCTCACGAGCCACTCTCGCTGCCGGCGGGCTGTCGCGCGTTCAGACGATCGAAGTAGTCGAAGATCAGTGCCCGATAGCTGGGTGGGTACTTGCTCAACAGCTGTTGGCTCGGGTGCGGGTAACGGGGACCGCTGAGCAGTGTCGGGTCGAGTGGGGCGGGCGCTTCACCCTCGACCGTCGTCCCCGTCTGCGACTCGCGCCGCCGGGGATCGCGATCCTCCTTCTCGAGCGATCGGCCAGCGTCGAGGAGTCGGCGGAACAGCCGCTCCTGTCGAGCGATCGTCTCCTGGTCGAGGGTACCGCTTCCGAGGCGGCTCGCGATCTCCTCCGCCTCCACCGCCATCCGCTCGGGCCGACCGAGCGCGTCGCGCGCCTCGCGCTGCTCGGCCAAATCGCGGAGCTGTTGGGCCACCCCTGCCTGCTCGCGAGCCAGCTGGGCGAGCTGCTCCTGGATGCGTTGGCCCGCCTGGTACAGCGGCAGCAGACCACTCGTCCGCTGGCCGATTCCCTGCTGAGCTTGCGCGATCTGGGCCATCTGCTCGAGCGCCTCCTGCATGCCGGTCGCGGATTCGGAGCCCGTGATCGCCTGCGCCGTGGCCAGCAGACTGGCCGCCAGCTCGTTGAGAGCCTCGACGATCGCCTCCCCTTCCGACGGGCTGGGTCGAGTGACCCCTGGGCTGCGCTGCATCCGATCGAGCACCGCGTCCATCCTGTCTGCCACTTCCGCCGCGGCCGGTCCGGTCCGGCGGTCGAGGAGCGCCGTCCTCCGACTCGCCTCGGAAAGCGCCCGCAGCAGGTTGTCCAGCCCCTCTCGCAGGGCCAGCTGACGTGCCCGGTAGTCCGGCGAGGAGGCTGCCTCGGGGCTCGATCCGCTCAAGGCGCTCTGCTCCCGGGCCAGCGCGACGCTCTCGCCCAATGCCGCCTGCACCGCGCCCATCGCTTCCTGCCGCCAGTCGGCCGTCAGCTGCCGCTCCGCTGCCGCCATCGACGCGGCGGCCTGCTGGACCGACTCGCTCGCCGAGGAGGCGCTCGCCCGCGCCGCCTGGCCGGCGCTCGTGTTCTGACGGGAGCGCGCGTCGCTGGCAGCCTGGCGCATGTCCCGCGCCGCATCGGACAGCCGCGTCCCCGCCGTGCCCGCCGAGTCGGCGACCGCATCGGCTCCGATCGCTTCGAGACGTTCACCCAGCTCCGCGAGGCGCCCGATCAGGCGCTCGGCCTCGTTCGCCAAGCGCTCTTCGGCCCGCGCCCACCCGCTGTCGGGACGTGCGGAGGAAGTGACCGCTTCCTGATTCGTCGCCAGCTCCTCGATGTCCTGACGGGCGGCTTGTACAGCCTGTTCGATCGCTACCCGCTCGAGCAGGGCGGTGCTCTGCTCGATCTGGTCCTGCAACTCCCGAATGTTCCTGGCCACGTCACGCAGCGACGCCTGCAGCTCATCGGGATTGAGCGATCGCAACGCTTCCTGCAATCGGGCGATTTGCTCGCGAAGGCCCGACTCCATCAACTCACGATACAGCTCCTCCAGCTGATTCAGCTTCTCGCGAAGCTCCGCATCGGCCAGCCCGGAGGCCTCCATCTCGTCCCGAAGCGTTTCGAGCGCCTCCCGCATGCCGCGCATTTGCTCCTCCAGCCGGTTGGCCTGTTGGAGAACGCGGCGCGCCTCTTCCGTCGCCTCGTAGCTGACGCGCTCGTTCGCGCTCGTCTGGTTCGTCGCCTGGCGCGCCCGTGCCGCCTCGTTGCCGGCCTGGCGTTCCGCTTCGCGCGCTTCGCGCTCCAGCTCCCGTGCGCGTCCGGCGAGGTCGCGCGCTTCGGCTGCCAGTCGATCAGTGCCGGTGGCCGCCGCCTCCCGCAGTTCGGCCACGCTGGGCAGCCGCGCGCGAAAGGTGTCCGAGTGGACCGCGCGGTGACTCGGATTCCGGTCCCGAACCCGCGCCACGTAGTAGACCGTGTCACCGGGCAGCAGATTCCGCCCCCTCATATCCAGTGTCGGCCGCACCACGACCCGCGTCTCACCGAAGCCACCCTCGGCGACCATCCGGCTCTCCGGTTCGTCCCGCACACCGAGCGCCGAGACGCGCCAGCTGACTAGCTGGACATCGCGAACCCCGATGTCATCGCTGGCGTCAATGACCAGGGGGAGCTGGAGGTCGGATCTCAGCACCGTATCGGTCCCGGGGTATGCGATCTGGACGCGCGGGGTGCTATCCGCGACGACGGCGACCGAGAGCGGCAGCGGCGCGATCACCTCCTCATGGATTTCGAGCGGCTCCAGCCTCCACACCCAGGTACCCCCGGCGATCGGGTCGAGAACCCCGGCAAAGCGCCGCCCGTTCACATCGAGCGCCACACGGGACGGCGGCCGGGGACCCGGTTGGGTGGCGCTCGACCCGTCGGCGGCGGCGACCGCTTCGAGGGCGATGGCGGCCAGTCGTGCGGTGGCGGTTCCCGAGATCTCGATCCGGGAACCCTCCGGAACCACCAGCGGCGGCAGTGGCTGGGCGTATTCCTCATCCGCTCGCCGCAGGTACGCCGGGTGCACGACGCGCGCCCGCAGTTCCGCGAGCAGCAGCGGCACGTGGGGTCGAACCTCGAAGGTGTCGCTGATGCCTCCCCGGCCGTCTTCCACCCAGTAGCGGGTCGGGGCCCGGATCGGACCGGCGTGACCCGACGCCCACGCTTCGTTGTCGACCTCGAGCTGTCGCGACGACGCGACCTCTCCGGTCACCCGCCAAAGAAGGACGACACGCGCCCGTCCCGGAGCGTGGATCCGGACTTCCAGTTCACTTCCACGCGCCACCGAGGTGTCACCGGGTAGAACCCGCATCGGCGGGAGCGGCGCCGGGAAAAGAACGCGCCACGGCGTAGCGAGGGAACGGGCCGTGCCCATCGCACGTTCGGGTCGCGCTGCCGCAGCCAGCACCGTCGCACCCACGCCGACCGTTGCGGCGACGAGTGCCAGCCGCAGCCGGTTGCGCCATGCCGGCAGGGAGCCCGGAAACAGGACCGGGGTCGCGATCTGACCGACCCGCTCGGCGATGCGCCGTCGGTGCAGATTCGCCAGGGAGGCAGATTCGCCACCCGCGAGGCGCTCCAGCTGGAGGGCCGCCAGCACCTCCCCCGCCTTGAGGCCGGCGGCACTCTCCGCTTCCGCGGCCAGACGAGTGATATCGAGGGCGCGGCTGGCGGCGCCGGCGGCCCAGCCGGCGGCCGCCGCCACGGCGACCATGAGCAGACCAATGGCGAGCGACAACAGTGAATGCTCCGGACCCGAGACGACCACACCGAGCAGAAAAAGCACCCCCAGCACACCGACGGAGGCGCACAATACGGTAGCGGTCGCCCGCCGACGCACGGAGATCGCCGCATGCCTCAGTCTCGCCAGTTCGTCTGGTCGCTCATGCATCGGCCGACTCCCCCCTTCGCGGGCCACCGCCGCGTCGCCCGGCCGCGGACGCCGAGACGGCGCCGAGAGCCGTTCGATACGCCGCGTTCCGAGTCATTCCCAGCTCCTCCTGCAGCAACTCCACGATCCGTCGTGCCGATTCTCCGCCCACCGCCAGCTCGTCTGCGCGCCTCCGCGCCCTCGCCTCCAGCTCCGCTCCGTCGCCGCCGCCGGCCGCCGCTTCGACCACCAGCGTGACCTCACCGCGCGGTGCCGTATCCGTATAGTATTCCAAGAGCTGCGCTACCGTTCCGCGCCGCGTTTCTTCGAATCTCTTCGTCATCTCGCGGCACACGGCGCACCGTCGCCCGCCGGCGCCCCGGTCGACCAACTCCCGCAGCAGGCCGGTCAACCGTCGCGGAGACTCGAAGCAGGCGACGGTTCGCGACGAGCTCACCAGATCGCGAAGCCAGACGGAGCGCTCAGGGCCCTTGCGAGGCGCGAATCCGAGGAACGTGAACTCGGAGACGTCGAATCCGGCCACGGTCAACGCCGCCACCAGGGCCGAAGGTCCAGGAACCGGTACGACTCGGTAGCCGGCCCCGATCGCCGCCGCCACCGCGCGTGCGCCGGGGTCGGACAGCACCGGGGTCCCCGCATCGGTTACCAGAGCGCAGGCCCGCCCTTCCCCCAGCCGGGCGACGATCTCCGCGCACCGAGTCGCCTCATTGTGCTCGTGCAGCGAGCGCAGCTCGGCACGCACCTCGAGTCGGCGCAGCAGCAGTCCAGTGCGACGGGTGTCCTCGGCATACACGACATCCGCCGCGCGAAGTGTGTCGACCGCGCGTGCGGTGATGTCAGCCACGTTGCCTATCGGCGTGCTGACCAGGTAAAGAGCCGCTTCGAGCATCGCTCGCCGCCCGTTCCGCGCGCTGGCCCCGTGCCGCCAGTCAGGCGCCTGTTCGGGTGCCAGACAGGAAAACGCCTCCCGAACCGCTCGCCGGTCGGGAGGCGCCGATCCAGATCTGGCGGGTCGGTGCCTACTTGTGCTGCCGGATCTTGCCCTCGAGGTGCGCTTTGGGCTGGGCGCCGATGACCGTGTCCACGAGCGCTCCGTCCTTGAAGAACAGAATACTCGGAATCGACCGGACGTTGAAACGCTGCGCGGTGCGCTGGTTGCCGTCGACATCCAGCTTCGCCACCCGCAGTTCCCCGGCGTATTCGACTGCCAATTGCTCGATGATCGGGCCGACCATCCGGCAGGGTCCGCACCACTCCGCCCAGAAATCCACTATTGTCAAGCCGCTCCGGCCTTCGACTTCGGTGCCAAAGCTGCTGTCCGTTACCGTGATCACGTCCGCACCTGTCGTCATTCTATTCCCCGTTGCTGTTTACTCAGTTTCGTGCTCCGAATACGTTGCTTCGCTCCGAATACGTTGCTTCCGCGCTCGTTCACAGCACTGCGCTGGAACGAACGCCTCCCCGTGAGTGCCGGAGATACAACTTGTTGAAAATCGACCATGTGGGGATCGCGGTCAACTCGCTGGAGGAGGCGATCCCCGCCTACAGTGCGCTGCTCGGCCAGAACGTTTCGGGCATCGAGGAGGTTTCCAGCGAACGGGTGCGGGTGGCGTTTTTCGGTTCCGGTCCCGGGAGGATCGAGCTCCTGGAGCCGACGGACCCGCACTCACCGATCGCCCGCTTTCTCGCCCGTCGCGGACCCGGCATTCACCATATCTGTCTCGAGGTGCCCGACCTCGACGCCGCGCTCGCTACCGTCGGAGCCCTCGGCATCGAACCGGTGTCACCCGGAGTCCGTCACGGATCGGGCGCGCGTCGGGTGGCGTTTCTGCACCCTCGGGCCCTCGGAGGCGTCCTGTTCGAGCTGTCCGCGGCCGGCCCGCCGCCCGACTCCCACCGCCCATGAGCCGAGCGACTTTTTCGGTCGTCGTCCCGACCCTCAACGAAGAGGCCGAGATCGGCCCGGCCTTGCAAAACGCGCGCCTCGTGTTCGGCCCCGAGGCGGAGCTGATCGTGGTCGACGGAGGGAGCGCCGACGCCACCGTGCGAGCCGCGGCCAAGGCCGCCCGCGTGGTGCGGAGCATCCCCAATCGGGGAGCGCAGCTGCGAACCGGCACCGAGCTGGCGCGGGGCGACATCGTCGTCTGCCTGCACGCCGACACACGTCTTCCTCCGGGGGCGGCCGAAGAGATCGCGACCGCTCTGCTGTCGGAGGAGGTGGTGGGCGGCTGTTTTCGCTTTGCGCTGCGGCCGGCCGTCTCCCGACTCAGCCGCTTCTCGTTCCTCGAACGGAGTGTCAATTGGCGGACGCGAGCGTTCCGGTCCGCCACCGGCGATCAGGCGATCTTCTTTCGCCGCTCGGCCCTGCCCGCGATCGGAGGGGTTCCTGCGCAGCCGCTGTTCGAAGACGTCGAGCTCGTCCGCGCCCTGCGACGCATCGGTCGGTTCGTTGTCCTGCGGCACGCGGCGTACACGTCGCGACGCCGGTGGGAGGAACGGGGATTCTGGTTTACCGTGCTGCTGCACTGGGGCTTGCGGCTGGCCTACTGGCTGCGGGTGTCTCCCACCCGTCTGGTGGGCTGGTATGATGGCCGGCGGAGGCGGAGCTCACACCGACAGTCCTTCTTCACGGCCCGCCGGTGAGCGGGTTCACGTCGATTTGCTCGACGAACCAGCGATCGCTCTTCGCGCGCGCCGTGGCCATGGGTACGCTCACGTCTCCCTTACGGGTCCCCTGCATTTCCACCATGAACCAGCGATGGTCGGGACCGCCCTGACGCAGGGTCGTCTCCTCCAACACGTACGACTCGTGCTGGAGCAGGGAGGCCAGCACGATCATGCGCTGTTCCACCTGATCCACACCGAACCGGCGTTCGGCCGGTCCGTCGGTCGTTCCGAACAGGCGCGCCATGGTCGTGTAGTCGCGGATTTGCGCGGCGTCCAGGAACTCGCCGATAGCCAAACCGGGTTCGGGGGCCCCGTACTCGGCGGCGGGAGTCTCCGGCGAGCGCTGGCCCGACGAGCAGGCGCCGAGGGTGCACAGCGCAATGACCGGAAGTACGAACTGCGGCTTCAATCTTCTCCTCCGGTCAGCGGGCGCAAGGAGGTGTCGGCCCTCGGCGGGCACCACGACCACGCCGCCCCACGGCGACCGCTCAAGCGGGCTGACCCGCTTCCACTTCCCGTCCCACTCGCTCGAACGTGAGGCCCGGCGACGCGCGGTCCGCATCGACCCGGATGACGTCGCCGTCGCTGAACCGACCCTCCAGGAACGCCATGGCGAGAGGATCCGCCACCAGACGCTGGATGGCGCGCTTCAACGGCCGGCCACCGAAGGCCGGCTGGTATCCCGCCTCGGCAATGCGCTCCTTGGCGGGTCCCAGCACCTGCAGTTCGATCTCCCGCTCGCTCAAGGTGCGCTGGAGCCGTTCCAGTTGCAGCTCCACGATCCGGTTCAAATCCTCGCGGCTGAGCGGCCGGAATACTTCGATGTCGTCGATCCGATTGAGGAACTCCGGCCTGAAGTGCTGGTGCAGTATGGCACGAACGTGCGCTTCGGTGTCGGACCATGGCGCCCCGCTCTCGGTGCGTTCCAGGATGTACGAACTCCCGATGTTGCTCGTCATGATGAGGACCGTGTTGCGAAAATCGACCGTGCGGCCCTGACCGTCGGTCAATCGCCCATCGTCGAGTATCTGCAGCAACACGTTGAACACCTCTGGATGCGCCTTTTCGATCTCGTCGAAAAGGACCACCGTATAGGGACGGCGCCGCACCTGTTCCGTCAGCTGTCCCCCCTCCTCGTATCCCACGTAACCCGGAGGCGCGCCGATCAGCCGTGAAACCGAGTGGCGTTCTCCATACTCGGACATGTCGATCCTGACCAGCGCATCCTCGTCATCGAACAGAAACTCGGCCAGCGCCCGAGCGGTTTCCGTCTTCCCGACGCCGGTCGGGCCCAGGAAGATGAAGCTACCCACCGGCCGATTGGGGTCCTGAAGGCCGGCACGACTCCGACGGATCGCATTCGACACGGACGCGATCGCATCGTCCTGGTCGACGACCCGGCGATGCAGATGGTCCTCGAGGTGGGCCAAGCGGGCCTTCTCGTCCTCCATCATTCGCGACACCGGAATCCCCGTCCACGACGCGACGACTTCGGCCACGTCCTCGGGCGTCACCTCCTCCTTCAGATAACTCGCTTCAGACTGGAGAGCGCGCATGCGGGCCTCGGCTTCGTCGAGCTCGGCCCGCACCTTGGGCACCTGTCCGTAGGTGATCTCGGCCGCCCGTTGCAGGTCGCCGACCCGCGTTGCCTGGTCGGCCTGGATACCCAGCTCCTCCAGCCGTCGCTTGAGTTAGCGCACACGTTCGATCTCGCTCTTTTCCGAAAGCCATTTCGCCTTCATGCCGGCAAGCCGCTCCCGCAGCTCCGAAAGCTCTTCCTCGAGGTGTGCCAACCGCTCCTTGCTCCGCGGGTCCTTCTCGTCCCGGAGCGCCTCCCGCTCGATACCGAGCTGGGTCACCCGTCGCTCGACCTCGTCGATCTCCTCGGGCAGCGAGTCGATTTCGATTCGCAGCCGGGACGCGGCCTCATCGATGAGATCGATCGCCTTGTCGGGCAGGAAGCGATCGCCGATATAGCGGTCCGAGAGCCGTACCGCCGCCACCAGCGCCGGGTCCGTGATGCGCACCCCGTGGTGAACCTCGTACCGCTCCTTGAGCCCGCGCAAAATGGCGATCGTCTCCTCCTGATTCGGCTCACCGACGAACACGGGTTGAAACCGCCGCTCGAGAGCCGGGTCCTTTTCAATGTGCGTGCGATACTCATCCAGAGTCGTGGCGCCGATCATGCGCAACTCGCCACGTGCCAACGGAGGCTTCAGCATGTTACCGGCATCGACCGCCCCTTCAGCGGCTCCCGCGCCGACGATCGTGTGGAGCTCGTCGAGGAACAGGATGTACTCCCCTTTCGACTCGGTGATCTCTTTGATGGCTGCCTTGAGCCGTTCCTCGAACTCGCCCCGATACTTCGCGCCCGCCAG
This sequence comes from uncultured Gemmatimonadota bacterium, assembly GCA_964550085.1. GTDB lineage: Bacteria > Gemmatimonadota > Gemmatimonadetes > Palauibacterales > Palauibacteraceae > JBFILW01. The sequence goes on from CAZJXR010000065.1 coordinate 15,364, forward strand.
CATGGCTGCGATGTCGAGCTGCACGAGTCGCTTGTCACGGAGGGATTCGGGCACATCGCCCTCCACGATCCGTTGTGCCAGACCCTCGGCGATGGCGGTCTTTCCGACCCCTGGCTCGCCAATCAGGACGGGGTTGTTTTTGGTCCGGCGCGACAGAACCTGCATCACCCTTCGGATCTCCGCATCCCGTCCGATCACCGGATCGAGCGTTCCGGCACGCGCCTGTTCGGTGAGGTCCTGTCCGTAACGCTCGAGCGCACGGTACTTTCCTTCCGCCTCGGGATCGGCCACTGAATGCGGACCTCGCACGTCCGTGATGGCTTCTCGAATCGCCTCCTGGTCCGCGCCCACATCGCCGAGCAGCTTGCGGGTCGAACTGGCCTTCTTCCCCGCCAGCGCGATGAGCAGATGCTCCGTCGAGACGTACTGATCGTTCATCCGGCGCGACTCGGAGTCCGCTGCGTCGAGAATGGCGCTGAGCTCGCGGCTAGCGATCGGCGAGGCACCCGTCTGCTTCGGAAGACGCTCGAGCTGCTCCTCGAGGGAGCGGCGCAGCCGAGGCAGGTCGACCCCCACTTTCTGCAGCACGGGCACGACGATCCCCTGGTCCTGATCCAGGAGCGCAGCCAGCAGATGCACGTCCTCGACGGCGGGATTATCCCCCTGTCGGGCCAGGTTCGCCGCGTTCTGAAGTCCCTCCGCGGCTTTGACCGTGAGTCGGTCGGCGGGAATCATTTCGGCTGGACCTCCTGTCGACATGGATCGCCGGAGTCGCGCGCGCGCCCGCCGGGGCGCATCCGAGCGGCCGACGTCGGCGCCTCGAATCTATTCTCGGCGAGGGCGCGGCAGCACTGTCGCGCAGTTACAGCCATCGACTTCTCACTCCTCGATGTCGATCGTTTGTTTCCCACCCTCGGCGCGACGAGGCAGGCGCACGTGCAGCACCCCCGCCTCCATTCGGGCGCGGATTCCAGACCAGTCCACGTCGGCCGGCAAGCGAATCGTGCGGCGGAAGCTTCCGAATCCCCTCTCCGAGCGCAGCGTCTCGGAGCCCTCGAGCTGTTCCGGTCTGCGTCGCTTCCCGCTCACGGTGAGCGTGTCACCCTCGCCGCGCAGGCGGAGTTCCTGCTTTGACATGCCGGGCAGATCCACGAGCAGGTGATATGCACCCTCGTCCTGCATCAGATCGTAGCGCGGGCTGCGGCCCGGCACGGAGAAGCCCTTGAAGCTCACCAGGACGTCGTTGATCAACTCCTGAACATCGGCCAGAGGTGACCGCGCCGGCTCGCCCTCGGCTCGTGCGCCCCCGCCTCCCGAATCCGACTCGACCTCGGCGTCGTCCATCTCGTTCAACGGCGTACCATCGCTCGCCGCCTCGTCACTCCGTCCGGCGCCGGTGCCTGCCTCCCTCTCCGTTCGCTCTCCCTCGTCGACCATGTTCCGGCCCTCTCGGTTGGCTGCCATCGCACTCGCGTCCTTCCCTGACCGGGCAAGAGGCATGCCCTCCGCAGGCGTCGGTTTCGGCCCGCCTTCCGCCATCGCGGCGCATTCCGCCCTCTGCGGGGCCCGCGCTGGCTGCCACTACGACAGAGCCAAGGAGCGGCGGTCGATGCTGCCTCCGGTCCCACCGCATCGCGCTTGACGCGTTCCGGCCCGTGACCTAGCCTACGTGGCGCTCCGGAACATGCCCTCCGGACCCCATGCGAAGCGAGGCCACCCGGTGCGGTCTCGAAGCAGAATCGGCGGAGGCCGGATGGCGACTACCCAAGATACGCGAACGGCCCACTCCCGGCTGTCGCTCACGACGGGCCGAAGACAGGCGAGCGGTACTCTCCCACCGGCGACGCCCTGAGCACGATTCACGATGCCACAGGTGCGCCATGAGCGGACGGCACTCGTGATGGTAGCCGTCCTGGCGACCATGGCGGCGTGTCGGCCGACCGGTGGCGAGGCCGAGCCGCTCTCCGAGTCCGACTACATCTCGGTAATGGCACGGCTGAGTCTGATCGAGGTGGCGATCTCGCAGCCCGAGCAGGGAGCCGCCGCCGATTCGGCGCGCGCCCGCGTCCTCTCCGATTACGGCGTGGACCCTGATCACCTCATCGCGTTCGCAGCGGCGGCCGGAAATGATCCCGAGCGGATGCAAGCGCTGTGGCAGGCCATTACCGATACCGTGGAGCAGCTGCGCGCGGCGGGGTGGTCGGGCCGCGAGCGCGCCGATGAGTCCACCGCCCGACCCGATACAGCCGCGCCCGATGCGGCCGCGACGGAGACCGGTGCGCCCGACCGGGCGGCTCCCGACGCCACACCACCGGCCGCCGCCGTGACCCCGACTCCGGCTTTCGACGACACGGCCGCCGGCGACGACGCGGCCGTCCGTCGCGCGCCAGGTGGTTTGCGGCCGCCTCCCAAGCCGAATGTGGGCGAAAGCGTGCGCCCCACCGCCGACTCCCTGCGGCCGTGATGCCGACGGACTCTGGACCGGATTCGGGAGATTCCCCGCCGTCCGACGCGCAGGCCACCGTCCGCTCGACGGAGCAGGTCCGCGGACGAGGGGAGCCGTGGCTGGTCGCCGGAGTGCGGCGACTCGGGCGATACGGAATCGGTACCACGCGCCATGCCGGGAGTCTCGGCATCCTGTTCGTCGCGACCATGGCCGGCATGCGGCAGGCGCGCAGCTACGGGCGGGCGCTGATCCGTCAGACCAAGCGCATCGGGGTCGACGGGTTGCCGCTCGTCCTCCTCATCGGAGCGCTGGCCGGATCGGTGCTGGCTCAACAGACGGGGTACCAGTTGTCGGAGGCGCTTCCGATGTCGATCGTGGGCGGCGGCGTGGTGGGAGGAATGCTCACCGAGCTCGGCCCGGTGCTCACGGCGGTGGTGCTGGCGGGGCGTACCGGAGCCGGAATCGGGGCCGAGCTGGGAACGATGAAGGTCACGGACCAGGTCGACGCGCTGCTCACGCTGGGCCGCGATCCGGTGGTCGAGCTCGTCGTGCCGCGGGTGGTGGCCGGCCTGATCGTAATGGTGCCGCTCGTGATCCTGGCCAACGTGGTGGGGATCGCTGCCGGGCTGATCACCGCGATCAGCGTGTTGCCGATGACGGCGCATGAGTTCATCGTCGGGGCACGCGACTATTACCATGGCCCGGCGCTGGTGTTTTCCCTCGTGAAGGCGTTCGCGTTCGGGTTCGCCATCCCGTTCATCGCCTGCTACGTCGGTCTTCGAGCCGAAGGGGGGGCAGCCGGAGTCGGTCGAACCGCCACCGCCGCCGTGGTGGCCATCATCGTATCTGTCATGGTGCTGGATGTAGTGCTGGCACCTGTGTACAAGGCGGTTTCGTAGCGAGGTGGACGCGACCTCCGCGGGTCGCCGAGACGGGCGAGAAGCGTGATCCAGATCCAGGGACTCGAGAAGGTCTTGAACGGCAAGCGGGTGCTCGACGGCGTCGATCTCGACATTCCGGAGGGCAAGGCCCTGGTCATCATGGGTCCGTCCGGCACCGGTAAAAGCGTGCTGCTCAAGCACATCGTCGGTCTGCTGGAGCCCGATGCCGGCGATATCCACGTCGATGGCGATTCAGTCGCCCACGCCGACGGGGTCCAGATCAAGCGCATCCGCTCCAAGATCAGCTACGTGTTCCAGAACTCCGCTCTCTTCGATTCTCTCACCGTGGGAGAGAACATCCGGCTCGGCCTTCAGGAGGAGTTCTGCCGGAAGCCCGGCGTGGACTGTCGCGAGCTCGTCCTCCACACCATCGAGCAAGTCAATCTCGATCGCGGGGTCGCGAACCTCATGCCGGCCGAGCTGTCGGGCGGCATGCAGAAGCGCGTGGCTATCGCGCGGGCCATCGTGGGCCAGGCAAGGTACATTCTGTACGACGAGCCGACTACCGGTCTCGACCCGGTGAACGCGTCGGTGATCA
>CAZJXR010000066.1:0-11768 GCA_964550085.1 uncultured Gemmatimonadota bacterium
CCTCCGCCCCCTGCGCCTGCACCGCCAGCACCGTGCACGACTTCACCGGAACGCCATCGAGCAACACCGTGCAGGCGCCGCAGTGCGTCGTGTCGCAGCCGATGTGCGTCCCGGTGAGGCGCAGGTTCTCGCGCAGGAAATGGACGAGCAGCAGCCGCGAGTCCACCGTCGCCCGGTGCGCCTCCCCGTTGACGGTGAGCGTGATATCGTGGGTAGCCATGCTCAGCTCCCTCCCGCGCGCTCCACAGCGCGCCGCAGGGCCCGCGTGGTCAGAACGCGCGCCATCGCTTTCTTGTACTCCACCGACCCGCGCCGATCGGCGTTCGGGCGCGCTGCCTCGGCGGCCAGTCGCCCCGCCTCGGCAAGCAGGTCGTCGGTCGGCTTCTGCCCCCGCACAGCCGCCTCCGCCGCGCTGACCCGCACCGGCGTCGGGCCGGCGTTGGTGAGCGCGATGCGGGCGGCCGCGATCTCCCCGCTGTCGCCGAGCGTGACCTGGGCGGCCGCGGCCGCGGTCGCGTAGTCGCCCACCTTGCGCTCGAGCTTCAGGTAGGCGCCGCCGCTGCGGGAGGGGGGTGCCGGGATGCGGATCTCGGTCAGGATCTCGTTCGGGTTCAGGGCGGTGGTGAAGAGTCCGGTGCAGAAGACGTCGATGGCGATGGTGCGCTCCCCGCCCGGTCCCTGCGCCACCACCTCCGCCCCCAGCGCCAGCATGGTGGCCGGGTGGTCGTTGGCGGGATCGCCGTGCGCCAGGTTGCCGCACACGGTGGCCCGGTTCCGGACCAGCGGGTCGGCGATCACCCGCACGGTGTCGGCCAGGATCGGGCATCGGCTCTTCGCGACGTCGGACGCCTCCAGCTTCGCTTCGGTGACCAGGGCGCCGATTCGAAGGACGCCGTCGGACTCCTTTATATAGTCGAGGCCCGGTATGCGGCCGATGTCGACGAGCTTGGTCGCGTAGCCGAGCCGGAGCTTGAGCAGCGGCAGCAGGCTCTGGCCGCCGGAGAGGATCTTGGCCTCCTCACCGTGCTCCTCCAGGAGGCCGATCGCCTCCCCGAGCGATCCGGGCGCGAAGTAGTCGAACGCGGATGGGATCATCGGTCGTCCTTTCGGATGCGGGCCGCGACGGATCAGCGATCCGGCCGCTGCGGCCCTTCCAGCATCAACGCACGATCATGAGAATGACCGCGGCCAGCACCGCGATCACGAGGTAGAAGCCGGGCTTGCGGATTGCCCGCACCAGGGCGCGCTTGCTCACCGTGCGACCGAGCGCGATCGCATCGATCGCGTCGGGTTGGGAGGTCGTGTGCGCGGCGGCAGGCGGACCCGCCGCCCCGCGACCGGTGGCCTCCCCGGCGCGCTCCCCGGCACCGGGCCGGTCGCCCGCCGCACCGGCTTCGCTGGCCCCCGACGCGCCGCCTGCGCCCACCGACGCCCCCACCGACCCCGCGGTCTCTGCCTGGAGCTGCGCGCTCACGCAGGTGGTAAAGAGCTGGAACATCTGATCGCTCACGTCCACGATCATCCCGCGGCCGAACTGGGCCAGAATGCCGGTGACGCTCACGTCGGATACCACCGACACCTCGGTGGTCCCGCCGGATTCGACCAGTCGGCTGGTCATCGTCATCTTGGCGCCACCCTTGCCGCGTGCCTCCTGACCGGAGGCGGTAAGCGACGCGGTGCCGGCCTCCTCGTCCAGCTCCTCGAACCGCACCGTCCCTTTGTAGCTGGTGGCGACGGGTCCCACCTTGACCTTGATCGTCCCGGTGTAGGTGCGGTCGTCGGTCTGCCCGGAGATGGCGGCGCCCGGCAGGCAGCCGGCCACGCGGTGCGGATCGGTCAGGAACGCCCATACCGCGGATGCCGGGGCCGCGACGGTGAAGGTCTTCTCGATCTGGATACCCATGACGACTCAGCGCTAGCAGGCCAGGAGCGGAATCAGGCGCTCGAGCGACGCAATGTTGTGCGCGGCGGCGAAGTGGTCCACGAATGGAAGAGCGGCTCGCATGCCACGCGCTTTCGGCTCGTAGCGTCGGTCACCGAGCAGCGGGTTGAGCCAAATCACGCGTCGGGCGGCGGTGTGAATCGCCCGCATCGCCGCGCTCACCTGGTTGGGCTCGCCGAGGTCCAGGCCGTCGCTGAGGATCACCACGGTCGTCCGGGAAGTAACCTGTGGTCGGTGGTTGGCGATGAACTCTCCGAGACACGCTCCGATATTAGTCCCTCCGGACCAGTCCGGCACCTCGGCCGCCATCCGGTCCAGGCTGGCCGCGACCTTGCCAGGGGTCAGAATCGGAGTGAGGCGGGTGAGCGCGGTGTTGAAGGCGAAGATCTCGCACCGCCGCGTGACCCGGCGCAGGGAGAGGATGAAGGCGAGGAGGAACCGCGTGTAGGGCTCCATCGAGCCGCTCGTGTCACACAACAACACCACGTCGGCCTGTTCGATCGCCCGCGCGCGACGCGCCAATCGCACGGGCTCGCCTCGGGTGGCGAGAAGATGACGGAAGCTGCGGCGCAGGTCCGGCCTGCCGCGCGCGCTGCTCGGCACCAGGCGTCGACTTCGTCGGACCGCCAGCCGCCGGACCAGCCGCTCGAGCAGCCGCTGCATGGCGTGGAAGTCAACCTCCGCGTAGTCCTCGAACGAGCGCCGGCGCAGCACCGCCTCCGGGGAGTAGCCGGGAAGTGTGCCCTCCGGCGCCGGGCTCGTTCCCCGCTCTCCGGTGTCACGAAGCGACTGCCAGCGGTGAAACGCGGTGCGCGGGACCGTTCGGTCGGTGGCGGGGCGAATCGAGGTGTCGGGCACCTCGCCGCGACGCCCTCTCCCGATCCACAGCTCCCGGAAGAGCGCGTCGAACAGTTCCCACCGGGGTCGCGGGATTCTCAGCGTGGTGCGGAGCGCCAACCGGACGGCGGTCGGATCGGACAGATCGATCACCAGCAGGGCACGGGCGGCCTCCGCCTCGTCCGCCAGACCGACGCCGATGCCCCGCTCGCGCAGCGCCCCGGCAAAGCGCGCCAAGTGGACGACCAGGTCCGCCGCCTCGGCGCCGGCACCTGCCCGCCGGTTCACCCCTTCGACGCCGGCGCCTGCCTCCGGGTTCACGCCCTCGACGTCGTCGCCTGCCTCCGGGTTCACGCCCTCGACGTCGTCGCCGCGTGGGCCTCATCGAGCAGCGCCGCCACCGCCGCCCGATCCACATCGTGCAGGTCGTGCTCACTCTTGAGCACGCAGCCGAGCGTCTGTTCGACCGTAGCTGCATCGAGGTGATCGCGGTGGAGACGAACGAGCGCCGCCGCCCAGTCGAGCGTCTCCGCGATCCCGGGGACCTTGTGTGGACCGCGGGCGCGCAGCGCCTGCATGAAGCTCCCGATCTCCGCCGCCAGCGCCTCGCTCACTCCCGGCACCCGGGCACGGATGATCCGTACCTCCTTGTCCAGCGGCGGGTGGTCGATATACAGGTAGAGGCAGCGGCGACGCAGCGCGTCGCCGATCTCGCGACTGCGGTTCGAGGTGAGCACGACGTGGGGAACGTGCTCGGCCGCGATGGTACCCAGCTCCGGGATCGTGACCTGAAAGTCCGACAGCAGCTCGAGCAGAAACGCCTCGAAGCCGTCGTCGGCGCGATCGATCTCGTCGATCAGGAGCACCGGCGGCCCCGCTCGACGTGTGAGGGCGCGGAGCAGCGGGCGCTCGAGCAGATACTCGCGCCCGAAGATGAGGTCCTCGAGCCGTGAAGGTTCCGTGCCGTCGGTCTCGGCGATCCGGAGCCGCAGCAGCTGGTGCTGATAGTTCCACTCGTACAGCGCCGTGTTGACGTCGAGCCCTTCGTAGCACTGGAGTCGAATGAGCTCGGTGCCGAGCAGTCGAGCCACCACCTTGGCGATCTCGGTCTTGCCGACCCCGGCGTCGCCTTCGACGAGGAGGGGCTTGCCCATCTCGCAAGCCAGGTAGACCGCCATGGCGATCGCCGGCTCGGCAATGTAGCCGTGGCGCTCCAGCGCCTCCTGCATGTGCCGCACATCCGCGGTGCGTGATCGGGTGTCCACGCGCGCCTCGCCCTCCGCGTCCGCGTTCACCGCCTCGCCCTCCGCGTCCGCGTTCACCGCCTCGCTCCCGCGTCCGAGCTCACGCCTCACCCTCCGTTTCGGCACCGACGTACCGGGCCGGGTCGCCGAGGAAGATCTCGCGGCATCCGCCGCAGCAGAAGTAGTAACGCCGTCCGGCGAACTGCGCCGTGTGCTGTGCCTCGGCCACCGATACGGTCATTCCGCACACCGGATCGCGGGCGGTGGTGACCGATCGCGGTGACTCCGCTCCTTCACCCACGCCGCGCGCGAGGCCACCGCCGGCGTCCTCGAGCTCGAGCTCGCGCGCGATTTCGTCGACCGACCCGATCAAGCCGGCACGCCGGAGATGGATGATCTCGGCCAGGATGCTGATCGCGATCTCCTCGGGTGCGGTGGCGCCGATGTCGAGCCCGGCCGGCGCCTTGATCCGTTCGAGAACCGCCGGATCGCTCACGGTGGCGGCCAGGGTCTTTCGGACCTGTTCGAAGCGGGCGCGGCTCGCCACCAGGCCGACGTAAACCGGATCGAGGATGAGGGCGGCCCGCACTGTCTCCTCGTCGCGCTCGCCGTGGGTGGCGATGACGGCGAACAGCTGACGATCCGGTGTGGACTCGATGTCGCCGAGCTCGGCCCAGATGCGATCCGCCTCGGGGAAACTCGGTCGGTCCGCGTCCGGGTCGGCGACCTCGACTGTATAGCCGAGGATCCGGGCCGCACGCGAGAGCGCCTGGGCGACCCCGGAGGTCCCGAATACGAGCAGGCGCGGTGCCGGCAGGACGGGTTCGATATAGACGTCCACGCTCCCTCCGCTGTGGCAGGTCATCGGAATGACCGTGACTCCCGGCCGGCGATCGGTCACCGGGTCCGCCGACAATCCGACGAACCGTGGCGTCCCGTCGGCCAGCGCCTCGAGCGCCACGCGCACCACCGACGGGCGTGTACAGCTACCGCCGAGCCAGCCGTGAAACCCTCCTCCGGCCGTGACCAGAGCCGTGTCGCCGAGCTGGGAGGAGCTGGGCGGCTCGCGGCGCACCACCGTGGCGAGCGCGAAGGGTTCGCCCCGCCGGGCGAGATCAGCCGCCAGCCGCAGGATGTCCGCGCGCATGCACTCCCCTGTTTCGGTTCGGCCGTCGCGACCGGGAGTGACAGTATGCGACCCTCGATCCCGATCGGCCAATCATCTAACCCGCGCGGCGGCCGCGGGGTTCGGATCTCAGGGCGAGGATGGCGGGAACCCGCCGACGTTCGCGAGGGCGATGATGACCAGGGTCACCACGGCGGCGATGCTGCCGATGATGATGAGATCTCCGGCCGTGTTATGCTTTTCGATCTCGAAGCGCTGGATGCTGGCAAACGGAATCGTGTCGGGCCGCTCACCCCGCTTGCCGATCAGGAGCGCTCCCTCGACCCGCGCCGCCGTGAGGGTGATGACCTCACCCTCGGTCGTCCATACGCGCACTGTCTCGTCCCCCGATGCGACTGCCTGCTCGAGCGGTTCGGTCGGGGTCACCCATTTGTAGCACCCCGATGCGAAGGCAAGGAGGGTCAGAAACGCGAGGCACCGGGAGAGTCGCGGACGGCGACGGACGCGCGTGGACATGAAACAGTCTCTCCACGGCCGGGTGGTCGTCAACGGGCACCGCCGCACCGGTGGACGTCGACGCCCTTCCTCCCGGCGAGCGGATCGCCAGCTGCGCGACTGAAGGTCGCTCGCGACCGTGCCCGCCGGGGGATCCTGCCGAGACCGGACCGTCAGAGTTCTTCGAGGAAGGCGACGATCGCGTCGATCTCTTCGTCCGTCAGATTCAGGGGGCCGATCCCAAGTCGTTGGGCAGCGGGTGAGCTCGAAAACGCGTTGCTGTCGTAGAACTCGAGCACCTCGCGCAGCGTCGCGCGCGAGTTGTCGTGGAAAAACGGCGCCGTGTTCCGGACCCCACGCAGGGCGATCGTGCTGAAGCTGACTCCAGACACGGCACAGTCGTTGGCCAACGGATCGATTCGACACCGACCGGGGTCGAAGGGCAGGCCGTTGACGGCGGCCACCCCCGTGTCATGGAATCCATTGTCCGTGAACAGATTATCGAAGTGGCACGTGCTGCAGCGAGCCCTATTGTTAAACAGTACGTGCCCGTCCTTGGCGATCCCTTCGAGCTTCTTGCCGAAGCTCTTCACGGGTTCGCGCACCGACTCCTGGAAGGCCGCGATCGCGTTCAACTCCTCTTGCGTTGGCAGCCGCTCCCCCGGCAGGTCGACTGCACCGTCGAGCGCATGGAGCAGCACGGCTTCCATGGCTTGATCCTGCAGAGTGGCCGCCCGGCCGTCGGCCGTGAACGGACCCGTCGTGCGCGTGTTGGCGATCGAGGGCACGGCTCTTACCACCACGAGGTCGGGACTCGTCAGCGTCCCGCCGAGCGGATACTGGAACAGACCTTGAGCGACCAGGGCAGGATCGGGCACGTCCAGCGCTCCCGCGAAAATGACGTCAGTAGGAGGAAGAGCCGCCATGTCATCGGGCCCCACCATGAGCTTCGGCAGCGGGTGACAGGTACCACACGTTCTCCCGTTACCACCGAACGTCTCCTCGAAGAACAGAGTCTGACCGAGGTCGATCAGCTCCTTCTTCTTCAGGCTGGCAAGGCTCGGGACCAAGGGATCGGCCGGTTCGAGTGGGCTCGACGCATCCTCCGTGCACGAAGACAGCGCGAGAGCCAGCGCGACGCACCACAAGGCGGAGTGTCTCATCGGCATACCCTCCTCTTGCGTGGGTACTGTGACAGCGGGACGCGAGAGCTCAGGATGGCGATGTTCCGTTCACAGTGCCAGTTGGCCTACTCGATGGGCAACACCGTATAACGCGTCAAACTTGCGTGGGTCGAAACGGTTCAGGAAAGAAGAAGCGGCCGGAGAGGACCGTACAGCCGGCCCTCCCCGGCCGCGAGTGTGCAGCGCGGGGTGCGCGAAGGCTACGCGATCATGGCGCCGCGGCGATCAGCGCGGCCGGCGCGCAGCCGAGATCGCTGCGCGCCTGCGGATCGTTCACCGGGAAGCAGTTTCCGGACAGGATACTGGTCGGGACGAAGCGCCTCATGTTCGGATCGTAGAGACCGTTCTCCACAAAATCGACCAGCCAGTTGATCTCGACCGGATCCAACCCGAGAGGCTGGAACAGCGGGGAGATTTGGCCGGCCGGCACGATCGCGTTCTGTGGTATGGCCGCGTTCTTGTACTCCACCACCTGGCGGACCGAAGTGAAAGAGGATCCGTGACCCAGGAACGCGTGGGCCTTGAGGTTGTAGAGCTGCGGTGTCTTGAACATGTAATCGTCGGCCGGGTTGCCGGTGAAGCCGCCCCGACCCCGACGGGCGCCATCGGGCACCGTGCCGCCGAACGGCACCAGGTTCACCCGACTCGGGTCAGCCGACCCGTCCAGGTCGTTCATGCCGAGCGCGTGGAAGCTCATCGTGTTCAGCGCCGGGCCGGTGTGGCACGACGTGCAGTTGGCACGCGCGAAGAACACGAGGGCACCGAGCTTCTGGTCCGTGCTCAGCGCCCGACGGGTGCCGCTCAGGTACCGCTGCCACGGCGCCTGGTTCGTCAATATGGTGCGCTCGAACGCCGCGATGGCGAGCGCCGCGTTGAGCCGGTTGATGGGGTTGGGATCGCCGGGGAAGGCGCGCGCGAAGCGGCTCTGGTACCCCGAGTTCGTCGCCACGCGCGAGTTCTCGATCGACTCCATGCGGTGCAACCGGAGGCCGGCGTGCGCCTGGGTCTCGAGCCCCTGCAGACCGAGAAAGTTCGATTCGATCAGCGGCGGAACCCACTGCGCCTCGGTGCCGAGATTTGGTCCCACCCCGCCGAACTGCCCGTTCCACAGGTTCACCACCTGGTAGGCGCCGTTCATGTTGGTCGGCACGCGGATCGGCTGCACGTCGGGCAGGTCCGGGTTCGAATCGTACAGCGGGTTGAGGACGCGCCCTTCGCCGTTGATGCCGAACCCACTGCCGCCCTCGGCCATGCCCTGCGGCAGGTTCGGCATGAAGGCAGCGTCCGCGACATGACACGAGGCACACGAGTAGGTCTCGAGGCCCTCGGGCCGGACGTTATTCACCCCCAGCGCCGTCTCGTGGAAGAGCAGCTGGCCGAGCGCGACCTTGGCCGACGTCAGTCGGTTGTTCGGGTCGGCCGGGATCGCATTGAGCGCGCTGGAGGGCGGAAGGCGGAAGAAAGCGAGCCCCTGTCCCTGGCTCGCCGCAACGATCGCAGCCTGCAGCTCGGCCTCCAGCCGCTGCGGCTGAGTACTCAGCGCGAGCAGGTCGGCCAGCGTGAGCGCGCCGTTCGCGTTGGTCACCGACTCCGCGCCAAAGTCGAGCCCCGAGGAACCTCCGCGATCGCCCTCCGGACCCAGAACATCGCCCTGGCAGGCAGCGAAGGTCAGGATAACCGGGGCGACGGCGAAGTGCGCGACGAGTCTGGTAGTTCGTCTGGACATGTGCGTACCTCCTTGGCGCATTCCGAACCTGCACGAACTGCACGACCCCCACCGACCTTACTAGGGGCCGACCTGGGGCCGAACAATCAGGGGTTGTACTGAAGGGAGCGGTCAGTAGGAATACTGACCCTCAATCCCGCGGCTCGAGCTCACTTATCCCGGCGCGAATCGCGAACTTGGTCAGTTCGGCGGTCGAGCGAATGCCCAGCTTCTCGATGATGTGGGCCCGGTGGGTCTCGGCCGTGCGCAGGCTGATGCCGAGCTCCCGGGCGATCTGTTTGTTGGAGTAGCCGCTGGCGATGAGCCCGAGCACCTCTCTTTCGCGGCTGGAGAGGACTTGCGAGACCGCGTTCTGCGTCGTGGTCTGCTCGACATAATTCGCCAACGCCAGCGCCGACAGACTCGGACTCACGAACTCCTGGCCATCCGCCGCCGACTCGATCGCGCACCGGAGCGCGGCCGCGGACGCGTCCTTGCGGACGTAGCCGGCCGCACCGGCGCGCAGGATCTGCACGATGTACTCCTTGCTGTCGTGCACCGTGAGGACCACGACCTTGATGAGCGGATGGCGCTCCCGGATCAGGCGGGCGGCCTCCAGCCCGCCCATCTCGGGCATGGAGATGTCCATCAGGACCACGTCCGGCTGTAGCTCGCTCGTCAGTCGGACCGCCTCCTCTCCGGTCGCGGCCTCGCCGACGATCGCGATGTGCTGGACCCCTTCGAACGACGACCGGAGCCCGTCACGCACGATGGGGTGGTCGTCTGCCAGCAGGAGACGGATCGTGCGGCCGCGCCGCTCAGTCGCGGGAAACATCGTTCCTGACCGGCAGCGGCGATCGCGGAACGCGAACGACGATCTCGGTGCCGCTTCCCGGTACGGGCTCGACCTGAACGGTTCCGCCGAGATAGCTTGCTCGTTGCATCATGGAGGCGAGGCCGATCCCCGATCCGCGGGATCCGTTGCCCTGCTCGCGACGGGCGCTGAGTCCGATCCCGTCGTCTCGAATCCGCGCTACGATGGCCGCACCGTCGTCGCGCACCGCGACACCGACCCGCGACGCCGCAGCGTGCTTGTCGATGTTGGTCAACGCTTCCTGAATGGCGCGATACAGCGTGAGCTCGATCTCGCCGTGGAATCGGTCGCCGTCGACGTTGGTGCCCACGGTGACCGGGATGCCGGTCCGCTCGCTGAATTCCTCGCACATCATGCGCACCGCCGGGACCAGACCCAGGTCCTCGAGCTCGCTCGGCATCAGGTTCTGCGAGATCGTCCGCACTTCGGACATGGCGCGTTCGAGCACCGCGTTCATGCGCTCGGCGTGAGCACGCGCTTCGCCGTCATCGGCCCGTAGGCTGTCGATCAGCGATCGCGCCCGGAAAAGAGCGGAGGAGAGGAGCTGGCCGACCCCGTCGTGCAGCTCCCGCGCGACCCTCCGGCGCTCGGCCTCCTGAGCGGTGACGATGCGCTGTGACAGAGCGCGCATTCTCCGTTCGGCCCGCTGTCGGTCGGCAAGGTTGCGAACAATGGCCAGCACGCAGGGCGTGCCCCCCAGATCGATGCGGGAGGCGGCGATCTCGACCGGAACCCGGTCGCCCCACCTGGTGAGGCACTCGAACTCGTCCGTCCAGCCGTTCCCTTCGTCCAGTACGGAGTCGACGAAATCTCTGAACCTCTCCGTGACCTCGGGATGAAGATCCGAGGTTTTGAGGGTCTGAAACTCGCGACGCGTGTAGCCGAGTGTGCGACACGCCATCGGGTTCGCGTCGACGACGCGGTTCGCGCCCGGATCGATGATGAGAATCATGTCGTGCGAGTGTGTGAACACGCGCTTGAACTTCTGCTCGCTCTCCCGCCGCTCGGCTCGTCGCCGTCGGATCCTTGCGAGCAGATTCACTGACGGATGTCCGGTCTCATCGCGCGCTGCTGCCCGGTGTCTTTGTGCGCTGTGTCCGTGGAGGGCCGCGTCGTGTAGGCGCAACATCTGCTTGGCGATGTGCAAGCACCATTCCGCGGAAGCGTCGCGGGCAGCGTCCTCGAGGGCCGTCGCGGCGTGGTCACCCGGCCGCAACTGATGCGACTGTGCGGTACCTCCGCGCCCGCCCACCAACCGGGCCGCGGCGGTGTCTTCTGTTCGGTGTCAGCTACAGATGATGCGGAGGGTGACCACCAACGAGTCGTCGGTGGACTCGACGCTCACCGGAACGTGGTTGTCGTCGGGCAGGCAGTTCGAGGCGACCGCTTCGAGCGACACGTGCAGTCACCGAGTGCCAGCGCGTCGAAGGTGACCACTCCGATAGAGGCTACCCCTACCCTTCGACCAGCTCCGCCTCGCGCACCGCCGGAACCGGCTCCTTCACGTTCCACCAATAGCCGAGCCAGATGAGGATAATCCCAATGAACTCGGTCACGTACAGCACCTCCGTGTGCCCGAAGCGAGTCGCCCCACCGCCGATGCCGGGCAACAGCGCCCCGATCGCGATCAGCACGTTGCCGATGAACCGGTTGTAGCTGCCCGCCTTGCGGCGGTAGCGGAGTGCCGAGACGAGGGCTCCACCCACCAGGAAGATGAAGGCGTACGTGTTGATAAAGGGACTGAACGCGCGTACCCACTGCCATTCCATGACCCGGCCGGTGAGGCGATGCGTTTCGACCGCGCTGTAGTCGATCGGTGTCAACAGGACGCAGGTGGCGGCCACCGCGACGAGCGGGATCAGGACAGCGGTCAGGCGGTTCGCGACCCGACGGGAGAAGAGAAGATACACCGTCCCCTGGGCAAGCGGTGCTCCGCCGAGAAGCGCTCCAGAGATGTACCAGGTGCGAAACAGCGACGGACTCCACCCGAACAGCGTCACCGCTCCCTCGGTGGCCGTGCCAATGCCATACAGGAGCACGCCCGCCGCCCACCACGCGAGGTGGGGTCCCGAGCGTCGCGCCTGCCAGCGGCGGAAGATCACCACTGCGAACGCGAGCGCGATGCAGGTGGTGACGAGGGGTATGAAATGGACCGGCTGACGCATCGGTTATCTCCCCGAGAAGCGAGCCTCGTGCTCTGTTCGCCTCAGAAGTCGATCCAGTACGACAGCAGCAGCCCACGACCCGGCTCGGGACGGAAGAAGCCCGCGTTCTGGAACTCGGCGTACAGGGTGTTGCCCAGGTTGGTGACGGCGAACTGGGCCCGGTGGGTCTGACGCCCGAGCCGGAACAACCGCGCGC
>CAZJXR010000066.1:11778-19175 GCA_964550085.1 uncultured Gemmatimonadota bacterium
CGCGCCGGCCCGGATCGCGTGCGTGGTAAAGGCGGGCAGGCTGCTCCCGATCGGGTTGCCCGGCGCCAGCAGCGCGTCGGTTCGCTCGCCGTTGTGTCGCAGCAGGTACTCGGCCCACACCCGCCCATCGGGTGCCTCGTAGCCGGCCCGCAGGTCGAATTTGGTGGAGTACGTGTCCCCCACCGGGACGCTCGGATCGAGGACGTTCTCGGAATCGAGATAGGTGAAGTTCCCGCCGGCCGAGAAGCCATCCAGGAAGTAGACGCCGGTGCTCAGCTCGATCCCCTGATAGCGGAGCTCCTCTTGGTTGACGATCTGGAATACGGGCAGGCCGTTCTGCGTGTCGCCGGTGGCGGCGATGACGATCCCGTCGAACAGCGTGTTGTGAAAGTAGAAGGCCTCGGCCCAAACGAACCGGTTCTGGTACCGGGCTCCGAGGTCGAAGTTGAGGCTCGTCTCCGGCTCGAGGTCGGGATTCCCGACCTGGAAGGCGGCCCCCTCGGGCGTGATCCCGGTGAAGAACTGCTCGACCAGGTTCGGGGCCCGGAAGCCGCGGCCGACCGTCCCGATCAGCGCCAGCTGGTCGTTGACGTTGTAGATGGCGTTGGCCGCTGCCACCAGGGCATCGTCGTTGTCCGTCTCCGGCGTGTTCCCGAGCCCCGGCGTGCGCCTCGTCTCCGAGCGCACGTTCTGATAGCGGAGGCCCACGATGACTGCCGCGGCCCGGGTGATCTGGATGTCCCCCTGCGCGAAGACGCCGAGGCTCTGATAGGTGGCGTTCGGGACCTTCGACACCGTATCGACCTCGATCATCGGTGGCCCGAAGCCGAACAGGGTCGTCACCGTGGTGTCGGTGTTGCGCGAGTCGTCGTGGAAGAAGTCGGCCCCGTAGGTGAAGGTGACCCGCCCGAGCCCGAACTTCGATGCCTCGGCCCGGAACCCGAACGTCTCCAGACCGGTGAAGTTTGCAGTCACGACCTCCACACCCGCACTGGGCGGCGCCGGTGGCCCGAACTCGGCGGTCACATCGAGGTCGAGGCGGCGCGAATTGTCCTGATAGTAGGCGACCAATGCCACCCGATCGGCGATCGCGGCGTCGAGATCGGTGCCCTCGTACCCGGCGGTCAGCTTGTCGAAGTCCTGGTAGGGATAGGTGATCTCAATCAGCGGCAGGCCCGGCGCGTACGCCGCGGGATCCACGAAGCCGAAGCCGGCATCGTCGGCCCGGTAGCGCGCATACTTGGCGAACACCTCATGCTTCGGCGACAGCGCGTAACTCCCATACGCATCGATGCTGTAATCCTCCACCCCCGTGTCGTTGACCTCGGTCTCGTCGGTTAGCGTGATGTCGCCGAACGAGCCGGCGGGGGCCGAGTAGGGGTCCGTGTGCCGGTAGGTGCCGCCGACCTGATAGCCGAGTTTGCCACTGCGACCGAACAGCTGCCCTACCAGCCGCGACTGCGTGTCGTAGGTGCTGAAGCGGTAGCCGAGCCGGCCGTGCACGCCGTCACGGGTCGGGGTGGTGGTGATCAGGTTGACCGCACCACCGATCGCGTCCGAGCCGTACAGAACCGACGCCGGCCCGCGCACGACTTCGACCCGTTGGATGCGGCTGACGTCGATCAGGGCCGGGATCACCCCGAAGTCCGCCTGACGGCGCGCATTGTTGAGGCGCATTCCGTCCTCGAGCATCAGGATCCGTTGACCGCGCTGGCCACGGATGGAGGGGCGGACCTGATTGGCGCCGACGCCCGTAACGTCGAGTCCCTGCACGTCGCGGAACAGATCGGCCGCGTTGTCGGGCAGCGTACGGTCGATCGCTTCCCGATCGATGACGGTGACCGGGCGCGGAACGTCGAACACGGCGGTGGGGGTCGCGGTCGCGGTCACCGTGATCGGCGTGAGCAGATAACGGGGTCGCTCGGGCGCCTGCCGGGTCGAATCCTGGGCCTCGGCCTCCTGACCCCGGACCGGTGCCGCCACCGTGACCACCAGGGCCGCCACCACGGAGAGCAGCCGGGCGACGGCCGGCGCGCCGAGCGTGGCTGACCGGGCCGTGGCTGAAGCGGCACCGGCTAACGTGGCCCCTGCCGACCTGGCTCGCGCCGATGTGATGCTGGCCGACGTGGCCCCTGCCGACCTGGCTCCTGCCGACGTGGCTCGCGCCGACGTGGTCATGGTCAGCGTGGCTGTGGCTGCGCTGTTTCCCGCCGACGTGTCTCGCCGCATGGGTCGCTCCGGATCTGCGCTCTCACCGCAGGCCCCGTGTCATCGCCGATGGCGCCGTGCGGCCAATCTCCCACCGCGCACCGGGTCGTCCGTGATACGCCGTGGAACCGATCGAAGGAAGCTAGAGAAGCGTGGATGGGGCGGGTATTCGGAGGAGTACGGAAGGCACTCCGGACAACTACGGTATCGACGCTCTAACCGTCGACCAGCTGATTCTCGAGCGCGAACCGGGTGAGGCCAGCCACGTTGTGTATAGCGAGCTTCTTCATCAGGCTCTCGCGGTGCGACTCGACCGTGCGGTGACTGATGCCGAGCTCGACGGCGATCTCCCGATTCGTCAGCCCGGTAGCGACGCCGACCAGCACATCGCGCTCGCGCGGGGTCAGCGAGTCGAGCGAACCGGGCGCGTCGTGGGCGTCGCGCAGGACGGTGTGCAGACTTCGGGTCGCCTGCGGACTGAAGAACTCCGCGCCCTCGTGAACGACCCGAACCGCCTCACGCAGCTCCTGCGGGCTGGCGTCCTTGAGCACGTAGCCGTGCGCCCCGCTCCGGATCGCCTCCAGGACGTACTCGCCCTGTTCGTGCATGCTGAGCACCAGGACGCGAGTTTTCGGCACCGCCTCGCGCAGCTGCGCGGCGAGCTGGAGCCCGGACCGATCGGGAAGCTTGACATCGAGGAGAACCAGGTCCGGGCGGGTCTCGAGCGCCAGCCGAAGGCCGTCCTGCGCGTCGCTCGCCTCGCCCACCACTTCGACCGCGGGCTCGCCGGCGAGCACGCGACGAATCCCTTCTCGGACGACCGTGTGATCGTCGATCACCAGCACCCGGATCGAATCACTCATGCGAAGGCGCCGATGTCGGGGACTCGGATGAAGCGTCTCGCGTGGTCGCCCGCACCCCGTGCCGCATCGCCCGCCGGGTGTCGGGTGGAGGCGGGTGCGCCGCGAGGACACGAGAGTCGGACGTCGGCAGGGTTACCGTGAGCTCGACCCCTTTTCTGGCCGCGCCACGGAACACGACCTGGCCACCGATGCGCGCAATTCGTTCCCTCATCCCGACCAGCCCCATGCGGCGCACGGGTCCGCCCCAGCGACCCGGGTCCTCCGCTTCCAGCGACGGGCCCGGGCCGCGACCGTCATCGATCACCCGAAGCGAGACGAACCCGTCGCGATCCTCGAGCGTTACGCGGACGTGGCCGGCCCCGGCATGGCGGGCGACGTTGGCCAGTCCTTCCTGGAGCGCCCGGAACAGACCGAGCTCCGCTTCCTCCGATAGCGCGGAAACGGGCTGCGCGATGTCGATCCGTGCCTCGATCCCGCTCTGGTGCTCGAACTCGCGCACCAACGCGGCCAGCGCCGGGACCAGACCGAGATCATCGAGCAGCGAAGGCCTGAGGTCGCGCGTGACGCTCCGAATGCTGTGGATGCCGTCGTCGAGGAGACCCAGAACATCGTCGAGGGCCCGCGCATCCTCCTCGCTCGCCGCCTCGCGCATGACCCCGACGCGCATGCGGAGCGCGGTGAGGATCTGTGCCGTCTCGTCGTGCAACTCCCGCGACAGGCGGCGGCGTTCCTCCTCGTGCTGCTGGACCATTCGAGTCGCCAGCCACTCGAGCTCCTGCGTGCGGAGCTCCAGGTGCTCGTGCAGGTCGGCCTTCTCGAGCGCGGCCCCGATCTGACGCCCGAGGGCGATAAGAAAATGCGTGTCGAGGGCAGCGAACGGATCTCGCGCCTCGCCGACGACGACGATCGCTTCGGTGAGCTCTTCGTTTCGCAGCACCGGCAGCGCCGCCGTGTAGGCGAAGGTCGCTTCGGGTCCCCTCCGATCAGAGGGGGGCGCTCGGAGCGATCCCGAGCCAGACATCCCGCGTGCCTCGTCTCCCGCGGCCGATGGCTCGTCCCCGCGTACGATTTCCGGGCGCGCGCTGAGCGCGATCCGCTTTAGGGCGAGCTGCTCCGGCGCCGAGGGCGGGCGATTCCTCCACCCGGCGCAGGCACCGACCCCGCCGACGAAGCGAGGCGCCGGGGTGGACAGATCGTACATGGCGCTGCCGCGAACGGCCGGCAGCCGCAGGAGCCCGGTCAGCAGTCCGGTAAGCAGATCCTGCTCGCCGCGACCCGCGAGGAGATCGGCTGACAACGTCGACAGGGTGTCGAGACCGCGGTCGAGGTCCTCGAGGACGAGCAGCACGATGCCTATACCCACGGCGAGCTCGAACAGGATGTCCAGATAGTAGCCCCACGGGTTCCACGCCCCGCGGGCGCGCAAAAACGGATAGTCGAGGTGGTGCAGGCCCCACAGGACCATGGCGGCGGTCAGTAGCCTGGCGGCCCGCGAGCCGGCCTGGCGCGAGTAGCGCCAGAAGGTCCACGCCGTCCACAGGGTGGCACCGCTCAGAAACAGAACGGCCGGGCCGGCGGCGAGGAGAAAGTTGTCGAGGCGGTAGATGGCCGCGTAGGACCACAGGGGCGGAAACAGGACGATGGCCAGGTACGACCATCGCCACTTGACCTGCTGCGAGAACACTAGCGCCGCCCACAGAAGAGCGAGCGCCGTCCACCCGGTGGCCACCTGGTGCCAGTACAGCCACAGGCGCTGGCCGCTGACGAGAAAGGTGATGATGGCGCCGAGGCGAGCGACGTAGATGAGCCAGGCGAGCGCCCAGCATGCAAAATACGGTTTGCCGTAGCGACGATAGAGGAATGCGCACAGGACCACCAGGCCGGCGGTGATGCCCGCCTGGAGGTAGGCGGCGGCCAGTTCCGCCGTGCCGCTTGAAACGGCGAGTTGCGTTGCGTCCATCGTGTCCAGACTAGAGCGGACCCGTGCGAGCGGCAACGCCGCGCGTTCGCCTCCGCCGCTTCAGACCGCCGCGCCCGTCGCCGGCGTCCGTCGCTTCAAGACCGCCGCGCCCGTCGCCGGCGTCCGTCGCTTCAAGACCGCCGCGCCCGTCGCCGGCGTTCGTCGTTTCAGATCGCCGCGCCCGCCGCGGACTGGCGAGGTCTCGAAACGCCGCGGCCCGACGGCAGGTCAGGGTTGCGAGAAGGCGCCGTGGGCGAGCTGATCGCGCCGCTCGAGGGTGCCCAATACCACCGGCACCAGCGCCTCGGCCAGGGCGCTGTTCGCCTCCTCGGTCAGGTGCACGTAGCTGGCGAAATACTCGGGGTGCTCGTCGACGATCGCGATGTTGTCCACCACCGGGATCCCGTACGCCGCGCCGAGGCTGTCGATCACGGCGGTGAGGGCGGCGTGCGTGATGGTGGTGGCGTACGTCGGACCGATCCGACCGTCCGCGGTCAGCAGACTGTCTGCGTGCGTCAGCCGATCCGCGTACGTTCGCAGACGCACGCTGTCCCGCGCAAAGTCCGCGTACAGCATGTTGCGCAACGCCTGGCGGATGAGGATGACATCGATGTCGTTCGCGCGGGCCGTCTCGATCAGCGAGCCGACGTTCCGGGCGAACTCCTCGACGTGCAATCGGACCTGGCGGTCCACGTAGTGGGGAGTCGCGCCGGCCGCGTACGTCGCCCAGCGCGAGTGCAGCTCCGGGCCGCCGAGCCTCTCCAGCAGGTGCTTGAGGGCCACGTAGCTCACGAAGTGCGCGTGGATCCACCGCGCGGTCGCCTGCCAAACGCTCGCGTCCTCGACGAACGCGGCGTCGTTGTAAGCCGCATACAGGGTGACGATGTCGGGGTCGAAGTGGATGATCTCCTCGCGCATCATCGGGGCGAAGTGCATGGACTTGGCGTGCGGCAGGCCCGCATTGATGACCTCCACCTCCCTGCCGGCGAGCGCCGGTTCCTCCCGGAGTTTCCTCTCCAGCAGGGCGGGATACGTGTACCCGTCCCGATCGAAGTAGCCAAAGGTGGAGGACTCGCCGATCGAAACGATGCGCACGGCGCCCGGCGCCTTCTGCGCCTCGAAGTCATCGCCGCGAAAGCCATGGTTGTTGATGCGGATCGGCGTCGGCTCCTGGAACAGCCCGTACTGATGCAGCACCGTGCTCGGAGTGAACTTGAAGTAGCCGTTCTTCACCACCGTGTGCTCGAGCGGCGGGACGTCGGACGACATCGACCGCAGGCCGTACACCAGGAAGTACGGACTCCGCTCGTACACCACGAACGCGCCGAGCCGGCATGTGATCTCGAGCACGAGGAAGAAGCCGACGACGGCGACGGCGGAGAAGGCGAGCTTGCGGCGAGTAGTAAACTGGTCGACGGCGCGCCTGGCGCGTTTATCAGCCATGAAACCCCCGGATGAACGTTGCGGGGACGGGGCCGCAGGGTGCGTGCCAGTGGCGCCCCACCCGTCCGGCTCGGCGAGGGCGGCGACCCGAACGTCCGGAGCTGGGCCGTCCGGACGTCCGGAGCGTGCGCGCTCCAGCCATCGGGGTGATGGCTGCCGCGCAACATCTGCCGCGCGCGGGCTGTTAGCTCACGCAGACAGGTAGCCCCGGTCCTGTTCACCCCGGGCCTGCTTGCCAGGACGAGGAAGGGAGGTCATCCTTACACCCGGATTCGGGCCGGAGAACGGGCGACAATCCCGCGACACAGGTTCAGAGTTTGACGTCAACGCGGCACAGCACCGAGGCGGACGCCGGATCGGCCGGCGCCACACCCTTGACCCCAAACTCCGGCATTCCCGCCGTTCCGTCCTTCGACTCTGCTTGAGACCGGAACGCGTAACTGTGTTTAATGTAAGCGCTTCGGTTTGACGGAGCGGACAACGATCAAGGAGGTACGTATGAGGAAGGCTCCCGCGTGGCTCGCGTCCGTGGCGATGGTTGCGTTACTCGCCGGATGCGAACGGCCCGAGGCCGAGACCGCGGAATCCATGGAGTTCGAGAGCCCGGCCGAGGAGGTCGTCGCCTTTGGTCTACCGATTTCCACCGAGTCCGAGGCAGCCCTGGACCACTTCTACCAGGGCCTCAAGGCCCAGGACATGGCGCGTGGAGTGGAAGCGAACGCCCACTTTGAGGCCGCCATCGCGGCGGACCCGAACTTCGCGATCGCCTACCTGCGCGCGGCGCAGACGGCGGCATCGACGGAGGAGTTCACCTCCAACCTGGCCAGGGCCGGGGAGCTGGCGCCGAGCGCGTCGCCGGCCGAGCAGCTCCTGATCGACATCCAGCAGCGCGGATTCGACAACGATGTCCAGGGACAGCTCAC
>CAZJXR010000067.1:0-18681 GCA_964550085.1 uncultured Gemmatimonadota bacterium
GTGAGCGCCTCGAAGACGTCCTGGGCATCGGGATCACCGCGTTTCGAAAAGAGCTCGATGCCCTGGTGACGGGCAATCTCGGGTTTACCGGGATCGCGCCGGGACAGTTCTCGACCGGCGACAACGGCACCGTGCAAGGGATCGAACTCAGCCTTCGGGGCCGATGGCCGACGGTCGACCTGCGCGGCGGTTATTCAATCCAGAAGGCAACCGGTGTGGCCTCGAACGCGATCGACGACACGGTTGTCGTGCCCGGGAACGAGACGGTGGAGTTCCCGCTCTCTTTCGACCGTCGGCACACGTTCGATTTCCTCTTTCTGCTCGGGAAAGCGACCGCGGCGCCCGGCTGGGACTTCGGCGCGGCGCTTACCACTACGGTACGGAGCGGGACGCCCCTCGAGCGCGAGATCGTCGTCGATCCGATCGAGGCCGCGCCGGACACCGACCGACTGCCGTGGACGTGGGAGGTAAGTCTGCGACTGACGTACGACTTTGGATCCCTTCCCGGATGCGGGAGCTGCCGGTGGCGCGCGATCTTCGACGGCCGGAACTTGTTCGCTCAGGACAACGTGGTCGCCCTGCGGCGCGACACCGGGGGGCTCGCACCTTCAGCGGCCACCGTCGGAGCAAAGGCTACCGTGCCGGCCGACTTTCGTCCCATCCCGCGCGAGTCGCCCGATTACAGCTCGGTGGGCGATCTGGACGGCAACGGGGTAATCTCGGCTCAAGAGTTCCAGACAGCGCGCTTCGCCGCGGCACTGGACAGCGAGGATCCGAGCCTCCTGTTCGGCCAACCCCTCCAGTTGCGCTTCGGCCTGGAGGTGATGTTTTGAGTCGATTGACGTCGACCCTGCGACCCGTTGGCGGAAGAAGCGAGGGGTGCTACCGGATGGAGAGGTGGGTACGATCGGCCGGCCTGCTCCTGGGCCTCGCGCTGGTGGGATGCAGAGAGGCGCAGGAGCCGTTCTCCCCGCCAGATCCGCCACCCATCTCCGGCCAGATGATGCGGTTGACTTTCAGCGCGGGCGATGACCGGGCGCCGGTGTGGTCTCCGGACGGTGACACGATCTACTACAGCGCTGAATCGTTCCCTCCCTTTCCGGATTCGCCGGGCGTGCTGGTCGCGCTCGCCGCTGCCGGTGGACCGGCGCGACTGCTGTTCGAGGAGATCCAGACCGAGCCCGGGATCCCGCGCTCGCTCACCGTCCCTACGGTTTCGTCACGAGAAAACCGCATCGGCTTCGTCCAGGTGCTGCCTTTCAACGATCCCGACATCTGCCTCGTCCGCTCTGGACTCGAAGTCGAATGCACGCCGGCGCCGACGGAGGCATCGCGTCCGCGGCTCGACCGGGTGGCTCTCCGCGTCCGCGACCCGCGGGCCACCGGCACGGCCGCCTCGACACCGCACCTGTTCGTGGAGTTTGCGAGCGGCTTTTTCGACGCGTCGCTGCCGGCCATCGGTCCGCGACCCTTATCGGTCGCCTCGGGGGCGTGGGTGATCGAGGTACACCCGTTCCACACCGCGTTCGAGACGGAAGGGGTTCTCATCTTCCGTGGAAGCCTGTCGCCGGACGGAAGGCGCATGGCATACAGCGACGGTCTCGGCCTCCATGTGTGGAACGTCGAAGCCGGAAACACGCGGCCGATACCGGGCACCGAGGATGGGGTTTCGGCCGCCTGGAGCCCCGACGGCGCGTGGATTGCCTTTACCCGGTACGAGCGCGGGCCGCCGGTCCGGCAGACGTGCGAGTACTTCGCTCCCAGCTCCGTCGTCGCGCTCCCGGACACCGTCTTCTGTATCCAGCAGCGTACCACATGGCCGATCGCGCGGCGCGTTCTGTCACTGGTTCGTCCCGACGGCACCGACATGCGGGAGCTGGGCGTGGGGGAGGACGCGGCGTGGACGCCAGACTCGAAGGCGGTCTTTTTTCGCCGCAACGACCGGATCCATCGCCTCGACTTGGACGACGGGACGACCGCGATCCTCGACCGCACCAGCGGCGGGCGAGAGCCCGCCGTGTCGCCGGACGGCGGGCGACTCGTCTTTGCGCGGCGCGACGCGGACGGAACACACGACATATGGGTGATGACGCTCGATCCGCGGCCCTAGCCGTCGCGGGCCTGACTGCGGCGCTGCTGTGTGCGTGCGGCGAGACGATCTTCGTGCCCGGCGACCTGCCGGGCATCATGCGCCTGGTGGCCGGCGTTCCCGATACACCGGGATCCTCGCTGGGGCCGCTGGCCACCGGGACGGAGCTGCGCGCGCCCCGCGGCCTGGCGCTGGCCGACGACGGAACGCTGTACGTGGGAGATATGGGCAACCGTCGGATTCTCGCCGTGCGTTCGAGCGGCGAGGCCGATGTCGTGCTCGACCATAGCGGGTGTACCGGTGCGGAGTGTGTGCGACGGCCTTCCGGGTTAGCGCTGGACGACGACAGCGGGTTGCTGGTGACCGACGTGGTGCCCAACGCGTCCGCCGTCGCCGCGCACGGCTCGCGGATCTGGCGCATCGACCTGGCCACCAAGCGGGCGGAGGTGATCGCCGGCACCGGTTTCGAGGGAATGGCGGCGGCCGGGACGCCGGCGCGAGAAGCCGACCTGGGCGGTGCGGATGGGATCGCGGTTGCCGCCGACGGCCGCATCTTCTTCAGCGAACGGCGCAATGACCGCGTCATGGTGATTCGCGGTGACGGGAGGATCGGTGTGTTGGCGGGGACCGGCGAAA
Organism: uncultured Gemmatimonadota bacterium; assembly: GCA_964550085.1. GTDB lineage: Bacteria > Gemmatimonadota > Gemmatimonadetes > Palauibacterales > Palauibacteraceae > JBFILW01. The sequence goes on from CAZJXR010000067.1 coordinate 2,726, forward strand.
CGGGATTCGGAGGCGATGGCGGTCCGGCGGAGGAGGCGCGGCTTCACTTCCCCGCCGGCATCGCGCTCGCCGATGGCATCCTCTACATCGCCGACACCGGGAACGACCGCATCCGGGCGGTCGACCTCGGCACCGGAATCGTTCGCACCGTGGTCGGCAGCGGCGTTCGGTCGTTCGGAGGCGACGGAGGACCCGCGATTCGTGCCCACCTCAATATGCCGGAGGGCGTCGCCGTGTCGGGCGACGCCCGCACACTGTTCATCGCGGACACGCGGAACCACCGCGTACGCGAGGTCGACCTGGCGAGCGGCATCATCACCACCTTCTCCGGCTCCGGTGAAACTGCCTTCAACGGCACCGGGCGGGACGCCGGCGACACATCGCTCGAACAACCGGGAGGACTGACTGTCCCGCCACAGTTCGATCTCCTGTTCATTGCCGACACCGAGCACCACATCGTGTGGCGGACACCGACGCGATTCTGACCCCGGAGTCTGACCCCAGAGTTGTATCCTCGGGGCTGCCCGATCCTCGACGGCAGCCTACCTTGTCACGGAGCACGCCCGGGACGGAGAACAGCCGGGGCTTCCAACCCTCGCCCTCCGACCGCTATCCAACAGGATGCGTGCGGACGTGCAGGATCGTCCCGCGCAGTGACCGCACAGCGTTGACGAAGCCGAGGAAACCCGATGATTAACCCCACGTTTTTCGACCACTGCAAACCGCCGCGGATGTGGGCGGTGCTCGCCGTGGCGGCCGCGCTGGTCGCCCCCGAGCTGGCTGCGCAGGAACGACATTCGCTCCCCGGGAGCGAGGTCACCATCTACAATCTGGCCGGGAAAGTGCGCATCGCCGGCGGGTCCGGATCGGATGTAGTGGTGGAGATCACCCGTGGCGGTGCAGATGCAGCTCGGCTGAGCATCGAGAAGGGTCGCATCGAGGAACGAGGAACCGAGTGGGAGAGTCTGCGGGTCATATACCCGGCGGACCGGATCATCTACCCGGCTCTGGGAGGACACTCGCACATCACGTTGCGGGTGAGCGACAACGGCACCTTCTACGGCAAGGACGACCGATGGGGCGACAAGGTGTCGATCGAGAGCTCGGGAAGCGGACTGGAAGCGCACGCCGATCTGCTCATCAGCGTGCCGCGCGGCAAACGAGTCCGGGTCGCGCTCGCCGCCGGCGAGGCCACGGTGACCAACGTCGACGGTGACATCGAGGTCGATGTGGGCTCCTCGCCGGTCAGCGCCACCGGCACGAAGGGGTCGCTGAACCTCGATACCGGATCGGGAAGCATCAGCGTGCGTGGCGCCGAAGGCACGGTGAACCTCGATACCGGTTCCGGACGGGTGGAAGTGCACGATGTGAAAGGACCGGAGCTACTTGTCGACACAGGCTCGGGATCCGTCAGCGGCTCGAACATCGACGTCCGCACTCTGAACGTCGATACGGGGTCGGGGCGGGTGGAGATCGATGACGTGCGCGCTGGCTCCGTGCTCATCGACACGGGATCCGGCGGCGTGCGGATCGGACTCCTGACGAAAGTGCGGGAGATGGAGATCGACACGGGATCCGGCGGCGTGACGGTGACGGTGCCCTCTGATTTCGGCGCCGCGCTCGAGATCGAGACGGGGAGCGGCAGCATCGATGTCGATGTCGGCCCGATCTCGGACCTCAAGACCGAACGCGGCTACTTCCGAGGGCGGGTTGGCGACGGCAGTGGAAGGGTCGTGATAGACACGGGGTCCGGAGGGGTGCACATCGCCCGCCGCTGATCCCGGAGCACCGCAGGCCCCTGAGCCGGTACACCGCAAGATTCGGATTGCGACTCCACGCGTTGGCCCGTACGATCGCCGTACACCCTGACGACTCGAGGTTCGAATGAGCGGGAACGGCGATCAACTTCGCAACGACTACGCACGAATCGAGAAGGCGATCGCCTTCATCGATCAGCACTTTCCGACCCAGCCTTCGCTAGCCGAAGTAGCGGCGAGCGTCGGCCTGTCGGAGTTTCACTTTCAGCGCCTGTTCCGGCGCTGGGTCGGCATCAGTCCGAAGCGCTTTCAGCAGTACCTGACCAAGGAGCACGCGAAGGATCTACTGGCCCGTTCTCGCAGCGTGCTGGATGCCACGTACCGGGCCGGCCTTTCCAGCCCGAGCCGTCTGCACGACCTGTTGGTGACCTGCGAGGCGGTGACGCCCGGCGAGTTTCGGAGCGGCGGTGACGGCCTCACTATCCGATACGCCTTCCACTCGACGCCGTTCGGCGAGGTGCTGCTGGGCAGTACTGCTCGCGGAATCTGCTGGCTCTCCTTCGTGCGTGAGGACCGTGGAGGCAAGGAGCGGGAGGTGCGCCGGTTGGCAGGAAGCTGGCGGCGGGCGAGGCTGGTCCAGGGCAGCAACGGCCATACCGATCTACTCGAGGGCGCGTTTGCTATGCAAGCGGCGAACGACGGCGAGCCGATCCGCCTGGTGCTGAAAGGGACGAACTTCCAGATCAAGGTGTGGGAGGCGCTGTTGGACATTCCGGCCGGGTGTGTCGTCTCGTACGAGGATGTCGCGCACCGGATCGGCAAGCCTGACTCGAGCCGCGCCGTCGGCAACGCGGTGGGTGCCAACCCGATCGCTTTTCTTATTCCCTGCCACCGCGTGATTCGAAAGGTGGGCTCGTTCGGCAATTACGGCGGAGGGCCGGAGCGCAAGAAGGCGATGCTCGCTTGGGAAACGGTCAAGAGCGCCGCCTTCGGCGTCGGCGAGGAATCGGCCGGCGCGGATGAGACGGCCGGTGTCGGGTAGCCTGCACGCGCCCAGCAGCCGGCCGGTGTCGGGTAGCCTGCACAACACACCCAACAGCCGGCCAGCGTTGGGCAGCTAGCTCGCAGCCGGCCGCGAGCCGGCCGGCATCACCGGCTGGGGATCGCCGGACAACGGCCTCACAGAAGGCCGTCCGAATAGATGTAGAGCTGCCACCCGTCGCCGCCCTTGACCCCGTGGCCGAGGTCGATTCGGCCGATCCCATCCAGGAAGGACACCCCGAGACCGACGCCGATCCGGTAGCCGTCCGTTCCGAACTCCTCGCGCGCACCGGCCCACGCGAAGTCACCGAAACCCACGATTCGGAACGCGGGCATCTCGTGGCTCAGCTCGAGACGTCCGAACCAGAAGCTCTCGCCCGACGGGTCTCCGATCTTGAAGCCCCGCAGCGTGTAGGGGCCGCCGAGGAAGTAGAGTCGCTGTGTCGGCACCTCGCCTCCCGTCGTTCCGGCCCCGAACTCGATCGCCCCGCGGACGCCGGGGAGCACCGGATACATGAAGGCGACCGACCCGGCCAGCCGCCAGTAGTCGAAGTCGCCGGTTGCCGCCTCGCCCCACACCGATGGGAGCAGGATGCCTCGGGTCGAGTTCACCCCGTATTGGAAATCCAGCCGCGCGGCCGCGCCGATGACGTCGGCTTCGTCGGCCTCGATATTCGCGTTCAGCGTGTCATCGAAAAACAGCTTCGGGAGAGAGACATCCGTCTCTTTGTGCGCCGGGTACTGGTACTCACCGAACAGACGCCACGTCCCGCGTGCCCGGCCCAGGGCGGTCACACCCTCTACCGCGATTCCGGCCGCGCGGTAATACTCTCCGTTGTCGTAGCCGAGGAAGAAGGTGTTGAGGGAGTTACCGAAGGTGAGAGGCGATCCCCAGTCATTCGCCGGGGCAAGACGGTGGTACCCTGAGGCCGTTACCGAGCTGCGCCGCGAATCGTGTCGCAGTCGAATGACCGCTACCGGCCGCAGATCGAATCCGAGTCGCCCGGTCAGCGACAGATCGCCGACGGTCGAGGTGGGCACCACCAGGCGCGCGCCGAGGCTGAGCGCTTCGATCCGGTTGTAGCGGACGAGGCCGGGCAGCCCGGGTGCCTCGAAACGAACGGCGCGCGCCGGTGGCTGCGGCAGGATCAAGCCGGCCAGCTGGTCACGAAGGTCGGCCAGCTCCTCGTCCTTGAAGGCCAGCGGCTCCCGGTCGAAGGAGATGGGCGGCAGCCGGGGCGAGTTCCTCAGCACATCCTCGGGCGGCATGATGACGATCACGCTGTCCGCTCCCTCCGGACCGCAGTCGAATTCGTCGTCCTCGGTCTCTTCCGGGTCGCGGCCGGGCTGGCGCTGACGCTGCGCCCGTCGTCGCTGCCGGCGTTGCTCCCGGAGCTCCTCATCCGCCCGGCAGTCGACCCGCACCACCTTGGTCCACCCCTCGGGCAGCTCGTCGCCCGGATCGAGGTCGTTCGGCTGGTTGATCTCGTACTCTCCGGCCACCCACTCCACGGTGACCGGCATGCCCGCGATCTGGCCGACCTTTCCTTCGGCCTGGAAGGCCATCCGGTTCGGCAGCCACCAACGGAGCTCCTGGAGGCCGTAATCGATCGTCATGTAGTCGACCCGGGCCGTGATCGGCTTCAAGAAGCGCGGCACCTCCGCCGCGTCCTCGGGCTCATCGACCTCGAGGTCGAACGGGCGTGCCGGCCGGTACGCCGCGCGTATCAGGGCCGCCGACTCGAGGTCGAACCACAAGCTCCCGCCCAGGAGCCCGAACTCCGATTCGCGCGGCTCGATCCGCACCTCCACCAGCGTGATTGTCCGATCCACCGCCGGAACCCGCACTCGCATCGTGTCACCCGACGCGTAGCGGTAATGAAAAACGGCCGTGTCGGCGAGCGGATTGAGGAAGGGTGAGCCGGCCAGCACCAGTCGATCTCCGGTCGGGTCGAAGGGAAAGCTCTCGAAGCTCTCGTCGCGATCCGCTTCGACGTCCGCCGCGTCTCCAACAATCGGGACCAGGGTGCGCAAACCTTGCCAGCGTACGTAACGGGGTCCGTCAACACTCCAGCGCACGCGCGCCACCTGGTCCGACACCCACAGACCGCGTTCCCGGCGAAATCTCTCAGCCGTCACCCCGAGGTAGATTCGTTGGCTGAGCGTCGCTTCGTAGTTCTGGAGGCCGGCCGCCTCGGCGCCGCGCGCGGCGCGCGCTCGTCCCATTAGCGCCCGGGATTGTGGGTCGCGATAGGTGTCGGCCGGGATCGTGTCGGCCGGTTGGGGCTGGCAGAGGGCGAGGATCAGAACGGCGCGCACCATGCTAGGCCGCGCTCCCCGCGTTAGCTCTTACTGCACGGCGCAGCGGTTCGGCCCGAACTCGAGATCGGCCGGGTCGATCCATCCGCGATCCCTCTTCCCCTCGTTGATCAGAATGATGTGCTCGTGGTTGGGCGGCTTCGCCGGCAGTCGCTCGAGGATAGCCGCGACGAAAGTGTTCTCGTCGACCTTGAGCAGTTCGAGATCCTCGCACAGTCGGCCGAGCGGGGCGGCGATCGCCTTCCCGTCGAAGCCGATCGCTCCTCCGAAGTGGGCCGGGCATACCAGCAACGAGTCGGCGAGGCCAAGCAGTCGGTCGTGCAAGCTGGCATAAAGTGCGTGGGCACCCTCCTCCGCGCCCGCGTCTCCCTTCTCCAGGTCGGGGCGTCCGACACTCTCGACGAACAGCGTGTCGCCGCTGAGCAGCACCTGCCCGTCGACCAGGTAACACACGCTCTCGCCTGTGTGACCGGGGGTTGCCACGACATCCAGTTCGAGTTCGCCCACTCGGACGCGGTCGCCATCGTGAAGCGCCTCGTACGGTTGGCGAAGGCGATCGTTATGCTGCACGCGGTAGGCGGCGCCGGTGGCCTCGGCCAGCTCGCGGCCCCGCGACAGATGGTCCGCATGAACGTGCGTCTCCAGCACCTCCGTAATCTTCAGTCCCTCGCGGGCCGCGATATCGCGGTACGCATCGGCATCCACGCAGGCGTCGACCACCACCGCCTCGCCAGCCGAGCCGATCAGGTACGAGAGGCACCCCTTGCCGTTGCGCCGCACCTGGATGAACCGCACGTCCGGCCGCCCCTCCAGCTCAATCTCCGCTTCGGACCACACGCCGCTCCAGCCCCGCATTCCCCCGCGGAGGCTGACCGCGTCGAATCCGCTCTGCTCGAGCAGGGCCGCGGCGGTGAGCGATGTATTGCCGGCCCGGCACACGGCCACGATCGGGCGGTCGCGTGGCAGCGACGCCGTCTGGCTGAGAAGGCTCTCAGCTTTGCCGGACCGGAGCGCGTCATACACCGGCAGGCTCGTGCTGCCCGGGATGTGCCACGCCTCGTAATCGGGGCTCTCCCGGATGTCGACCACGGCGATCGGGGCGTCCGTTGCGAGCATTTGCTTCAGATCATCAGGCGTAATCTCTTTAACCGCAGTCATCTGTAGATCCCCCATAACGTTCTCGGTCCACCCGCATCGTGAGTTCGTGGGCGTCGGGCCGATTCTGCTCTCCGCGTCGGCGCGTAGGGCGATGTCCCGCGGTTCCCATTGTAGCGACGCCGCGTCGGGTTGTCATGGCGGAGCACGCGGGAGCACGATGCGAAACGGCCGCGCGAGTTACTCACGCGGCCGCGGTTGGGCTAACCTGTTGCGCGGCTGCCGTTCGCCGCCAGTGACCTCAGAGAGCCGTGGTCTGAAACTGCTCCCACGACACCTCCTGCACCGGCGGCGTGGGGACGGGGGGCACGATCCGGATCGGCTGCTGCTGGAGCGCCGGCGGTGTAACCTCCAACACTTCGGGAATCACGACGCGGGGCGCGACGATGGTCTCCGGCAGGTCGAGCTGGAACGATGTGCGGCCGGGGGAAATGTATATGGCGGGCCCGGGGCCTTTCCACTGACCCTGTTCCGGCTCCGGAAGCGTCGCCTTCAGCGTTCGCTCCTTCCGGTCACGCACGACCTTGAGCTCGACCTCGCCCTCGTCGTGCTCGAATATCAACCGGGTCGCGTCGCCGGGATCCTCGACCGACTCGCCGTCGATCCCGACCAGCACGTCGCCGGCCTGCAGGCCGGCGTCGGCGGCCGGGGAGTCCTCCTCGACGGATGTGATCAGCGCCCCCTCCTCGACGCCGAAATACCCAGCCAGCTGCGGAGTCAGGTTCTGCAACGAGATTCCTAGCCGCGGACGCCCGAGCAACAGGTTCTGGATGCCGAAGTTGCGGTGGCGCATCTCGTCCTGGGCATGCTCCCATGCGCGGAGGGCCCCCGCCTCGGCCCGCGGGCCGATTCCGTAGGCGTAGCCGAAGCCGCCGCGCTCCTCCAGGGTAACCTCGACCTGCCGCCGGCTGCCGTCTCGGATCAGCCCGATCTCAACCGTGCGGCCGGCCGGTGTCTCGCGCACCACTCGGCTCAACTCAGCGACGCTCTGCACTTCATCGCCGTTCCAGGACACGATGACGTCGTTCACCTCGATCCCCGCCTTCTCGGCCGGGCCGTCGTCACTCACCCGGCTAACGATGGCACCCCGCTCCTGCGAAAGCTGCAGCTCCTCGACCGCTTCCGCGTCGACGTCGCTCAGGTACACGCCCAGATAACTGCCGCCACCCCGGAGGGTGTAGAGCAGACGCTGGGCGTCATCGTCGGCCTCCTGCGCGCGGGCCTCCTCCTGGGCCTGGGCGCAGCCGGTAGCGGCGATCAGTCCGAGACCGACCGCGAAGGTGCGAGTCAGCAGAAACCCCACGCTTCGTCGTACCATGTTCGTGCTCCTTCCATGCTCGGTCGACACGCAGCCGCGGACGCAGCGGCGTCGCGGCGGAGGCTCGCGGCCTCGACGATTCGACATCCGGCTCGCGCCTACGGTTGCCTGCCCGGGCGAGGGGTGCTATCCACTTAGCCCGGGACCACGGATTGGCCACGGATGAAAGGCGAAAGATGAGACGCTGGATTGCAGCCGCGACGGCCGTCCCGGCGCTGGCCGGCTGCGGATCAGGCCAGGAAGCGCCGCTGGTGCTCGACTGCGCGGCGATCACCGCCGACCTCGAAGCCCGCCAAACCGGAATGACCTCCACCGCCACCGGTCTGCTGTACGAGCAGGTGCGAGAGGGCGAGGGACCCCCGGCCGAGGTCGGTCAGCAAGTACAGACGCACTATACGCTGTGCTCGACCGACGGACGTCAGATCGACAGCAGTCGCGAGCGGGGGGAAGCACTCGGCTTCGCTCTCGGTCAAGGCGAGATGATCGCGGGTTACGACGAAGGGGTGCAGGGTATGAAAGCGGGTGGCCGTCGCATTCTGGTTCTGCCGCCGGAGATCGCCTACGGCTCCCGCTCCCTTCCCGGCCTGCCGCCGAACTCGACCCTCGTGTTCGAGGTGGAGTTGGTGGCGATCGAGTAGACCGGGGAATCCGGCGCGGGCTTCGGTGCCGTACCCGGGCCTACGGGCTCGTGCCGGACTCTGGCTCTTCGGCTTCGGCGCCCTCCCCGGCCCCCGCCTCTCCTTCCCCGCCATTCGGCGGCCGCGGCAGTAGCGCGATGACCCGCGCCGGACCGCCCGTGCCTCCCTCGATCTTCATCGGCAGCGCGACCACGATCGCTCCACGCGGCGGCAGCCGCTCGAGTCCGGCCAGGTTCTCGAACCCCGGGACATTCGCTTCCCCCGCGATCCGGTGCACGATGAAGTCGGTGGACTGTCCGTAGTCGATGGATGCCACATCCGCCCCGATGGCGGCCACCTGTCGCTCGCCCACCAGCAGGCGCGCCGCCTCCTCCCCGTAGCTCGGGAAGTGGAGGTTCGAAGCGTCGCCGGGCGTGTCGTCGCCCAGATAACGGAGGGGGTCGGGCCAGCGCTCTGACCAACCCGTTCGGAGCAGAACGATCGTGCCGGGCTCGATCTCTCCGTGCCGTCGCTCGAAATCGAGCACGTCCTCGCGCGTCAGCCGATAGTCCGGATTCGCGGCAGCAGCGGCGGAGACGTCGATCACCACCGCGGCACCAACCAGCCGCTCGAGCGGGATCTGATCGGCCGTGTGACGGTCTTCGGCGAAGTGGATCGGAGCGTCCAGGTGGGTGCCGCCGTGCTCCGGGGTGGAGAACGCGTTGGCGGCGTAGAAGAAGCCGCCATCCGTCGGGCCCCACGCCAGCCGCTCGAGCTCGAAGTCGGAGGGGGACGTCGGCCAGTAGATCGTCTGCTCGTTGAACGGGTGGGTGAGGTCCGCCAGCTCGACGTCGGCCAGCGACAGAAGCGACAGACCTGAGTCGGTCGACCCGGAGTCCGGGGCCCGTTCCGCCTTGTCGCACGCCAGGAAGACGGCCGCCACGAGGGCGACCGGCAGGACGGCAGTGCGTAGGGCTGGTCCGGGCGAGATCCCCGCGCTCACTTCACGGCGTCTCCTCGATCCGATCGATGGTGGCGTCCCAGCGGACTCGCACGGCGCCGGTCAGACTGGCGGCAGTCGGACACTTGGATTGGTGCCGCTCGAGCGCCCGATTCACCGTCTCCTCGGCACTGCTCGGAATCCTGAGGTCGTAGTGGACCACAATCTCCGTCAGCACCGGCACCCGGTCGCGTATCTCGTGCAGGCCCTCGACCGAGGCGCTGATCGCATCGGAACCGAGCTTCACCCCGCGCACTTCCAGTGCGCCGTTGAGCGTACCGAGCATTCAGGCGCCGGTCGCCGCCACCAGGTAGTCGACCGGCAACGGCAGATCGGGCGAATCGATGTTGTAGTGCTCCTTGATCTTGCCGTGCACCCCCATGTCGATCTCGCCGCCCGCCTCGAGCCGGGCCACGCGGTGGACGCCTTCGACTTTTCGGATCTCGGACCGCGACGTGTAGAAGGACTCGCTCAACTGTGTCTCCCGGCTCGGGCGCATGGTCGAACCCGGGGAGAACGTAGTGGTCTCAAAACGGCGCGGCCAGCGCCGGGCGGCAAGCGCCGCCAGGACGGACCGGAGTTCCCCTCCGCGAACTGGTCGGTGGTAAGCGCCGCCGGGGCGGCCCGGAGTTCCCCTCTGCGAGCTGGCCACCGCTTGAACAGCGCGCCCAGTCAGACATCATCGTGCGCTGGAGGGCTCGCTCCGGGGAATCTCCGGTCCGAAGAAGGCGGCGCACCATCCGGTCCGATACGGCGAATCATTCAGGCACTCTGCGACCACGGCCGCCTAAAGCGCACGATCACCTACACCCATGTCCTCCGTCGGGCGGTCGGGGAGTATACGATCCGAGGGTTTCGCTCTGATTCCTCCGGGCTCGCAGCCCAACGGACCCATTTTGAGCAGCGCGATAGGGTGCGGGATTAGTACCGTTTTCATACCAGGGGAATCGCCCGTACTTTGCGTTGTCGAGAGCCGATGCGGCGTCACGGACCGCCCCAATGGGCTGCGGCCCCAGCAGCCCGCCCGGAGCGTCGGCGCCGCCCACTAAGAGTAAGGCTGATTCGCTCGCGAGTAGGGTGCCGCGGAGGAAAACCAATGAAATCCGCGCTGACTGCTTCGTTGGCATGTGTCTTCGTTTTCGGCACCGCGTGCCAAGAAACATCACACCCCGAGGCGACGATCCCTGAGACCCACCTCAGATCGGTCCACTCGGCAGTCAACGGCGAGGAGTACCAGATTTCAGTCGCTCTTCCCTACGGCTACAGCAGCTCTACCGAAACGTACCCGGTGCTGTTCGTGCTGGACGCCAATGGCCAGTTCGGTACCGTGACCGAAACGACTCGCGCTCTAGGGCTGATCGAACAATCCATTCCTCAGGTCATCGTGGTTGGGATCGGCTACCCGGTTGGTGTCTATTGGAACGCGATCGCCCGGCGTGAACTGGACCTTTCGCCGACTCAAGATCTCGCCTATGAGGCGGACGCTGCAGCCAACTGGCCTGCCCGATTCCCGCGACCTGCCGGTACCGGCGGTGCGCCTGATTTTCTTCGCTTTATCGCCGAGGAGTTGATCCCGCTCATTGACCTGAACTATCGCGTGTCGATCGACGATCGGGCCATCTACGGCTACTCCATGGGTGGGCTGTTTGTCCTGTACGCGCTGTTCCGCCAACCCTCCCTCTTCCGACGCTACATAGTATGAAGTCCAGCGCTGTGGTGGGACGGTGAGGTGACGTTCCAGTTTGAGGAGCAGTTCAGCCGGACGAACCGAGCTCTACCGGTCAAGCTCTTCCTTTCCGTTGGTACGGATGAGCCGAGAGACCTGATGGTCGAGCCGCTGATGCGGTTCATTGCGCAGCTAGAGCAGAGGTCCTACGACGGTCTAGACCTGACCGTTCACCAGTTGGATGGTGAGACACATGACTCGGCGGTACCAGGGACGGTCAGTAGGGGTCTGAGGTCCGTATACGATCCACCTAGTGAGGGGAATTAGGCCTGCGAATCAGCCTAACAAGCGATTGCTACTGACGCGGGAGAGCTGATCGGTACGGGCTTCGCGCTTGTCATCGTGGGTGCCGCGCAGCAGAATCGCAGTCCGTTAGACAGCGGACCAAGTCCTTGACGCAGGTCTACCGATGCTTCGAGAAGAAATAGTCCAATGGGTCAGCGTATCGATGCGCGAGTCCGGGCACATCGACGCATAGAACCTCGCCGCCTCGCCGGCCTTCTCTGAGTACCAGAGGTGAGGTGCAACCTTTGACATGAACGATCCTCCTCACGCGGCTTTCCTGGCGAACAGTGCGTCGAGGCGGGCGTAGCTGTACTCCATGCCGTCGGTCATGCCGGTGGAGACGGCGCCGTCGCGCGCTTCCTTCGACGCGAACGTCATATTGCAAACCAGCGTCGTGACACCGTTTTGCTCGCTGAGTTCGAGCGACACGATGCAGGGATCGCCGACGGGCATGGCGAAGCCGAGATCGCCCGGATCGTAGTATTGTTCGTGCGCGATCTTCGACGGCGCATTGACCTCGATGAACGTGCCAAAGAAGCCGAACTGCTTGCCGTCTTCGCGGCTCTTCCACTGCCAGCGGTATTTTCCGCCGACGCGGACGTCCATGTCGCACACCGGCATGTCCCAGCCGTCGTAGCCCTGCCACTTCGGAGGGAGTTCGGGCTTTGTATGAGCATCCCAAACCAATTGGCGGGGCGCATTGAACGTACGCGTGACGCGAACTTCGCGATCACTTGGCAATGTAACTTCTGCTGGCTTTGGCATTGTTCTTCTCCTTGGGTTTGTTGATGCGGCTGCTCACTCAGAGCACGGACGAGCGCACCGCGGGACGACAAGCGCGCACTATTTTTTTCGCTTCGATTTTGCGGGCTTGCCTTTGAGTTCCTCGAGCAACGCGTCCAGGCGTTGGTAGTTCTGCTCCCAGATCTCCCGGTAGCGTTCGATCCAATCCACGGCTTCCTCCAATCGCTTCGGTTCCAGCCGCCGCGGCCGCCGTTGCCCATCGATGTCCATCGAAATGAGACCAGCGCGCCCAAGCACCTTGAGATGTTTGGAGATGGCGGGCTGGCTCATGTCGAACGGCTCGGCGAGTTCGTTCACGGAAGCCTCCCCCGTCGCCAGCCGGGCAAGGATCGCACGGCGGGTGGGATCGGCCAGGGCGGCGAACGTTGCATCGAGGCGTTCGGACGGCGTCATCGATAACTCTGCAGTTCTATAACCATACGGTAATATATGCTGACTCCAAAGCCGCCGTCAAGCGCCCCAGCGTCGACTTTTTCACCCCCGCGCAATGGGACGAATGGTGGGCTCTTTCGGCGGTCCGACTCGATTCCTTGATTGGACGTACTCGGCGTGGGTGGCGTGCTTCTTTGCGTTAGGGAAGGCGAAGCCCGACCGCAGCCCGGTGTCCGTGTGGGCGATTGGGGCAGACTGGCTTCGTGCCCGCCTTCTTGAGCGAGCACCGCACGAGACCCGAAAGGCCCTCTGTGATGACCCGAAGGACGCCGATTCCCTGGCGATGCTTTTTACCAGTATCTCCGAGAGATCCGTCAGGAGGACTACAGATCTGCGCTCTCAGCATGGAGGGAGACGACCGACGAGCGCTACCGACCACTCGCTGCGGTTCCGGCGAGCGCTCTGTTACGAAGGCCTAGTGACGGCGCCCAACATAGAAGGGAGCGGACACCACAAGAACCGAGCGCATCGACCGAAGAGGTGCCATTGCCGAAACGAAAAAATAACACGAGACATCGGAAGGCACCGCCACCGTCGGCTACGAAGCCCAGCTCTGGCAGATGGCCGACGCCCTGCGTGGCAGCATGGACGCGGCACTCTATAAACGTGATCGAGGAGCTAATCCAGCTCGCGAAGGAGATGCGCGAAGCCAACGCGCGGGGAGAGAAGCTTGGGCTGACCGAGGACGAGCTCGCCTTCTACGACGCCCTCGAGACGAACGACAGCGCTGTGCAGGTGCTCGGCGACGAGACGCTGCGCGGCATCGCCCGCGAGCTGGTCGAGACCGTGCGGAACAACGTGACCATTGGGGCGTCCAAGCGGTCCTCCCGTGGGAGGACGCTGTTCAGCTATGGGCAGGGGTGCTCGGGCAGCTTCACCGGCCGATGCATGTAGTTTTCCTGCCTCAGGTCCGCGCCCGTGATCTCGAAGTACTCCTCCCAGAACTTTCGGACCCGCTGCGAGTGCTCGTTGTCGACTCGCGCGCCGACCACGACCACGCACAGTCCGGACAGGTTGGGCAGCATGCCCTTGGCGGCGGCGCTGTGCGCCCAGCCCGCCGGCGGCCATTTCTGGTATCCTTCGAAGTCGATGATCCGGTTCGACTGCAACATGTCCGAGAACATGTAGAGAGTCGCCTCGCGGCCCGGTGCGCCCCGCAGCTCGGCGCCGACATCGTGCAGGGTCGACAGCAGGTCGGTGCCGTCGATGTCGTTTCGCGCCGTCGTGTCGGTGAAGGTCCTCAGATACGCCTGGGCGTCCTTCAGGAACCGGGCCCGGGTCACGGAGTCACGTGAGACCTCCATGTCCGTCCATTCCTTCTTCGGCACCGTCTGCGACCAGCGAAGCGGGGGCTCCGCGAGCGAGAGCTGCAGGACCTGGAGCGCGGCGATTCGATCGCCATGGCTCAGGGCATCGATGCGAGCGTCGGTCAGCTCGTTCGCCAGCTCGAGCTGATAGTCGGGAATACTCGTCGAACGATCGTACACGAAGATGACCAGTTCGGGCCGTTCCGATACTGGTTGCGGGGTTCCCCCCGGGTTGTCCGCGGCATCTCCCCGGCTGCACGCTCCGCACACGACCAGGGCGGCAAGAGCCGGGTAAAGCCGACGCTTCATCTCACTCGTCACCGTCACCACGCCGTGGCCTCCCTCGTAAATCGCGTTCGAACTTCCTCGTAGTGCTCCATCAGCTTGCGACGCTCTTCCTCGTACTCATCCGGGTCTCGCATGAGGAGCGACCGGACCGCGTCCTGGTCGGCCTCGAGGTCGAGCTTCACCTTGTCCTGGAAGGCCGGGATCTCGCGCGAGTCGATGCCGCGGGTCCGGCCGTTTTCGGCCCGGTACAGGGCGACGACGGCCTCGAGCTGGTGGATCACTCCGGGCAGCGTCTTCAGCGGCTTTTCCGACAGCAGACTACGCAGGTCTCGGATCTGCTCCACCACCTCGGCCAGAAGGCGAGACACGGTGCCGGCCGATTCCTCGCCCGCCTCGATCAACCCCCGTCGCTGTCCCTCGAACGGTGATTCGTTGAAGTACTCCTTACGACGGTCCCGCGTGTGGTAGTAGGCGGCCGATATCGCGCACAGAACGAGCGTCGTGTTGAGCAGGAGGATCGGCCAGCTCAGTCGGCTCATGGACTGCGCATACTCGTGCTGCTCCTTGGCGATCGCCTCGAGGTCGTCGGCGCGATTGCTCGACTCGTTCGCGGCCACCAGGTTCCCATCCACTCGCAACCAGCTCGCATCGCGGCGAAGCTGCTCCACCACGGCGCTGTCCTGCGTGAAGCGTTGCTCGGCCACCTCTCCGAGCTTCACTCGGGCTACGAACAGAACGCCGATCACAAGGATCAGCCCGACCCCGGACATGAGCATCGGGACCATGAATTCCGTCGGCGAGCGGAAGGCGACGGTGGTTCGGTCGTTCGACTCGTTGCGGTGGATAATGAGCTCGCGCATCGCTCGACCGAAGAAGTGGGCGAGCACACACAGGAAGGTCACCACGCCGGCCGCCAGCAAGGCCGCATCGGGTCGCAGCACGAACTGCGATATGACCCGCTGCGCACCGGCCAACCACCCCTCGCTCGTCTCGGCCACCAGGCGGAGCTGCCGCTCGGTCATCGGATCACGCGGCAAAAGCGCTCCGAACACGGGAGCGTTGGCCATGAACTCCACCAGACCGAGAAACCCGATCGCCAGTCCATACCAGCGGGACTCGAAACCACGCTTCGGCTCCTTGTACTCCTCGACAAGCTCCTGATCGACCTGGTCGCGTCGCGCCGCGTAGCGTGCCTTGAGACGGTACAGCTCGTTGGTGGCGCGCTCGAGTCGGTCGGTTTCCAGCGATGCCCTGCCGAGCTTCTCCGCCACCTGAGACTCGGTCTGGCCCACCACCTTGTTGAGACGGTCGCGCTCGCCAGCCTGCCAATCCGTGAAAAAGGCCGTGCAGCGATCGCGGATCACCTGCTCCGACTCCGCCCTTCCCTTCACGTCCGGGCGGGGGACGTCGGCCTCCGCATCCCGGCGCGCGCACTCGAGTGCCTCCTCGCGGAGCAGAGCGATACCCTGTTCGAGAGATTCGGCGTGCACCGGAAGCGTGAGAGCGGCCGAAGCCCCGTTGCCGGAACGGCTCGCCAACGGCATGCTCCCGGCTCGAGGACCGGCCTCGAACTCGCGTGCCTCGTGTGCCGCGATATTCCGTGAGGCGACCTCGCGGTCCTCCACCTCGCGCAGCCAGGCCGGAGGCGGCGCCTTCCCATCATCCCCGTTGAACGCGGTGCGGCCGCCCGTACTTCCCCGCGTGGCCCGACTCCCGCGTTCGAGATCCCTTACCGATTCTGACATGTTATCTGTCCGGCTGCGGTTTCATCGGCTCCGGAGCTTTCGCCCCCGGTGCGGCTCCGCCGTGTGTCCGACTGCATCGAGGTGTTTGATCGTACGGATGCCGGACGGGATAGGGGCAAGAAAACTGCCACCGTCACTGGCAGGCGAAGATGTAGTGTAACT
>CAZJXR010000068.1:0-18657 GCA_964550085.1 uncultured Gemmatimonadota bacterium
GATCGGGATGAGGACCACGACGAGGTCTTCCACCCGGGGCCCGCTCGGGGTGGCAGGGAGGGAGAGTGGGATCGCCGGCGCCTCCGCCCGCAGCCCGTAGGCGGCGAGCTGCTCCGGGTCGGTGGTGATCTCGTACTCGCCGGGCGCGACGCCGAAGGCGTAAAACTCTCCGTCGGAAAACGACTCGAGAGGAGTGCGCCGGCCGGTGCCGCGGTGGATCAGGGTCAAACCGACGGGGCCGAAGCCCACCTCGCTCCCGTCGCCGCGCCGCACGATCACCCGACCGCTCACCTCGCCGCCGACCACGATCGGGATGTCGATCTCGCGGTACGAGGAGGGGGTGACGGGGAGCTCGATGTCGGCGAACATCGGCACCCAGAGCGGGTTGTCGATCGACATCGAGTCGACCCGCAGCCGGTGGAGCTCGAACGGCACCAGGTCCCAGATCCCGTAGAAGCCCGCGGTGTCGGTCTGGGCCCCGTACAGCCCCGCGTACACGCGTACGCCCGGGATGGAAAGCTCGCCCGCATCGCGTTCACCGTTCGCGTTCTCGTCCAGGAACACGTGGCCCGCGACGCCGCCGCGCTGGAGTCCCGGTAGGTAACCGAACGCCAGCCGGTTGCCGACCCGATCCCACTGCACGGTCCCCTGGAAGTATTGCGAGGTGGTGACGCCGCCCGACAATGAGGACAGCTCGCTCTGCGAGATGGCCTGCATGAAGGGGAGCTGCGCGTTGATGGCGAGAAAGGCGCCGGCGCCGACGGAGGCGAACCACTGTCCGCCGACCTCGAGCCGGAGCTCGCGGGTGAGCTGGCGGGCGACCTGCCCGGCAACGCGCCACAACTCCTGCGCATTTCGCGTCTCCACCTCGCCCCGGATCCATATCGGCTCGTTCCCGAACGGGCGGGTCATGGCCGTGACGCCGGCGACCTGAAACAGATCGGTCCGCGCCGCTCCGGTCTCGAAACGCTCGCGCTCGAACACGAGACCGAGGTTCAGACGCACCATGTCGAACTGGAGCGTCTGATCCCCGAGGAGCCGGGTGAACGATCCGGTGCGCAGCCACTCGTGTCGTCCGGCACCCTGGAAGAAGAAGTCGCGCAGGATGCCCGGGAAGCGAATGAAGACATCGCCTTCCAGGGTCCGCTCGCGCCGGTCGCTGGTCAGGATCGGCTGCACGGGCGAGCCGACGAAGTCGGTGTAGGCGGCCCGGCCCCGCAGGTTGATCGAGTGCGAGTAGTTGACGATTCCCCGCACGAACCCGCTCCCGACCGCCTGCGCGGCTGCCTCGAGCTGCGGGGTGAGCGCGCCGGTGATCCCGGCGTAGGGGTGGAAGAGGCCGGGAAGGGTGTCGCGCCAGAACTGGTCTAGCCCCGCCCGCACCGTCAGCCGGTCGCTGACGCCGTAGTTGGCGTCCAGGTTCGCGGTCGCTTCGCACCGCGCGTCGCGACACTGACCGGCGCTGGTGCCGTACTCGAAGGTGTGTCCCGGCAGTCGATTGAAGCTCACCTCGACCAGGTGGTCGGCTGTCACCACCTCGCCGTGCGGACCGAACCCGACCACCTGGATCGGGTTCTGCCCGTAACGGATCGGGATGTCGAGCGCGTAGCTTCCCTGCTCGTCGGCCTGGCTGAAGTCGATCACCTGGCCGGCCTGGCGCACCTCGATCTCCCACCCGGGGCCGGCGCGGCCCAGTACCGAAGCGGTAGCGAAGGCGTTCGGGCGCACGAACGGGGTGTTGGTGAGGCTCACGCCGCGCAGGCTGCGCGGCTGGGCGCCGGTGCTGAGCGCGTCTCCGAGCCGCAGCTGGCGCAGCCAATCCTGGTCCCGCCACACCTGGAGATATGTGACGTCGAGCCGGCTCGAGCTGTGTGCGACCGGTCCGTCGCTCTGTCCGGTGACCGCCAGCGCGCCACCGAGGACGGTCGCTCCGACGCCGAGCCGGTAGGCGGCCGTGTTGGCCGGGTCCTCGAGGCTGTACAGGGCGCTCCAATCGGCCACGAAGCCGTCGAAGGGCGGGCGCGCGTCGCCCAGGGTGAGGGCGGGCGGCGGGCGCTGCCACGTCTCCAGCAGCACATCGCGGCGGGCCTCGCGCTGGAGCCGGCGGTAGAGCGGAAACCGCTCCGGGTTGCCGATCAGGACGATCAGCTTGCTCCAGTTGGTGTGCGCCTCGAGCCCGAACACGAGCTCCAGCACGGCCGGATTGGCAAACAGTCCCTCGCCGTTCCACACCACGCTCCCGGCCGGGTAGGCGACGGGCTCGCCGGCCACCATCGCCGTATCTGCGACCGGGTCGACCCGAATCGACACGTTGCCGGGCTGCCAGGTAACCTCGAGCACCCCGTCCCCCCCGATCGAGTGCGCGACCTCACCGAGGGCGAGCAGCTCGTCGAGGGGCAGGAAGGCGGCGCCGCCGGAGCGATACGCGGCCACCGTCCGGGCGGCCAGCCGGCCGAGCTGGATCTCGAGCAGGACTGGCTCGAGCTCGGGCGCCTGCTCCTCCGGCGCCTCCTGGACTGCGGATGCGACTACGGCCGGTGGAAAGAGGGAACCGGTGAACAGAACCGTCGCCAGCGTCGCCAGGATACCGCCGCCCGGCCGGCGCATGTCACGAACCCGTGTAGGCGACGGTGAGGACGATCGTCCCCTGGTAGAGACCCGCCTGCTGGCTCACGCTCGGGCTCACCTGACCCCCGATCCACACGTACAGGGTCGAGCCGAGAGTAGCGGGGCTGAACGGGATGGTGGTGCCGGCCGTCGGGTCGAAGCTCAGCGCGAGGAAGTTCGGGTTGTTGATCCACCCGGCCCGCGCGTAGGTGCTCGGGAAGGTGATCGCCATCGTCTGCACGGGCCCCGTCGTCGAGAGCACGCTCGGGAGGCTGAAGGAGAGGGTTGCCTGGGCCAGCGGGCCGCCCGTGGCGCGGTACTGACCCGAGGCGCCATCGGTCGGGGCGACAGACGCCGGCGTTCCGGGCAGCACATTGCCGAACTGGAGGTCTCGAAGTGGCGTGACGTTGATCGGCGGCACGGCCACGTTGGCGCGGGCCATGATGGTCGCGCTGTTCTGCGCCGACGCGGCGGCGGAATGTCCGAGCAGGCAGCCGAGCGCGAGCGCCCCGACCCGAAGACGTCGAGCCCTTCTCACCGGACGACCAGCACCGAGTCGCGCACCGTTTGGGCAGGGAGCAGGTTCTCCGGCTCGACGTCGGAGCGGTCCGTCGCCACCGTGACCCGTACCCAGTAGGGACCCTCGGGAAGATCGCCGAGCCCGAACGCGAGCTGCCGGTGCAGCGCGTAGTAGACCGCCACCTGGTTCTCCCACTCGCGGACCACGTTGCCGAACGCGTCGACCAGCTCGGTCCGCAGCAGGCCAATATAGGCCGCGTCGCTCTGCCGCCGCAGGAGGGGGCGCACCAACAGCGAGTCGTCCACGATCGACGCCGCGAGCTCCGATATCTGCACTCCGGTCGACACCTCGCCCTTTCGGTAGGTGAGCGCGATCACGGTCCGCACCTCGAGGTCGAGCCCGACCTGGATGGTGGTCGTATCGCTCACCCCGGCGACCGGCAGCTGCTGGCCCTTCGAGTGCACCACCACCCGCGTCCAGTACTCGCCGTCCGGCAGCGCGGCCGGGGGCTCGGCCAGCAGTCGCACCGTCTGCCGCTCGCCCGGCCGGATCGTCATCCGGCGCGGGAAGGCGCGGATCCAGCCCGCGGCCGAACGTGCGTCGGCGGCTCCCACGCGATCGGGCGCGGTATACAGGAACAGTCTGCCCGCACTGTCGGTGGCCGGATACCCGAATACGGTCTCGATCGACACCTCTTCCGTCTGATCGCTGGGGTTGTACAGCTCGATGGTTCCCGACCGCACCCGATGGTCCATGAAGATGTGATGGGGCGCCACCAGCACGCTCGAGCCGGTTCCGACCACGGCGGCAAGAAGGATGCCGGCCACCAGAACATTTGTAAGTGGCTTAGCAGTCATCAGTTACCCGTATAGGTGACGGTGAGGGAGATACGCGCCCTGTAGCGCCCGGTCGTCGCCTGCACCGGGGGATTGGCCGTCCCGCCGATCAGAATAAAGCCCCGTCCGCTGGCCGGGAGCCGGACCGTGGTCGGCACGCTGGGATCGAACGGAATTGCGGATGCGAGGTTGCCGTCGGGGGCGAACGCGGCGTCGCCCGGACCGAAGGTGAGCGGAATCGGGGTCGCCCGGTTACGTAGCAGGTCGGGCGGGAGGAGGAAGTCGATCAGCACTTCCGCATTCGCGTCGCCCCGCACCTGGTACTGGCCGGCGCGCAGCGGGTCGCTCCACGCCACCCTGTTCGGGGCCCCGGGCAGAAGCTGCTGGAAGTCCAGGTTTTGCTGGCGCTGGACTCGGAGCGGCGGCAGGACGTGCCACGCCACGGTGACGACGGTGATCGCCACGAGCATGCCCGTCCGGCCCCACCTCACCGCTCGACCCATGGCCCTCCGACAAAAAGGGACACGCCGGCAGCGGATAAGTCCGCCGCCGGCGTGAGACGTCCTACCGTGCTCGATTGAGCCGGCGGCGCTAGTTGCCCGTGTAGTTGACCGTCAGGGTGATGCCGGCACTGTAGCTGCCCGACGCCTGGTTGGTCGGAGGCTGCACCTCGCCACCCATCCACACCGACATGTTGCCGCTCGTCGGAAGATTCACCGTCTGCTGGCTGTTCGGGTCGACGGTGGTGGACGATCCCTGCGTGGTGCCGTACGAAGAAGAGCTCGAGCTGAACACGATCGGCATCGTGTTGGAGCCGCCATCCGACAGGGTGGCCGGGAGCGTGTAGTCGAGGGTGACCTCGTAGCCCGTTCCCGCCCGCGAGGCGCCGGCGACGTCCCAGCGACCGGCGTTGGCGTCGGTGACCGGATCGACGGTGGCGTTCACGCCCGGGAACACGTTACCGAAGTCGAGAGCCGCACCGGCGGTCACGTCCAGTGGAGTAAGCACGTTGGCCGTCGCGTTGATGGTGGCGTTGTTCGATTGCGCCGCCAGGGCAGCCGGCGAAAGCAACAGCCCGGTAAGCGCGACCACCATGGGGATCCTGTTTCGCATCGCACAGCCTCGTTGTCGAAGGGTTCGCCGCGTCGTCGATCGATGCCGTCTGCTGGAAGGCGGAATCTCGGGGCTGTCGGGCAAAGCGGAGGCCATGCCGGCCCTGCCCGCGGCGGCGGCGCACGTCGGGCGCTACAGGGTCGCGGGGTGAGGCTGGAGTCGGGAAAAAGCGGGCCGGAGGGCGACCGGCCGTCAGGGCGGCGGAAGTCGCCGCCGGAGCGGTGTGAATTGCAAGCGCCCTTGCAGTTTGCGGAGTGCGCTCACTCCATCTTCCAGAACGCGATACCGCCCGCCTGGTGCTCGACCTGCACGCTGGCGACCAGCTCGAGCGCCTGCAGATCGAAGATGTCGACGGTGCTGAAGGTCGAGCCGATCGCCTCGTTGCTGATGAAGGCGAAGCGCGAGTCCGGGGTGGCGACGACGCCGTGCGGTATGGGGCGGGTGGTGGGCAGGCGGGCCAGTTCGGTCCCGGCCGCGAGGTCGATCACGCTGATCGACTGCGCGCCCTTGTTGGTCACGATCAGCTGGCGTCCGTCCTCCGTCGCCTCGAGGTTGTAGGGCGCTTTGCCGGTCGGGAATCGCCGCGCCACTGTCATGTCCTCGAGGGCGACCTCCAGCACCTCGCCGTTCCCGTTGCAAGCCACGTACGCGAAGCGCCCATCCGCGGACGGTTCGACCCAAGTCGGCTTGCAGGTCGGCCCATCGCCGTGCATGCCGGACATCTCTCCGGCAGCCATTCCCACCGACGGAGGTTGGGCGGCCGCCGCTCCTTCCGCCGTGAGCCCCTCATGACCCGGTTGCAATGCCATGCGGCGGGTGACCTCCAGCGACCAGGTCGACATCTCCACCAGCTCGTCGTCGTGCATGCACACCGAGTATGCGAAGGTGCCGAGTGGGGACACGCGGCTGCCGTGCGGCATCACGCACGTCACCACCTGCCCGATCTCGGCCAGCGGCTCCGTGTTGACGATGGACACCGAAGAGGGGACCGGATCACCGTGCAGGTTGAAGTTGACGACGAATGCGGTCGAGCCGTCCGGTGTGAGGCCGATGGTGGCCGGAAACAGGCCCAGCTCGACGTAGGCCACCAGGGAGTCGGTGCCCGTCTCGTACTGCCACAGCCGACCCCACGGCGTGCCGTGCGCGGTGGTGAGGTACCAATAGCGGCCGTCCGGGGACACGGAGAGGCCATGCGCTCCGTCCAGGTCGGCCGGGATGTATCCGATCTGGATCGACTTCTCGTTCACCGCCCCGTCCGCACCGAAGCGCAGCAGGCTGACGATGTCCGACGACTCGTTCGCCACGTACACCCAGTAGTCGGCGCTGGCCGCACGGGCGCCGCGGCTCACAGCGCCGCCCGCCGCGCTGGCGCCCCCCGTGCCGGCGCCTGCCGTCCCGCTCTGCACGGTGGTGGTGGCGGTCGCGCACCCCGAGGCGCTGATGGCGGCCGTCAGCCCGACGGCGGCGATCAGCCGCACGTTTCGCCGCCAGTCACGCACATCCAACATCGCTACCCTACCTCGTCTTCGAGTGGCTGAAGATCTCGATCCATGATTCACCTCTCAATATACGGGATCGGCTGGCTCGGACGCTGCTCGGTGACCGGGTCCCTTGGTGGAGCGCCGGCGGAGACCTGTTGGCGACCGTCCGGGAGCCGGCCCCGGCGGGGAGCCTCGCGAAGCCGCAGTTCGGCGTTGATCCCGGCACACCCGGAAGTTACGATTAACCTTCTAGGCCATGGGCATCCGGGGCGGTCCGTGCCGGTGAAACCGGCGTTCCGGAGCCAGCGTACGGGGGGGCAGACCGGACGGTCGTGGACCGACCAGAGCATTCCGACAAAGGACAACGAGCCCATGATTAGCCGCGAAGACATCGAGAGCTTCCTCATCCGCTCCGAGATGGACGCCGAGGAGATCGACGAAGGGCTGTGGCTGGTCCGTTCGAGCGCCGCCGAGCCGCCAATCGCGGTGAGCTACTCCCCGCCGCTGCTCGTCATGCGCTCGCGCCTGATGGCGGCCCCCGAGGATGAGAAGCAGCAGCTGGCCACCTTCCGCCGCCTGCTCGAGCTCAACGCCACCGACCTCATTCACGGATCGTACGGACTCGAGGATGGCGAACTCATCTTGACCGATGCCCTCGAGCTGGAGAACCTCGACTACTCCGAGTTCCTGGCTTCGCTCGAGAGTATCTCACTCGCCGTCAGCTCGTACAGACACGCCCTCCAGACGGACTGAAACGATGGGCATCTTCGATAGACTGTCTCGGCTCATTCGCTCGAACATCAACGACCTCATCGCCCGGGCAGAGAACCCGGAGAAGATGCTGACGCAAATCATCGAGGACATGCGTCGGCAGCTGGCGGAGGCCAAGCAGGAGGTCGCGGTGGCCATCGCCGACGAGCGAAAGCTCAAAGCCCAGGTTCAGGACGAACGCAAGCAGGCGCACGAATGGGAGAAGCGAGCCCGACTCGCCGTCCGCGAGCAGCGTGACGACCTTGCCAAGCAGGCGCTCATGCGCGGCCAGGAGCACGCCACCAACGCCGCGGAACTGGAGATCCAGTGGAGCCAGCACCGCGAGGAGACCGAGCGGCTCAAGGACTCCCTGCGACAGCTCAACGCCAAGATCGAGGAAGCGAAGCGGAAGAAGAACCTCCTCATCGCCAAGCAGAAGCGGGCGCAGGCACAGCGCCGCATCCACGATACGATGGCCGGGATCCAGGACCGCAGCGCCTTCCGCGCCTTCGACCAGATGGTCGAGAAGATCGAGACGCAGGAGCGCCAGGCGCTGGCGGCGGCCGAGGTGTCGGCGGAGCTGGAGGGTGACACGCTCGAACACGAGTTCTTGGCCCTCGAGCCGGGCGGCGACGCCGACGTGGAAGACCGCCTGCTCGCCCTGAAGCAGGAGATGGGCCTGCTGCCGTCCGGTGGCGATGGCGACGCCTCGCGCAAGGCGCTGGAGTCGGGCGGTGAGGTGCGAGAGGCCGAGATCGTGGCCGAAGAATCCGACCCGCTCGAGGTCGAAGGAGAGCGTGGGGGCTGACGTTCCACGCCCGGCCGGCTCCGGCCACCAGGGAGCTTTCCGCAACCGACCCCGCTTCGTAGTCCTGGCCGAGGGCAAGTTCGACCCGGAAGCCGCAAAAACGGCTACCGGTGCGATCCGCTTCATCCCGGACCAGATCGCCTCGATCGTCGACTCCCGGTCGGCCGGTCGCACGGCGGCCGATGTGCTCGGCTTCGGCGGCGAGATCCCGATCTTCGCCACCCTCGCCGATGCGCTGCGGGTCGAGCCGCGACCGACCGCCCTCCTGATCGGCATCGCCCCGCCCGGTGGCGCCCTGCCCGACACGTGGAGAGCGCTGCTCCGGGAGGCGATCGAGGCGGGCCTCTCGATCTGGAGCGGCCTGCACACGGCGATCAGCCACGAGCCGGAGCTGCACGCGCTGGCACAGCGGCGCGGGGTGGAGATTCGTGACCTGCGGTTGCCGCCCTCGAACCTCCCGATCGGGACCGGCAAGGCGCGACACACCGACGCGCTGCGGCTGCTCACCGTGGGAGCCGACTGCAACGTGGGCAAGATGACGGTCGCACTCATCCTCCGGCAGCAGCTGCTGGAGCGGGGCGTTCGCGCGACCTTCGCGGGAACGGGGCAGACGGGGATCCTCATCGACGGCCACGGCATCGCGGTCGATGCGGTGGTGGCGGACTTCATCTCGGGTGCCGCCGAGCTGCTGACGCTCGACGCGGCGCGTGACGCGGACGTGGTCCTGGTCGAGGGGCAGGGCTCGCTCCTGCACCCGAGCTATTCGGGTGTCACCCTCGGGCTGATGCACGGCTCGATGCCCGACGCGATGATCCTGTGCTGGATGCCCGGCCGGCCCTTCATCTACGGCGGCCGCTACGACTGGGTGCGCATCCCGCCGATCCACGAGGTGGTGCGCCTGTACGAGGAGGCGATGGCGTGGGTGTGCCCGGAGTCCGCGAGCCGGGTGATCGGTCTGGCGGCCAACAGCTACAACATGTCCGAGGCCGATGCCCGGCGGGCGATCGACGCCGCCCGCGAGGCGACCGGGCTCCCCGCCACCGATCCGATCCGGTTCAGCGCCGAGCCCCTCACCGAGGCAGTGCTCGACGCGCTCGCGCGGGATCGCCCGGCGCGCGACCCGGTCGCCGGCGTCCGCTGACGCGGGCGCGGCACGTGCCGCCGACGCGGGACGAGACGGTGCGTCGCGAACTGGCGGGCCGAAACGCCGGACGCTACCGCCGTCCCTCGACCAGGGCGCGAAACTCGGCCAGGATTCCGGGTCCGGCGGCCAGGAAGCCGCCCGCTCGCAGCTCGGCCCCGTGGAAGGCCTCGGGATCGTCGGCGCCGGGAGCATCCCTCCCTTGGAGGTCGAGCGGCATGAACGCGCCGCCCGCCTCCTCGACGATCAGCGCCCCGGCGGCCACGTCCCACGGCATCAGCCACAACTCCCAGAAAGCGTCCAGTCGGCCGCAGGCGAGGTCGCACAGATCGAGCGCCGCCGCCCCGCCCCGGCGCACGCCGCTGGTGGTCGAGATCACCCGGGTGAACGTTTCGAGGTAGAGGGGGAGCAGCTCGAGCTTCTTGAACGGGAAGCCGGTGCCGACCAGGGCTCCCTCCAGCTCGGTGAGGATGGAGACGCCGATCGCCTCGTCGTTGCGCCGGGCGCCGGCACCGCGCACGGCCTCGAACCGCTCGCCGGTGACCGAGTTGACCACCACGGCCACCCGGAGGCCAACCATGTCGAGGGCAGCGATCGACACCGCGTACTCGGGGTAGCCGTGCAGCCAGTTCGTCGTGCCGTCGAGCGGATCGATCAACCACCCGATGGTGTTCTCCAGCGAGCCCTCGGCGAGTGAACCCTCCTCGGCCATGATCGCGTGGTCGGGGAAGGCGGCCTCGATCGTCTCGACGATGCACCGCTCGGCCTCCAGGTCGACTTCGGTCACGAAGTCGGCCCGCCCCTTCTCGTTCCACTCTCCGTCGGTGGGGCTGGACCCGTGCACTTCGACCGCCCGTGCTGCGGCGGTCCGCGCCGTCTTCAGCAGGGAGCGATCCTCTGCATCGATGGTCGGAAAACCGGTCATCATCTCCCCTCTCCCACTGGGTTGCCGGTGCGTTCGGGCTCGCGCGACAGGTTCGCTTGCTCGACCCTGATGGTGCGCCTAACTTAGCCCGATGATTACACTTACTCCAAGCGCTCCTGCCGTCGGAGATCCGGTGGCCGTCGGAGATCCCGCGGCCGTCGGAGATCCCGCGGCCGTCGGAGATCCCGCGCCCGTCGATCGCCCACCCGCGGACCGCCCCCTCCACTCGCTGCGCCGCGCGTGAGCGCCCGCCGCCGCGTGTTCAGCGGCATCCAGCCATCGGGAGACGCGCACATCGGGAACTATCTGGGCGCGATCAAGAACTGGGTGGCACTGGTCGACCAGTACGACACCATCTACTGCATCGTCGACCTGCACGCGATCACCATCCCGTACGAGACCGAGGATCTGCCCGGGCGGGTGTTCGATCTCGCCGTCTCCCTCCTGGCCGCCGGCATCGACCCGGAACGGGCGATCATTTTCGTGCAGTCGGACGTTCCGGAGCACGTGGAGCTCCAATGGCTGTTCAACACGGTGACCCCGCTCGGTGACCTCCAGCGCATGACTCAGTTCCGGGACAAGGCCGGCCGCCAGGAGTCGGTGCCGGCCGGGCTTCTCAATTATCCCGTTCTCCAGGCGGCCGACATCCTGCTCTACCGGGCGGAGCTGGTGCCGGTGGGCCAGGACCAGCTCCAGCATCTGGAACTGGCGCGGGAGGTCGCCCGCCGCTGGAATGCGCGGTTCGGCGAATACTTTCCGGAGCCGCAGGGACTCATCACGCGCGGGGCGCGCATCCTGGGCACGGACGGCGCGTCGAAGATGTCGAAGTCGCAGGACAACGTGATTCCGATGCTCGCCCCCCCCGAAGAGATCCGCGCCATCCTCCGGACCGCGGTCACCGATCCGGCCCGGGTGCGGCGCGACGACCCGGGCAACCCGAACGTGTGCAACATCTACGCGCTCCACGGCCACTTCACCCCGGACGCCGAACGGGGCGACATCGAGATCTGGTGCCAGACGGCCACCATCGGCTGCGTCGAGTGCAAAGAACGGCTGGCAGGTCACATGGCGGCAGAGCTGGCGCCGGTCCGCGAGCGGGCGGCCGAGCTCCGCGCACACCCGGAGCGCGTGTACGAAGTTCTCGACCACGGGGCGCAACGGGCGCGCGCCATCGCACGCGAGACGATCGAGGAAGCGTACGGTCGTATGGGGCTGGGTCGCCGGTTGGTCGGTTCGCGGGCGAGGACATAGCGGATCGGCCGTGGAGCTGTTCGGGATCTCCCTCCCCCCGTGGATGAGCGTGCTCGAGCTTCCGGTGCTCGGCCGGTTGGCCCTGGCGCTCGTCCTCGGCGGGGCGATCGGACTGGAACGGGAGCTCTCGGACAAGCCGGCCGGACTGCGCACCAACGCCCTCATCTGCATCGGGGCCGAGCTGATCACCGAGGTCTCGATCGTGATGGCCTCGACGGTGGCCCCGCACGAGCTGATCCGCGCCGATCCGGCTCGGATCGCGGCCCAGGTCGTCACCGGAATCGGCTTCATCGGCGCCGGCACCATCATCGTGCTGCGCGGAAGCGTCGTCGGGCTGACAACGGCCGCCACCCTGTGGGTGGTGGCGGCGATCGGCATGACGGTCGGAGTGCGCGCCTACGTGATCGCCGTCGGTTCGACGGCGCTGGTCCTCTTCGTCCTGGTAGTGGAGAGGTGGATCGAGCGACGCGGCGTCGAGAAGACGCGGGTGCGATTCCTCACCATCCGCATGACGACGGCGATGCCGGACCGGGTCCCGATCGAGGCGGCGCTTTCGGAGGCCGCCTACGATGCGCGCCTGCTCGGCTTCGAGCGCCACGAGGGCGCCTCGTCCTTTACCTATCGGGTCCAGATCGACGACGTCGCGCTGGGCCGCCTCCTCGATCGCCTCGGCGGGATGGCGACGGTGCGGTCCGCCCAGGCGAAATAGACGCACACCGGAAACGTGACCCGCAAACTCGTCGTCTGGATGCACGCACCCGGGTATCCGCTGTGGACGATACCCGCGTGGGCGGTGGAGCGCATCTCCGCCGCGGCAGGAGAGGGGTGGAGCGTCAGCTCCCTCCCGGTCCCGGGCCGCGCCGCCGGCGATGGGGTTCGCTCGGCGCCGCCGAAGATAATCGAGGAGGCCCGGGAGGCGGAGGTGTACCTCGGGTTCGGCATCCCGCGCGAAGTGTTCACGTCGGCCCATCGTCTGCGCTGGATCCACTCTGCCGCCGCCGGGGTGGGCGGGTCGCTGTTTCCCGAGCTTCGCGACAGCAACGTGTTGCTCACCAACTCGGCCGGCCTGCACGCGGAGCCGCTGGCCGAGTGGGCGGCGGCCGCCATCCTCTATTTCGGGCGCGGCTTCGACATGGCGGCGACCGGCAAAGCGCGACACGAATGGCGCTACGACGCGATGGCGGGCTCCGACAGTCCGCTGCGCGAGGTCGCCGGTCTTACCCTGGGGGTGATTGGCTACGGCGGCATCGGCCGGGCGGTCGCGCGCAAGGCGACCGCGCTCGGCATGCGGGTCGTCGGTCTTCGCCGTCGTGCCGGGCCGAAGCCCGCGGAACTCGATGCGCTGTGGGGTCCCGACGCCCTCTCCGACCTGCTGGCGGCTTCCGACTACGTGGTGCTGGCGCTTCCCGAGACCGAGTCCACGCGGGAGCTGATCGGCGCCCGCGAGCTCGCCGGCATGCGTCCAGGAAGCGTGTTGATCAACCTGAGCCGTGGCGGGCTGGTGACCGAGAAATCGCTCGTCGCGTCTCTACGTGAGGGACATCTCCGCGGGGCGGCGCTCGACGTGTTTGCCACCGAGCCGCTGGGGCCGGACAGTCCCCTGTGGGAGCTCGACAACGTCCTAATCACACCGCACACGGGGGCGTTCACCCGGAGGTTCTGGCAACGCGAGGTCGAGCTGGTGGAGCGGAACATCCGGCACTACCTGGCCGGAGAGCCGCTCGAGAACCTGGTCGACAAGCAGGCGGGCTACTGAAGTGGAGCAACTGATCAAGGCCGCGGTGGAGCGAGGCGCGCAGACGCTGCTCATCAAGGCGGGCGACGTCCTGCGCGCCCGAATCGACGGCGACCTGCTGAAACTGTCCAAGACGGCCTTCACTCCCGAGGAGACCCGGGCCATCGCCCTGCGGGTGATCGCGAACGAGGAGGTCCGCGAGCGGATCGACCAGCTCACCGATCACGACTGCGCCTGGACGCTGGCCGACATCGGCCGGTTTCGGGTCAACATCCTCCGCCAGCGCGGCTCGCTGATGGTCGTTCTGCGGCGCATTCCATGGGAGATTCCTACCATCCACGGCCTTC
The DNA here is from genome assembly GCA_964550085.1 of uncultured Gemmatimonadota bacterium. Classification (GTDB taxonomy): domain Bacteria; phylum Gemmatimonadota; class Gemmatimonadetes; order Palauibacterales; family Palauibacteraceae; genus JBFILW01. The sequence goes on from CAZJXR010000068.1 coordinate 13,515, forward strand.
AGTTGCCGCCGGTGCTCGAGCAGGTGGCCGACACCGATGACGGCCTCATCCTGGTGACCGGCGCGACCGGGTCCGGCAAGAGCACCACGCAGGCTGCCATCATCGCGTGGATCAACCAGAACTGCCGCAAACACATCGTCACCCTCGAAGACCCGATCGAATACCTGCACCGGGACGATCAGAGCACCATCACGCAGCGCGACGTCGGCTCCGACACCGACTCGTTCGCCCGCGGCCTGCGCCAGGCGTTGCGACAGGACCCGAACGTGATCCTGATCGGTGAGATGCGCGATCCGGACACCATCGAGACGGCAATGAAAGCGGCCGCCACCGGACACGTGGTCATCTCGACCCTTCACAGCCCGACCGCGGTGGCGGCGATCGGCCGACTGCTCGCCGTGTTTCCCGACGATGAGAAAGAGCTCATCCGGATGCGTCTCGGCGACGTGCTCCGCTACGTGGTGAGTCAGCGCCTCGTTCGGCGAACGGGCGGCAAGGGATTGACGGCGGCGATCGAGATCATGAAGGTGACGCGCGCGGTTCGGGACTGCATCGTGATGGGGAAGCCGATCGAGAACATCGTGGAGCTGATGAAGGATGGCCGCGAGCAGTACGGCATGCAGACCTTCGACCAACACCTGATGGAGCTGGTGGAAACCGGCGTCATCGATTACTCCGTCGCCCGCGCCGCGGCCACCAGCCCGGCAGACTTCGAGCTCGTCATGCAGACACTGGCGGGCAACGAGAACGAGAACGGCGGAGCGGCGGCCGGCTCATTCCGCGAGGACGAGGCGTTTCGGCAATTCTGACTCTGGACGGGATCTACCTTCCGGTCACCACCCCGTTCGACGAGCAGAGCGGAGGGGTAGCGAACGCTCCCTTTCGCGCCAACCTGGAGCGCTGGATCACCTACCGCCCGGCGGGCCTCGTGATCGGCGGCTCGACCGGCGAGGCGCCGCTGCTCACCGCGGCCGAGCTCGGCGTGCTGATCGAGACGGCCCGCACCGAGGCTCCCGCCAGGGTGGCAGTGATCGCCGGCTGCGGGGCGGAGTCGACCCGGGCCACGATCGAGCTCTGCGCGCTGGCGGCTGCCCGCGGCGCGGACGCCGTGCTCGTTCGCTCGCCCGCCTACTACCGCGACCAGATGAGCCCGGCCGTCCTGCGAACCCACTTCCACGCTGTCGCCGACGCCTCCTCGCTTCCCGTCATCGTGTACTCGATTCCGCGCTACGTTCCCGTAGAGCTGGCGCCCGAGCTGATCGGGCGTCTCGTGGAGCACGACAACATCGTGGGCGTGAAGGACTCGTCCGGCGACCTGAAAACGGTGGCCGCCCTGGTCGATGGCTGCGCGGGAAACGGAGCCGTGCTGGCCGGGGCGGGGACGCTGCTCTACCCGGCGCTCGAGCTCGGGGCCACCGGCGGGGTGCTGGGGGTCGCCGTCCTGGCGAGCGCCGCCTGCGTCGAGCTGGTGCGCGCCTTCCGCTCGGGCCGGACCGTGGAGGCAGGACGGTTGCAGGAGCGGATCGGGCCGCTCCACAAGGCGATCGTGGGGCGCGGGGGCATCGCCGCCATCAAGGCAGCGCTCGATCGCCTCGGGCTGTATGGCGGCCCCCCGAGACCACCGCTGTTGCCCCTCACGGATCGGGAGCGCGCACGGGTCGACCGCGCCCTGCGCGCCGCCGGCCTCCTCTCCGACTCGGCGTAGCTCGCCGGCCGCAACTGTGGTTGCGTCCCGGTGCGGGAGGTCGCGTCCTGGTGCTCCGCCCGGGAGTCGGCCGTGGGTCGCGGCTTCGCACTCGCAAAAGGGGAGCGGGTCTCCCCTCCTCACCACGCGCTTTGGGGGATGAGCCTCCTCGGCTGCGCCTGCGGGGTCTCATCCCCGTCGCGCGAACGGTTCGTCGGCGAGACCCCGCTCCCTGAAGAGGTGGGCTGGGCGACCGCCGCGTAGTCCCGACCGCGACCAGGGGCGGTTCTCTCGCAAGCGGTGAGTGCGCCGCCCTCATCGGACCGGAGATTCCCCGGAGCGAGCCCTCCAGCGCGGGGTCGCGTCCTGGTGCTCCGCTCCGGGAGTCGGCCGTCGCCCGCACGCGGTGCCATGTGGACACGCGGATGTTCGCGCCGGATACTCCCTCTGCGGAGCACGCAGTCCGCTCCTTGAAGGGTGGGCTGGCGACGCCTCGCGGGTTCGAACCCAGCGGGCCTCACTTCCGGCGCTGGTACCGGAAGGTGCGCCGCCCTCATCGGACCGGAGATTCCCCGGAGCGAGCCCTCCAGCGCGAACACGGCGGTGTTCCACCTGACAAGGCGTTCAAGCGGTGGCCAGCTCGCGGAGGGGAACTCCGGGCCGTCCTGGCGGCGCTCGCGAAAGGATTGAGTGGCCGGCGGCGATCGTCAGGATTTGCTCGGATCGTAGGCCTCCACCGTCCTCTGGCCAGGATGCGGAGGCGCGCTCTCGAGCGCGCCTCCGATTGCGTAGACCTTCCCGTTGACCGCGGCACATGACAGGCCGAGGCGTGCCGTCGGCATGGCGGGACCGGCGCTCCACGTGTCTGCGGCGGGGTCGTACTCCTCCACGGTGTTCAGAACCTCTCCGCCTCTTCCCCCGTTGGCGCCTCCAATCACCTGGATTCGGCGGTTGACGACGCCGCTGCACAGACCCGAACGCGGCGTCGGCATGAGGCGCTTGGAAGTCCAGGTGTCCGCGGCCGGGTCGTACTCCTGCACGCTCGGTACACCCGTGGCGGGGTCCGATCCGCCACCGATGGCGTAAATCTTCCCTGCCACCGCCTCGACGGCGACAAGGACTCGTCCCGCTCCCATGGCCGCCCTGGCTTCCCAAGTATCCGTGGCGGGGTCGTACGCCTCTACTGTGGTCAGTACATTCACGTTGTCGGCAGTGCCACCGATGGCATAGATCTTTCCATTCGCCACTACGGTGGAAACGGCCAGCCGACCCGTCGGCATCGGGGCCTTGGCGGTCCACGTATCCGTGGCGGGATCGTACTCCTCCACCGTGTTCAGACCGGCCGCTCCCACGCCGCGATGACCTCCGATGGCGTAGATCCTACCGTTCACGGTGCTGGCGGCGAGCCACCGCCGTCCGGTCGGCATCGGAGTTCCGCTGGTCCAGGAATTGGCTGCGGGATCGTACACCTCCACCGTCCTCAGACCCGGAGCGTTAGCCTCCCCGTAACCTCCCATCGCGTAGACCCTTCCGTCGACGACGGCGGTGGCCAGACCGAGCCTCGGCGTTGGCATTGGAGCCCTGGCCGCCCAGGGTTCCGCGCGCGGCGGCGGTGGTGGAGGCGGAGAACTCCCTGTCGATGTCGGCGCGTCACTCGAGCAGGAGAGAGCGACGACAGTGGTCGGCACCAGCAGCAGGATCGACCATCGAGAGACGGACGCACGTCCCCGGGGAGAGCTCCTGACATCGGACTGGTCGACGCGGGGTATGCTGGTCTGGAGTGGCTTCATGTTTCACCTGTGGATTCCCGCTCTGCAGACCGGCGCCCGCGCCGGCCGCGCTCGTTGCCCACCCTGCGAGCGATCGTCAGGTTTAGGCAATCGAATTCGGGTCCGCGGGGCCGGCGACGTTTGACGCGGCCTGCCCGCCCGGACGCACCATCTGGAGCAGACGCGCAAGTGGGGCTGGAAACCGGACAACTGGTCCGGATTCGATCCTCTGGCGTAGGTGGCCAGCTATGGACACGGCACTGGAAGCGAGCAGCGAGGCGATCACGACGATGATCAGGGAGGACCGGAGTGGACGACGGTTGCTCGATCGCCTGCTGCCGCTGGTATATGATGAGTTGCGCGGGATCGCCCACCGCCAGCTCTCGCTGGAGCCGCGGGGCCATACTCTGGACACGACGGCGCTGGTACACGAAGCGTACCTGAAGCTGGTAGACCAGACCCGGGTGCAATGGCAGGACCGTGTGCACTTTTTCGCCGTGGCGGCCCGCGCGATGCGCCGCATCTTGGTCGACTACGCTCGTCGCCATGCGGCTCGGAAGCGCGGAGGGGATCGGCGCCGAGTCAGCCTCGACGCCGTGCCTCTCGCCGTCGAGGAGCGTGCCGATCGCCTGCTTGCCCTCGACGAAGCACTCACGCGACTCGAAGTCTTGAACGAACGGCTGTGTCGGGTCGTGGAGTGCCGCTTCTTTGGCGGGATGACGGAGGACGAAGCGGCCGAGGCGCTGGGCGTTACATCCCGCACCGTACGGCGCGACTGGGTGAAGGCTAGGGGTTGGCTGTTTCGCGAGCTCGGTGAAACGTCGCTCTAGCTACATCCATGGAAAGCGAGCACCCTCGGTGCTCCAACGAAGGACACGCAGTGGACGCGAGCACTTCCGAGCGCTGGCAACGGCTCGAGCGGATCCTCGATCAGGCGCTCGATCGAGCCCCTGACGAGCGGCGTGCATACCTCGATGCGGCTTGCCCGGGTGCCCCGACCCTGCGGGCGGAAGTGGAGGAGCTCCTCGAGTCCTGTGAGCGTGCCGGGCGATTCCTCGAGACCCCGGCTAACGAGTTCGCCGCGCCACTCATGGCGCATCTGGTCTCCGATCCATCTTCTGGGGCCGCGCCAGAGCTCGTTTCGGGGCAAAGCGTCGGATCTTACCGGGTAGTTCGCAAGCTCGGGCAGGGCGGAATGGGAGTCATCTACCTGGCCGAGGACCCGGTCCTGGAGCGCCCGGTCATTCTCAAGCTGCTGTCCGCTCAACTGGGCGTCGACGAACGGGCCGGACACCGCCTCATCGAAGAGGCCAAGGCCGCCTCCGCGCTCGATAACCAGCACATCGAGACGATCTACGAAGTCGGCCATACCGAGGACGGCCGCCCGTACATCGCGATGGCCTATTACGAGGGCGAAACGCTTCGTCAGAGGCTCGAGCAGGGACCCCTGCCCGTCGAGGAGGCGAAGGAGGTGGCGATCCAGATCGCCGAGGGGCTGGCCGCGGCGCACGGCGGCGGCATCGTGCACCGAGACATCAAGCCATCCAACGTGATCCTCGCCACCGGTGTAGCGAAGATCGTCGACTTCGGGATCGCCAAGGTGGTCGGCGAGCCGGTGCATGAGATCGGCGGGACGCGGGGCACGGTTGCGTACATGAGTCCCGAGCAGACCCGGGGCGAGAACGTCGAC
>CAZJXR010000069.1:0-18539 GCA_964550085.1 uncultured Gemmatimonadota bacterium
GCCTCGAGCTCGGCTCGACCGCCAAGCTGCGCACGCTCGCCACGTATCTCCAGGTCGTGGAGCAATTGCACGGGCACCTCGACTCCCTGTCGGAGGAGAAACGGGCCCTGGTGCGCGAGCAGTTCCCCGACCCGCTGACCGCGTGGGCGGTCGAGCAGTTCGAGCCGCGGACGCCGCCGACCCTCACCTCCATGCTTCGAGCGGCCATGGAGCGGCGGTATTCGGGCAGCCCCGCCCAGAGGGACCTGACCGGCGGCGGCGCGCACGTGTTCGCGAATTTCGACCACACGTATGACCACAGCATAGTCACCGTCCGGGAGGCGTTCCGGCACTCGGTGAACCTCGCCTTCATTCGCATCATGCGCGACATCACCGACTACTACACGTACCGCGTGCCGGGCTCGGCGGCGCGCGCCCTTGCCGATCCCATCGCCCCGGAACGGGAGCGACTGCTCGGTCGCTTCGTCGACTACGAGGGGAGCCAGTTCGTCCAGCGCTTCTTTGCTCGGTACCGCGGAAAGAACAGGTCGCAGCTGTTCGAGCAGCTCGTCGGGGGGCGGCGGCTGAGCCCGCAGCGTCTGGCGTGGGTGTTTCGCTCGGTCGATCCCGAGGGCTCGCTGGAAGAGTTTGCGGAGTTCGTCGCCACCTATTCTTCCCAATCGACCATCGCGCCGGGAGCGGCGGAACGGTGGTTCGAGAGAGCGGACCCGGCGGGCGTGTCCTGGAGCGATCGAGGGTATCTGGCGTACATGCACCCGCTCGAGCTGTGGGTGGCGGGCTACCTCCTCGCTCGGCCGGAGACGAGCTTGAACGAAACCATCGCGGCCAGCGGCGAGGAGCGCCGACAGGTTTACCGGTGGCTGTTCGATACGCGACGCCGGAATGCCCAGGACCAGCGCATCCGGATTCTGCTGGAGATGGAGGCGTTCCTCGAGATCCAGCGCAGCTGGCAGCGGCTCGGCTATCCGTTTCCGAACCTCGTACCCTCCCTGGCAACCGCGATCGGGAGCTCCGGGGACCGGCCGGGCGCGCTGGCCGAGCTGGTCGGCATCTTCCTCAACGACGGGGTGCGGTATCCGGTCGTCCGCGTCACCGAGCTGAGGTTTGCCGAGGGAACCCCGTACGAAACCATCCTGCGTCGTCGGCCGACCACCGGAGAGCGCGCAGTGTCACCGGAGCTCGCAGCGGTGGTGCGGGAAGCGCTGGTCGACGTGGTGGAGGCAGGAACCGGGCGTCGGGCCCACGGCGCGGTGCGCGACCCGGAGGGCGTTCCCGTCGCCATCGGCGGCAAGACCGGGACCGGAAACAACCAGTACAAGCAGTTCGGGCCCGGTGGGCGGCTGATCGATTCCCGAACCGTGAGCCGGACCGCCGTCTTCGTGTTCGTGATCGGAGATCGGTTTTTCGGTGTGATCAGCGCCTACGTGCCGGGGGAGGAAGCGGCTCGCTACACCTTCACCAGTGCGCTGGCCACCGCGTTGTTCAAGCGACTGGGACCCGTGCTCGACCCGCTGCTGGCAGACTCGCCTTCTGCCGAGCCGGTGCCGGATGGCCGGCCGGCACTCCCCGACGCACCAGGAGCGGTAGCGCGAACGGCATCGTAAACCGTCGGCCGGGCTCAGCTGTTGACAACTCGGGCCGGGCGCCTCGACGCGCGCGTTCGCGCCGGGAGACTCGGTGCGCGAGTCTTCTCCACGCGAGCTCGCCCGGCCGGGCGTACTGCCCAAACGACCCGAGCCGAGGAGTCCGATCATGCCGCTGCCCTTTCGTGTCGTCGTCGCCCTGTGTGCCGCGAATCTCGCGGCGGTGGTCGGAGCTCGGGCACCCGCCCTCGCTGCCTCGGGATCGGATGATCTCCTCCCTGCCCGGCCCGGGTCCGACACCACGCTCGCCTTCGTGGGCGTGGGCGTCGTCCCGATGGATCGCGAGCGCCTGCTCGAAAACCAGACGGTGCTGGTGGAGGGAGGCCGTATCGTGGCCATCGGCACGACTGGCCACGTTGCCGTACCGGCCGAAGCTCTGGTCATCGATGGGAGCGGCAGGTTCCTGGTGCCGGGACTGGCCGAGATGCACGCCCACATTCCGAATCCGAACGGACCGGGGGGGGCTGTGTTCATGGAGAACGTGCTCTTCCTCTACCTCGCCCGCGGCGTCACCACCGTGCGCGGCATGCTCGGCCAGCCCGAGCACCTCGAGCTGCGGGCGCGGGTCGAGAGAGGGGATCTTCTCGCTCCCCGCGTTTACACCTCCGGCCCATCCCTGAACGGCAACAGCGTCCCGGGGCCGGATGTGGCGCGCCAGATGGTGGTGGCACAGAAACAGGCCGGCTACGATTTCCTCAAGCTCCACCCCGGCCTCAGCCGCGCCAGCTACGATGCCATCGTCGCCGCTGCCGACAGCGTCGAAATCGAGTTCGCCGGCCACGTGTCCGCCGACGTCGGGCTCGAGCGGTCGCTGGCGGCCGGGCAGGCGACGATCGACCACCTGGATGGCTATGCGGAGGCGCTCCTTCCCGACCCCGCCGCGGCGGCTGGATCCGGCGGGCTGTTTGGTTTCGCCCTCACGGAGCAGCTCGAGGTCGAGAGGATTCCGGCCGTGGCGAAAGCGACCGTGGAGGCGGAGGTGTGGAACGTGCCCACCCAGTCCCTGATCGAGAACGTGCTGGCGCCCGAGGACGCCGCCTCGATGGCCGAGTGGCCGCGAATGCGGTACATGCCGGCACCGATGGTCGACAGCTGGGTCGACAGCAAGAACAACTTTCTCGACAACCCCTCGTATTCGCCGCAACGGGCGCTGCTGTTCATCGAGATCCGACGTCGGCTGATCAAAGGCCTGCACGACGCCGGAGCGGGCCTGCTCCTCGGATCCGATGCGCCGCAAGTCTTCCAGGTGCCCGGCTACTCCGCGCTCGACGAGCTCGAGATCCTGGTCGATTCCGGTCTCACCCCGTACGAAGCGTTGGCCACCGGAACGCGCAACGTGGCCGTCTTCCTAGGCGAGCTGGACGCCTCGGGCACGGTCGAGGAGGGCAAGGTCGCCGACCTCATCCTGGTCGAGGAGAACCCGCTCGATGACATCGCGAACATCAGAAGCCAGGCCGGGGTCGTCGTTCGGGGTCGGTGGCTGCCACAGGCCGAGATCGAGGCACGGCTGGAGGCGATCGCCCGCAGCTACGGCAACTGAAAACGTCCGCGGCTCGAAACCGTAGGCAATCAGCCGAGGCGGGGGCGGGTCAGAGATCGACGCTGACGAACATGAGGCGGCCCCGCCGCTCCACCTGCAGCACGGCCGGCGCTCCGGCGGGCAGCGCATCGATGATCGTTTGCAGGCCGGCCAGGCTGGTGACCGGACGCCCGTTGAGAGCATAGATCACGTCTCCCGGCAGCAGCTCCGTGCCCGCGCTCACCCCGGGGGACCACGCCGCCACCACGACTCCGTCCGCCTGCCGTAACGGTGGCAGGTAGGCGCTGGTGTTGGAGTCGATGTCGAGGGCCAGAATACCGAGGCGCGACACGAGATTCTCGGCCGCCGTCACCAGCGGCGCGAGCCGCACCAGCGCGTCGGGGCGCTCCGTGATCAGGGGACGAATGGTGAGCGGCTGGCTCCCACGTAGAACCTCGAGGGTGACTTCCTGCCCGGGGGGCAGGTTGTAGAGGGTGACGTTGAACTGGCGTCCGTTCTCCATCAGTTTCGAATTGACGCTCAGCACGATGTCCCCGATGCGAAGGCCGGCGCGGTCGGCCGAGCTCCCCGGATAGACGTCGCCGAGCACCACTCCCCAGTCGCGACTCAGCCCCAGTCCGGCCGCCAGCGCCGGGGTGATCGTCTGCGCGTACACGCCGATCTCGCCCCGCACGACGAAGCCGGTCCGCCGGATCTGGTCGAACACGTTGTGAACGATATTGCTCGGCACGGCGAAGCCGAGCCCCTCGCTGCCGCCGGATTCCGACAGAATGAAGGTGCTGATGCCCATGACCTGGCCGCGCGTGTCGACCAGCGGTCCGCCGCTGCTGCCGGGATTGATCGGGGCGTCCGTTTGCACATAGACCACCGGAGCCTCCGGCTTCAGCTGGCGAGCGACGGAGCTGATCACCCCCAGGGTCACCGAGTTCTCGAGGCCGCGCGGACTGCCGAAGGCGAACACGAGCTGTCCCTTGCGCAGCTCGTCCGAGTCGCCGAGACGGAGAAAGGGCAGCCCCATCTCGTCGACCTTCAGCACCGCGATATCGGTTTCGCGATCTACCCCGACCACTCGCGCTCCCACCGTCTTGGCGGCCGGTTTGAGAATCGAACCACCCGGCGCCTCGTCCGTGTACGGCAACGGGAGCAAGACGCGAATCCGGGCCGCGCCGTCGACCACGTGGGCGTTGGTGACGATGAAGCCGTTCGGATCGAGCACCACGCCGGAGCCGCCCACCTGTTGCCGCGTGTAGAAGGCGGCCTGGGGGTCGGTTGCCCCCGCCAGGGGGGCGAAGCCGGTCGCCACGATCTGCACGACCGCGGGACTGACCTGTTCCGACAGCGCCTCGAAGGAGTCGCTGAGCTCCTCCAGGCCGGCGATCGCTCGCTGCTGAGACTGTGCGTGCAGGAGACCGGTCGCGACCAGGGCACCGAGAATCGCCGTCCACCCGGTCCTCGTGGCGCGTTGGAAAGTGGTGGCGGGTGGGCGCCTGGTGGCCCACCGGCATCCGATGGCGCGTTCGAGTCTCATCAAGCCGCCGACGTAGCGCTCCGCAGTGGCTGCCGCTACGGGTTTTGCGCCGTGGACCTCGGTGGCCCGAGGACCTCGGCCAGCACGATCGCGCGCTGAAGAGGCGGCAGGTCGGCCAGGCCGGGAAACGGATCGGCCGGGGACGGACGGACCGTTTCAGGGCGGGAAAGCCCCTCCTCGCTCCGCGCGCGAGTCGGCGCGGCGCGGGCCGGCGCGTCGGAGTCGCTGGCGCTGCGCGCAACGGCAGGGGGCGGAGCGGATCGAGGCGGCGGAGCGAACCGAGGCGCCGTCGGTGCCGACTCGGGCAACGGGACGGGCCGGCGTCCGCCGGAGGGCTCGGGTGATGGGAGCGGGACAGTCTGGCGGGCGTGCTCCTCCAGCTGCGCGGCAACGGAAGCGAGCAGCTCGGTCAGCACGCCGCCCCGTCCCGTACGCCCCGGCGGCAGGCCCGGCTCGGATTCCGGAGACCTCCAGCGGCCCGCTTCCTCTCCGCGTGCGGCGGCGCGAGCCGAGCGCTCGGCTTCGAGCCGCGGCCGGTCCGCGCCGGACCCCAACCGCTCCATGCCTTCGGATGCGGAACCGGATGTCGAGTCCTTCGGCGCCACGGCACGTCGAACCGCTTGCAGGATCGAGTACAGGATGACCCCGATGATGAGCAGGTCGAAGAGCTGCATGTCGTGCCCTATCCGGAGCCCACGCGGGCCATCATCGGAGAAGCGTCACTACGAGCCATCGTCGGGGCGGGCACGGGATATCGACTCACGCATCGTAGTGTCGCTCTGTATGTTACGGTACTTCATATAATCCATTATCCCGAGGTTTCCCTCCCGGAATGCTTCGGCGATCGCCTGCGGGACCTGGGCTTCGGCCCGCACCAGCTCGGCCCGCATCTCTTCCACCCGTGCCCGGTTTTCCTGCTCGCTGGCCACCGCCATGGCGCGCCGTTCCTCCGCCTTCGCCTGGGCGATCCGCTTGTCGGCCTCCGCCTGATCGGTTTGCAGCTCGGCCCCGATGTTCTTCCCGACGTCGACGTCCGCGATGTCGATCGACAGGATCTCGAACGCGGTACCGCTGTCCAGCCCCTTGGCCAGAACCGTCTTCGAGATCTTGTCCGGATTCTCGAGCACCGCCTTGTGCGACGCGCTGGAGCCGATCGTGCTGACGATGCCCTCCCCTACCCGGGCGAGGATCGTTTCTTCTCCTGCCCCGCCGACCAGACGATTGATGTTGGCGCGCACGGTGACGCGGGCGACAGCGATCAGCTGAATGCCGTCCTTGGCCATGGCCGCCACTTTCGGGGTGTTGATCACCTTCGGGTTGACCGAAACCTGAACGGCCTCGAGGACGTCGCGCCCGGCGAGGTCGATGGCCGCTGCCTGTTGAAACGGGAGGTCGATGTTCGCCTTGTCCGCCGAGATGAGCGCGTTGGCCACCCGCTGCACATCGCCTCCGGCCAGGAAATGCGCCTCCAGCGCGTTGATGTCGAGCTTGAGGCCCGCCTTGGTAGCGCTGATGAGGGGGAGAATGATGCTCGGCGGGTGGACCTTGCGGAAGCGCATTCCGACCAGGTTGGAGAGGCGGACGTACACGCCCGACGCGAAGGCGGTGATCCAGAGCCCGATCGGTACCGCCCACACCAGAAACATGAGCAACACCAGGCCGGCGAAGAAAATCAGGATCGTTCCGATCTGCAGTCCTTCCATGCTCACCTCACCTCATGCTGAGTCCGTGCCGGGTTCCGGAATAGCGACCTCGCGCACTACGTGGCGGTACCCCTCGGAACGAACCACCTCGACGGTCGCACCGCCTTCGATCCACGGCCCCTCCGTCACCACATCGATACGCTCGCCGTCGATACGCACGGTTCCCGAGGGACGCAGGTCGGTGAGCGCGGTTCCGGTGCGGCCGATCAGATCGTCACGCTTCGGGGCCGAGATGTACCCCGTGTCGCGGGTGGTCGCACTCTTGAGAAGAATGCCGGACAGAGAGCGGCTGTGCGGCAAGTGGCGCAGGAGGGCGAAGGCGAGAAGGGCGACCACGATGACGCTGGCCGAGATGATGGCACCGGCACCGATCACGTCGCCAAAGGTCGGGAAGCGGCCGAGCATGCTCATGAAGGCGCTCGCCAGCACCATCAATCCGCCCAGCACACCGAGCAGCCCCATGCCGGGGACGGCCACCACCTCGATGACGATCAGGGCTACACCGAGAGCGAGCAGAAGAAGCTCTTCCATTCCGGCCAGGTTGACCAGATACCGGGCGCCGAAGAACGCGGCCAAGCAAATCAGCCCCACGCCGCCTGCGAAGCCGAAGCTCGGCGTCTTGATCTCGATCAGCAGACCGAGGAAGCCGAGACTGAGCAGCAGCGGGGCCACCGCAGAGCTGGTGAGGAACCGAACGATCTTCTCCGACCAGTTGGGGCGGACCTCCATCGATGGTGCGCCGGCGAGCCCGATGGTCTGGAGCAGTGCCTCGTAATCCGTGACCTGCCCCGTCGCCACCCCGAGCCGGACCGCTTCCGTGGTGGTAAGGGTGAGCAGGCGACCGGCTTCCACCACGTCGGGGACCTCGAGGCTCTCGTCGACCATGGCCTCGGCGATCCTCGGGTCAAAGCCGCGCTCCTCGGCCAGCCCACGGAACTCCGAGCGCATGGCGCTGACCAGCTTTTCCGATGCCTTATCGCCCGCGCCGACCACCGGCGTGGCAGCGCCGATCGTGGACCCCGGCCGCATGTACAGTCGATCGGCCGAAAGGGCGATCATGGCACCCGCCGACAGGGCGCGCCGATTGACGAGCGCGAAGACGGGAACCTCGGCGTCGCGAACCGCGTCGATGATGGCCCACGCGGCGTCCACCCGTCCGCCCGGAGTGTCGAGGTCGAGGATCACGGCAGCCGCACCGACCTCCTCCGCCTCGCGCAGCGATCGTTCGACGAACGGGGCGAGGCCCAGCTCGATCTCGCCGCTCACCGGTACCCGAACCACCTGGCCATGCACGGCTCCGAGCCGTTCCTGAGGCGTTCCGGCGCCCGAGCTGACGAGGACGACCGCCGCCAGCGCGCTCGCGGCTCGGACCATGGAAAGAAGCCTCGGGTTCATGCGGAAGAAAGATAACCGGGAGGCGCTCTTCTTGCTTTCGATTCATCTGGGGCGCCGGTAATATTACGCCCTCCTCGCCGGCGACGTGGTCTCGCGGCGGACCACCTTGCGAACGACACTCGAGCTCGTAACGTACGGGTCCACCGAGTCGGAGCCACATACGGTGAAGCGCGCCCTCTCAGCTGCCCTGCTACCGACGATGATGTTGTCCGTGACAGCCTGCCGGGGTGGAGGCGGTACGGGCGAGGTGGAGCCGGTTCCGGTCATCGTCACGCCGGCGTCCGAGATCCAGCGGTCGGCTTCGGTGCGGGCGAGCGGTCAGGTCGAGGCCCGCCGCTCGGTAACGCTCGCCTTTCAGGTGGCCGGGCAGGTGAGTTGGGTCGGCCCCGAAGAGGGACAGTCGGTGCGAGCCGGCGAAGTGATCGCGCGCATCGACTCGTCGATTTACCAGCTCCAGTTCGACATGGCCGCCGCCGAGGCCGAGTACGCGACGGAGGAATACGCTCGGGCTCGGCTCATGTTCGATCGTGGCAGCCTCGCACCGGCCAAGATGGACAAGGCAGAGACCGCCTTCCGGCAGGCCACGGCACAGGCCGAGCTGGCCGCCACGCAACTCTCTTACGCAACCTTGCGGGCGCCGCTGGGCGGAGTGGTGGCGCGTCGGGAGATCGAGCCGGGAGAGGAAGTAGCTCCCGGCCGGCCGGTGTTCACGATCATGGACATCGACCCGGTCGAGATCACGGTCGCGGTGCCCGAAGCGGACATCGGGCAGGTACAGGTAGGCGACTCGTCGGCGGTGCGGATTCCGGCGCTCGGAGGCGAGCTGGCAGGACGGGTGTGGCTGGTCGGGGTGGCTGCCGACCCGTCGTCGCGCACCTACACGACGAAGATCCGCGTCCCCAACCCCGACGGCCGCATCCGGCCGGGAATGATCGCCGAAGCGCGCATTGTGGGCGATTCGCTCGAGCGGGCGCTGACCGTTCCGGGTCAGGCTGTCGTTCGCGATCCACAGGGCGCCACCCTCGTCTACGTCTACTACCCGCAGCAGCGACGTGTGTACTCGCGGCTGGTCGAGGTCGGGGGCGTAGCCGGCCAGACGATCGAGATTCTGTCGGGACTGAACGCCGGCGAGCCGGTGGTCACCGGCGGCCAGCACCACCTGCGTGATGGCTTGCCGGTCACAGTCCAGACGACGGCGTCTTCGACGGAGGCGGCCGCCCCACAACCGCCGCCGGACAGCGCGCAAGTGCCCGGCGACGGGTCACCCGCGGCGGACAGCGCCCGCGACACAGGCAGGGCGACCGGCGCGTGAACCCGATCAAGGCCAGCCTGCGCCATTCGCAGGTTACCTTTCTGCTCGTCGCCCTCGCCGCCCTCGCCGGCCTCCACGCTCTCTTCACCATGCCTCGCCGCGAGGATCCGCTGATCACGATCCGAAACGGCCTCGTCTCCGCCGCGTATCCGGGCGCGACTTCGGAGCAGGTCGAGAAACAGGTGACCCGGCAGATCGAGAATCTGCTGTTCGAGTACGCCGAGGTCGACCGGAGCGACACGTACTCGACCACCTACGCGGCCACCGTGGTGGTGAACGTGGCGCTCCAGGACTGGGTGAAGGACACGGACCAGTTCTGGTCGAAGGTCACCCTGGCGCTCGATACCCTGAGGGTCACCCAGCTTCCGCCCGGCGTCCGCGGACCGGTGGTCAACTCGGACTTCGGCGATGTGGTGGCGATACTGCTGGCCGTGCAGGGAGACCGCTACGGATACCGCGATCTCAGCAACTTCCTCGATGAGATCCAGGATGCCATGCAGGGACTTTCCACCGTGTCCAAGATCGATCGTATCGGCGAGCAGAACGAGCAGATCTACCTCACCGGCTCGACCCAGGTGCTGTCCCAATACGGCGTCACGCCCGACCAGGTGGTTCAGGTCCTCCAGTCTATGAACACGATCGCTGGCGCCGGCGCCTTCGAGGCCGATATGGCCGAAGTGCCGCTGGTGCCGGACGCGCTGTATCAGACCGAAGAGCAGATCCGTCGTCAGATCATCGGCGCGGCGCCGACCGGACAGCCGATCCTGCTCGGTGACCTCGCCCGCGTACAGCGGCGCTACGAGGAGCCGTCGTACGTGGTCCGGGTGAACGGAGCGCCGGCCGTACTGCTGTCGCTTCAGATGCAGCAGGGCAACAACATCGTCGACTTCGGACATGCCATCGATGGCCGGCTGGAGGAGCTGCGCGACCAGCTGCCTCCCGACCTCCAGGTGACGCGAATCGTCAACCAGCCCGAGGTCGTGGTGGAAGCGGTGAACGAGTTTCTGCGCGAGTTCGGCATCGCGATCGCCTCGGTCATACTCGTCACCATCATCTTGCTCCCCATCCGGGTGGCGGCCATCGCCGCCACGGCCATCCCGATCACCATCGCCGTGACCTTCGCGGTGCTCAACGGTCTCGGAATCGAGCTCCAACAGGTGTCGCTGGCCGGGCTGATCGTCGTGCTCGGCATGGTGGTCGACGACGCGATCATCATCGCGGACAACTACGTACAGAAGCTGGACGAAGGTCTGTCGTCCGAGGAGGCGGCGTGGCGCGCGCCGAGCGAGCTGGCATCGCCCGCCCTCACGGCCACCATTACGATCATCGCCTCCTTCGTGCCGCTCGCCTTCCTCCCTGGCTCGACCGGTGAGTTCATTCGTGCCCTTCCGATCACCGTCGCTGTCGCGCTGTCGACGTCGTACGCGGTCGCCATGCTGGTCACCCCACGCCTGTGCCTGACGTTCATCAAGAAGGGACTGAAGGCGAGCGGGGTGGAGGAATCCGCCCGCTTCAAGCCTCTTCGCCTGATGGAAGCGGGGTACCGGCACGGCATCGCGATTGCGGATCGACACCGCGCATCGACGATCGTGCTCGGCATCGTCGCGGTCCTGGCAGGTGGCTGGATGTTCCGGCACGTGAAGCCCGAGTTCTTTCCGGCTGCCGACCGTGCTCAATTCGCCATCTCGGTGTGGCTGCCGCAGGGGAGCCGCTTCACCACCACCGACGCCGCCGTGCGGCGCATCGAGGTGGCTCTGGCCGAGGACCCGGAGGTCACGAGCTACGCCTCTTTCGTCGGTGGTGGCGCGCCCCGCTTCTACTACGCCTTCAACCCCTACCAGCGTGGGTTGAACGTGGCGCAGATGATCGTGAATACGCGCTCGGTCGGCGCCACTCCGCGCGTGTTGTCCCGGCTCCGTACCGAGCTGCCGGCGCTGACTCCGGAGGCGCAGGTGGTGGCGCGCGCGCTTCAGCAGGGACAGCCGGTGCTGTCACCGATCGAGGTGCGCATCAGCGGCGATGACATCCCGATCCTCAAGCGGTTCGGAGATGATGTCGTCCGCATCCTGGAAACGACCGAGGGCAGCGCGCTGGTGCACACCGACTACCGGGAGGACGCGTACTCGCTGGCCATCGCCATCGATCCGGATGTGGCCAACCGCGTTGGTCTCACCAACGTGGGGATCGCCCAGAAGCTGGCCGGCAGCTTCCTGGGCGCCCCCGTCTCGACCTACTGGGAAGGCCACCGCGCCATCGACATCGTGTTGCGGCTCGACCCGGAGAGTCGCCGGAGTTTCGAGGACGTGGCCGACATCTTTCTCACCTCCCCGGTCACCGGCGCCAAGGTTCCCCTGCGTCAGGTGGCGACGATCGGACCCGTGTGGGAGACCGGCCGTATCGTCCGCCGGGCAGGCGTGCGAACCCTCACGGTGGGGAGCTGGATGAAGGAAGATGTCCTCTCCCAGCAGGTGGTCGATCGGATCGAGCCGGCCATCGCGGGGCTCGACCTGCCGGTCGGCTACAGCATCGCGTGGGGCGGAGAGTACGACAACCGGAAGACGGCATTCCAAAATCTGACCGCTGCGCTCGGCGTCGGGCTCCTTCTCATCCTCGTCATCATCATGTTCGAGTTCCGTCGACTGATCGATACGACCGTCGTCATGCTCTCCATCCCGCTTGCACTGTTCGGAGCCATGTTCGGTCTTCTCCTCACCAGCAACCCCTTCAGCTTCACCGCCTTCGTCGGCCTCGTCAGTCTGGCCGGAATCACGGTGCGGAATGCGATCATTCTGATCGACTACGTGCGCGAGAAGCGGGAGGAGGGGGAATCGGTCGAGCGCGCCGCACTGGACGCCGGGGAGCGCCGCCTGCGTCCGATATTCCTGACCACGATGGCTGCGGCCGCGGGTCTGACACCGATGATGTTGTCTGGCTCGGCGCTCTGGTCGCCGATGGCCGCCGTCATCGCCTTCGGACTCCTTTTCGCCATGGCGTTTACGCTGGTGGTCGTTCCGATTCTCTACATTCTCGTCGAGCGACCCCGGTCGGCGGCGCAACAAGCTTAGCAGGTCGCTGACCTTGTAGCCCGGGCCGATCCATCGATTTCGGGCGCTCGGGCCGGGGCGGCCCACCCGAAGCGTCGCACGTCACCGTCGTTCTTGCGACCCACAGCGGAGTAACTCCGATGATGAGACGAACGATCCTCGTCAGCCTCGGTCTCGCCCTCGGCCACTCGGCGGCCCATGCCCAGGACAGCCTGGTCGTGCTGTCGCTCGACCGGGCGCTCACCCTGGCCCGCGGCCAGAATTCGGCCATCACGATCGCGCGGCTGCAGGTCGAAGCGGCGGCAGAAGAGAAGAGCAGCGTCGAAAGCTCGTACTTTCCGGTGCTCTCCACGACGGTGAACTACGGTGTATACAACAACCCGCAACAGATCGTGATCCCGGGCGGAGCCTTCGGCGAGATCGACAACATCCCGATTCCGCGCGACAGCGTGGCGATTGCGCAGGGGGGCGAGAGGCCGTTCTGGCTCGCAGTGACCCTCGCTCAGCCACTCACACAGCTCTTCAAGGTCGGGGAAGGCGAGGCGGCTGCCGCCGCTGGTGTGGCAACCGCCGAGGCTCGCGCCCGCGCGGTCTCCAACGATGTCGCCGTGCTCGTGCTCGAGGCGTACGCCGCCCTCGCCGTCGCCGCGACGCAGCGGGCGGCGGCGGAGCTCAACCTGCGCGCGGCCACCGAGCGGCAGACCGAGGCGGATGCCGCGGTGGCGGCCGGCGAGGCTCTGGAGGTCGTCGCGCTGGAGGCGCGGACCGGCGTGCTGGCGGCAGAACAGGACTTGCTGGAGGCCCAGAATGCGGAAGATGACGCCGCTATCGATCTGGCCATCCTCCTCGGACTGCCGCCGCGGACCCGCTTCGACCTGGTCGAGCCGGAAGGCGTCGAGCGCGACGAGACGCCGGAACAGGTGTATCGGAGCGGCGCCATGCAGAGCAACCCCGATCTCGCAGCCGCCGAGGCACGGAGCGAAGAGGCTCACCGGGTGCTGAGCGCGACGAAATTGGACTATGTGCCCGATGTGACCCTGTTCGGCACCTACATCCACCAGAATCAGACCGCCTTTTACACCCAGAACCTCTTCAACGTCGGCATTCGACTGAGCTGGACGGTGTTCGAGTTCGGAAAACGGGCGAACACGGTGGGCGAAAAGCGCGCGGTGGCCGCCGAGGCCGACGCGCACCTGCGCTCGGTGCGCAGCCGGGTCGAAGGTGACGTGGAGAAGTCGGTCCGCAAGCTGGACCGCAGCTGGCTGTCGATCGAGGTCGCCCGCGAGGCGCTCGCGACTCGGGAACAGACCGCGCGCATCAAGGCCGACCAGGCGGCGGCCGGCACCATCGAGATTTCGGAGGCGACCGAGGCAGCGGCGGCGGCGCTCGAGGCGGCCGCGAACCTGCAGATGGCCGAATACGCGTATCGGGTCGCCCGAGCACAGCTCGAGCGGGTGGTCGGGACCGTAGACTACTGAACCGCATCGGCCGAAGCCGGGGCCCTGGCAGGTCGCTTAGAGCTCGCGGTGGGCAGTCGATACCGGTAGATCCCACCCGTCTCCACATCGGTGGCGAACAATTCGCCCGTGCCTCCCTCCGCGCGCCGCGAGCCAGGAGGGACGGCCACACCGATTCCCACCCCCGGTCGGTCGAACCGATACCGGGCCTGCAAGCCGCCGGTGACGTCGACCAACCACAGCTCGTTCGGGTCCACGTGCGCGCGGGCCGGGCTGACCACGAGCGCAAGACCGGTCCGGCCGGCCCCGAACACATCGATCACCCAGCTCTTTCTTCCCGGCGGATCACCGGTTCGTCGCGCTTCGGCAGACAGCTCCCGCTCTTCGACCTTCCTCCAGCGACGGAAGAACTCGTAGCGATCGAACCGCAGGCTCCGGCTCGGCTGCCGATCCGGCCCGATAACGACCACGACGCCCTCGAACGGCTCGACGACGGCGAAGCTGGAATCGGCAAGCACCGCCAGCAGGCAGCCGACGCACGGATGGGGAAGCACGCCCCGGGCCCCAACGCCTCCAGTCGCCGTGCCGGACGTCGTGTACAGGTCGACCGCGCTCCGTGCCGCCCCCGGCACGAAGGCCAGGCCAGAGTCGCCGAACAGAGCGAAGTCCTGATAGTGCTGCGGCAGGGTCCATTCCGTCACCACGGAGTCCGGAGCCCGGTACCCCACCAGCTTCTGGTTGCCCATGTCGAGGACGAACACCGTGCCTCCGCGCGCGGCGATCCGGGTCGGGTAGCGAAGCTGACCCGGACCCTCGCCCGGCGAGGCGTAGGCCCGGATCGGCGTGCCGCTGCGATCGAGTTCCACGACACGGGCTACCGGCTTGTCGATGGCGTACAGATGTCCGGAAACGGAATCCAGGCTCAGCTGGTACGCGGCTCCGAGTCGGGATGTCGCCCCCGTCGTGTCGGGCTCGAGGACGACGCCGATCGCCTCGAGGGGGACGATCGCGATGTCGTCGCGGTTCGAGCCCGGGCCGCCACCACAGGACGTCGAAAGCAGCGCCCCGGCGAGCGGCGCGGCCAGCTGGCGTCCGTGCCGCCCACTCCGCGTCGGCGGACGGATCAGTCGCACCGGCGACGGTACACGTGATTATCGGCGTAAAAGCAATCCACGAAGCCGGGCTCGGATTCGTGCCAGTTCACACACCTCGACCCATGCGGATCACGGTGCGGACAGTCGCCGCCATCACAGTCACCGGCGGCGCGCCGGGCATCGGCGGCGTGCGGACCGGCGAGAACCAGTGAAGCGCAGAAACACCAGGCGAGCAGTTTTTTCACGATGCGCTCCCTTCGGTCGAGGTTTGGGACGTCAATCGGTTCCCGATGGTAATCGGACCGGTCATCGCCGCCTCAACGAGGCGGGGACGCGTGGCGGGCACAAACCGCGCGCGACGGCGGGACGGACCGTGAAGCAGGAGGAACCACGCGGCGGAGGCGCCCGCGGCAGGCGGTCGTCTCGCGGCTACCGGAGGGAGAGGTGGCGTTCGGGAAGGCGAGCGAGGTGCGCGAGGAGAGCCGCCGAAGCGTCGGCGCGCGATGTCCAGAACGAGGCGATCCGCGTTCCGCCGATCGCCGCCAGACGGCTCTCGAGGCGCGCGAACCGTCGGGCATGCCGGGAGAGCCAGGTGAGAAACGGCCCGGGTGCCTGTGCCAGCAGATCCGCGAGCGTGGCGCGTCGCTCCCCGATCCGCGCCCCGAGCTCGAATCGGGCCGCGGCGCGCGCCAGATCCGAGCGGGTGAGGATGAAACCGCTCCGAACCGGAGCGAGCAGCGAGGCGATGAAGGCGTCGCCCCCCTCGTGCCGTGGATCGGCCGCGCTCGGCGCCTCTCTCAGGTGAAGCGGCAGACGATCCGGCTCGCCCAGGCGCTCGCGTTCGGCGAGCAGGGCGGCGGCGAGCAGGCCACCCCAACGCCGATAGAACGGTGGCGCCAGCTCGTCCAGCTTGAGAAGGAACGGGGGCAGCCAGCTGACCAGATGCTCCCACAGGAGCGCGGTCCGGCTTCGACGCCATAGTGCTCGCAGGGCGGGGCCGGCCGTTGTCTCCTCCAGCTCCGCCAACCGCGCGTACAGCGCCAGCACCACCGTGATGTGATCGGCCTCGCCGGGCGGTACTTCCTCGAGCGCCCGCCAGAACCCGGCCACGCGATCGCGGGCTTCGCCGCCGAGCATGCCTTCCGCTCCCAGGTAGACGGACGCGTACGGGTACAGCTGTCGATCGAACAGCTCGTAGTGGGCGTCCGCCTCCGGGATCGTGCCCAGCTCGAGCGCCGTCGCCACCGGTTGTTGCGCAGCCGTGGGTGGGTCGGCCAGACAGCCGAGAGCCCGGAAGATTTCCACTTTCGGAGCCTACCCGGCGACGGCTACGCCCGACCCGGCCCGGGGTCCGGATTCGGCGCCGATTCCCGCTCGGAACCCGGCAGCGGCCCGCCGTCGTGCGGGCTCGCCGCTGCTGGACGGGCGAGACGGTAGGCGTCCCGCGTCGGCTTGAGCGGACGGATCAGCCAGTAGGGCCGCCGCGTGCCGTCCGGCGAGTACGCGCTCGCCGGACGGGTCTTGGCCAGCCAGGCACGGTAGAGGTCGTGCGATCTCTTCACGTCCACCGCGATGTCGCCGTACCGGTCACCGGACTCCGCAGGCCGGACGCGCACCGCCTGGTGCCAGCAGTGCATGCCGGAAACCGGATCCGGGTGCACGGCAAAGGTGAGATTCTGGTGAACGCCGACGTCGGTCCACCAGATGCGACCGGTGTCGGGGTCCTCGGATTCGTATGCGCCGACGCCCCCCCGCCGCGCGATCCGCCACCCATCGTCGTTCCGGCTCAGATCGACCGTGGCCATGAGCTGACGTTGCCCGCGGGGGCCGATCCTCCACCGGCCCATATGGTGGCTGCAGGCGACGACGCCGGGTCGGATGCCCTCGGTCACCCACGCCTTGAGCACGAAGTGTCCTGTTTCCGTCTCCACCCGCACCAGATCGCCGGTGGCGAGCCCCCGCGGGTCCGCATCAGCGGGATGCATCCAGAGCGGATTGGTATGAGCAATCTCGTCCAGCCATTTCGAGTTGGCGCTCCGAGTGTGGATGTGCACCGGAAGACGAAAGGTCGAGATCAACACGAGCTGGCCGTCCGACAGCGTCCCGGGATGGACGTGACTGCGGATGTAGGTGGGGCAGGCATACTCGGGCCACCCCCACGCCACCAGAGTGGAGGAGTAGAACTCGAGGCGTCCGCTCGGGGTCGGAAAGCCCCGCAGAACTGCTCCGTCCACCCGGACTCCGGCTCGCCGGCGTCCGTCGGGATCCGCTTCGGGGGCTCCGGTGGGCGCGAGGTTTGCGGCCGCCGGCTGCGGCGCTCGGGTGTACACGCGCCCGAGCTCGTCCTCCACCCAGTCCTCCAGCTCGCCCGCCTCCACCGTGCGTTCGTGGAGACCGCCGACCTTCTTTGCCACCTCGAACGCACCGTAGCGACGCATGTAGTCGAGTGGTGCCACCCCCTCGGCGCGTGCCCTCTCGGGCAGCCCCGGGACGGAGTTCTCGAACATGTAGCGATAGTACTCATCGGCGCTCAGTCGCTCGCCCGGCCGCTCCCGCGATTCCACGAAGGCGCGGATGCCGAGCCGTCGATCCGGATCGATGCGCCACGACAGCTCCAGCCAGAACTCGTTCTCCTCCCACACCTCACCGGGGTTCGTCTCCCGGGTGTCGATCGGGCCACCACCGAGCCGTTCCCGCGCCGCTCGCAGCACGGGCTGCCGAAAGCCAATCCATTGCCCGTCGTGTGTCTCGTACGAGTGGACGTCGTGCCGTTCCGAGCTGTGGCCCATCGGCAGCACGATGTCGGCGAAATGGGCCGTTTCGTTCCAGGTCGGGGTGAGCGCGACGTGAAGGCCGACGCGGTCTTCGTCGGTCAGCATCTCGATCCAGCTGAATCCGTCCGGGTTGGTCCACACCGGGTTGTAGACGCGGGTGAAGTAGACGTCGAGCTTGCCGCGGCCCTCCTTGACGAGGTGGGGCAGCAGAAAGGAGAGCTCGTACATGGTGAGCGGGTATTCCTGCGGCCAGCTGAGGTCGTTCCAGTGCTCCGGGTGTCGCGGCAGCCGGATCGGACGGGGAACGAACTTGTTCCAGGAGCTCGGATACGTCCCCCCTTCGGTGGCGACGGCGCCGAGCAGGGCGTTCAGAAAGAACAGGGTGCGGGCGACCTGCCAACCGCCCTCGTTGCCGGCTGCCGCACTG
The DNA here is from genome assembly GCA_964550085.1 of uncultured Gemmatimonadota bacterium. Lineage (GTDB taxonomy): Bacteria > Gemmatimonadota > Gemmatimonadetes > Palauibacterales > Palauibacteraceae > JBFILW01. Next base: position 17,918 of record CAZJXR010000069.1, read on the forward strand.
CGCCAGTTGTGAGTCGACAGCCGGTGGCCGGCGGTGGCCACTACGGCGGCGACCTCCTCGATCATCGACGCTTCGATCCCGGACTCACGGGCGGCGAACTCGAACGTGTACTCGGCGTAGCGTCGCTTGAGCTCTCGCTCGAATTCCTCGAAGGTGGGAGTCACGCCCGGACACTCGGCCCGCATGTACTCGAGCCAGTTCCACCACCGGCGCACGAAGTCGCGGTCGTACAGGTCATGCTGGATGAGGTGATTGGCGATCGCCAGCAACACCGCGGCTTCCGATCCCGGCACGGTGGGCAGCCAGTAGTCGGCGTGCGTCGCCGTGTTCGACAGACGCGTGTCGCAGACGATGAGTCGCGCACCGGCCGCCTTGCCGTCGATAATGCGCTGGGCGTGCGGGTTGAAGTAGTGACCGGTCTCCAGGTGCGAACTGACGAGCAGGATCACGCGGGCGTTGGCGTGGTCGGGACTGGGCCGGTCCATGCCGCACCAGAACTGGTAGCCGGCGCGAGCACCCGACGAGCAGATGTTGGTGTGGGAGTTGTGTCCGTCGATGCCCCACGAGGCGATGATCCGCTCCGTAAACCCGTCCTCCCCGGGGCGACCGACGTGATACATGA
>CAZJXR010000070.1:0-18160 GCA_964550085.1 uncultured Gemmatimonadota bacterium
GGACGGAGGCCGCACTACGATCCGTGCGCTGGAGACGCCGGGGCATACCCGGGACGGGATGAGCTATCTGTGGTTGCCAGGCAGTGAGCTGTTCACCGGCGATCTGGTGCTCGGGACGGGGAGCAGCGTCATCCTGCACCCGGACGGGACGGTGCGGGACTACCTGGCCAGCGTGTCGCGACTCAGCGACCTGCGACCGGAGTCGGTTTACCCGGGGCATGGCGAGCCGGTGGCGGAACCCGGGCCGCTCCTCGCCTGGTGCTCCGCCCACCGACGGGAGCGTGAAGCGCAGATCGTCGAGGCGCTGCGCGCGGGTCAACGCTCGGTCGCGGCGCTCCGTCAGGCCGTGTACGGCTCTCTGCCCGAGGGTCTCGCGTGGGCGGCGGAGGCCTCGGTGCGGGCCCACCTGCACCACCTCGAGACGGAGGGCAGGCGGCTGCCGGCAATCGAGGGGTATTTGGATCACGACCCCGGCCCGATTCCGCAGGAGGAGCCATGAGCCAGCGCCGGCGGTCGCTGCCGCTCGTGTTCGGGATGGTCCTGATCGATCTGGTCGCGTTCGGGATCGTCCTGCCTCTGCTTCCGTTCTTCGCCAGCGATCTGGGCGGTTCGCCGGCCGTTGTGGGCCTCATCATCGCAGCGTACTCGGCGATGCAGTTCATCTTCTCGCCGCTGTGGGGACGCGCGTCCGACCGTTTCGGCCGCCGCCCGATCATGGTGATTTGCCTGCTCGGAACCGCCGCCGCATACCTGGTCTTCGCCCTGGCGGAAAGCCTGCTGATGCTCTTCCTGTCGCGGTTGCTGGCCGGCATCCTCGGCGCCGCCTTCGTCATAGCGCGCGCGTACGTGGCGGACTCGACCACCTCCGAGCGTCGCACACGCGGCATGGGAATGCTGGGCATGGCGTTCGGGCTGGGCTTCATTGTCGGGCCGGCGCTGGGTGCGGCGCTCAGTCCCTGGGGATACGTCCTGCCCGGTATGGTGGCGGCCGGATTGTCGCTTGCCAGCGCCGCGGTCGCGTGGCTGTTCCTGGCCGAGTCGGCGCCGGGAGCGGGGAGCCGTCCCCCGGCGGCGCAGCCGGCACGGCCCGGCGTCCTGGTCGGCCGCGCCCGCGAGTTGACCCGGGCGCTGGCACGGCCGGAGCTACGCCATCCGATCCTGGCTGCCTTCCTCGGTACGACCGGTTTCGCCGCCTTCACCGCTACATTTCCGCTCTTCCTGCGAGACCCGTTGGGCCTCACTCCCGCCGCCGCCGGTGTCTACTTCTCCCTTGCCGGCCTGATGTCGGCGGCCGTCCAGGGTGGCGCCATCGGGCCGCTGGTGGATCGGTTCGGCGAACGGTCGGTGGCCGCGGCGGGCGCGTCGCTGGCGGGGGCCAGCGTGGCGCTGGTCGCCGTGATCACCGGCAACTGGGGTCTCGCCATCCTGCTCGGCGGGGTCGGAGGAGGGTGGGGGCTGCTCAACCCGAGCCTGGCCGGACTCGTTTCCAGGGCTACCGTCGACTCGATGCAGGGTGGAGTGCTGGGCGCCCTCCAATCGGCCAGCAGCCTCGCCCGGGTGATCGGACCACTGGCCGGCGGATGGGCGTTCGGGGCGCTCGGGTACCGGTGGGAGTTCGCCATCGGCGGCGGGCTCTTGCTGGCCACCGCCGCCTTCCTGTCCACGCGCGCCGTAGCTCCGGTGGCCGAAACGTCGGCATCCTGAGGCGTAGGCCGACCGGCGCTTCGGAACGCCCCCGGCGGCGCGCCGTACAACAGGCGATTCGCTACCAGTTGCCGAAGAGAGGGACGTACATGGGAAGACCCGCGACGTTGGGGGAGCTGCGGAGCAGTGGCTACCGGCCCCGCTCGGTCAAGGACGAGATGCGCGCGAACCTGATCGCGAAGCTCCGGGAGGGAGTCGATCTGTTTCCGGGCATAATCGGGTACGAGGAGACCGTCGTCCCGCACCTGGTGAACGCCATCCTCGCCCGCCACAACTTCATCCTGCTCGGCCTCCGCGGCCAGGCGAAGAGCCGCCTCCTGCGTGCGCTTCCGCTCCTCCTGGACGAGCGGATTCCGGTGGTCGAGGGGTCGGAAGTCAACGATGATCCGCTCCGTCCGATCAGCCGCTTCGCGCGGGAACGGCTAGACGAGGAGGGCGACGCCACTCCGATCGCCTGGTTGGATCGCGACGCCCGCTATGTGGAGAAGCTGGCCACGCCGGACGTGACGATCGCGGACATCATCGGAGACTTGGATCCGATTCGCGCCGCGCGCGGCGGCCACCTGCTGTCCGATGAGCTCACCATCCATTTCGGCCTGCTGCCGAGAGCCAACCGCGGCATCTTCGCGCTCAACGAGCTTCCAGACCTGGCCGGCAAGATCCAGGTCGGGCTGTTCAACGTCATGCAGGAAGGCGACGTTCAGATCAAGGGTTTTCCGATCCGGCTGCCGCTCGATGTCCAGCTCATTTTCACTGCCAACCCGGAGGACTATACGGCCCGCGGGAAGATCATCACTCCGTTGAAGGACCGGATCGGCTCCGAGATCACCACCCACTATCCGCAGCGCATCGTGGAGGCGGTAGCGATTACCGGGCAGGAGGCGTGGACGGACCGCGGCGCTCCCCTCTGCATCCCCGGCTTCGTGAGAGAGGTCGTCGAGCAGATCGCCTTCGTTGCCCGCACGGATCGGCGCGTCGATCGCCGCTCGGGCGTGAGCCAGCGGATGCCGATCACCGTGCTCGAGAATGCCGTCTCCAACGCCGAGCGCCGGGCGCTCGCCCTCGACGAATGGCCGGCGGTCGTCCGGATCACCGACATCTACGCCGCCATGCCATCGATCACCGGGAAGCTCGAGCTCGAATACGAGGGTGAGCTTCAGGGGGGACGGGTGATCGCCGAGGAACTGATCGCGCAGGCGTGCGCCGCGGTGTTCGATGACCGGTTCGAAGAGGAGGACACGGGGCCCATCGTGGAGTACTTCGATCGCGGCGGCGCCCTCAAGATCGCGGCGGCCGCGCACACGCCCGCGCTCGTCAACGGCTTCGGCACGGTGACCGGCCTGGTTCCTCTGGTCGAAGCGGCCGGAATCGTATCGGAGGGAGCCGAGCCGGGAGCCGTGGTCGCCGCCTGCGAACTGGTGCTCGAAGCGCTCCACGCCAAGCGGCGGATCAGTCGCACCGAGAGCGGCGGCTACGTGCGACGCGGGCCGAGGTCCCGACCGGGTGGCGGGCTCGGGAGTGGCGGCATGTCCGCCGGGCCCTCGTTCGACAGCTAGCCCGCGGACAGAAGGTCCGCCGAAGAGCGTCTTTGACCAGCGAGTCGGCGGGCGCTTGCTGGCTGACCGGGGTGCGGTCGATCAGCCTGACTGCCGTCCGGGAGCCGCCTCCAAACGGGCGACGATTCGGCGGTTGGCGGCAGGCCATGCGAAGGAGGACAACAGCCGCGGCTCGACCCAGCGCCAGGCCGTCGCCGACCTGGCGCGCACCTTTCCGCTCACCCACGCGGCGTGATACGCATGCAGGGTGATCCGGAAGTGGCTGTACGTATGACGGATGGCATCGATCAGGTCGCCGACCTCGACGGCGATCCCCATCTCTTCGCGGACTTCCCGACGGGCGGCCTCGGGAGCTGACTCGCCCGGCTCGATCTTGCCGCCCGGGAACTCCCACAGCCCTCCGAGCAGCCCGTCTTCCGGTCGTCGGGCGATGAGGACCCGACCCCGGCGCCACACGACGGCGGCCGCGATCGAATAGTGGGGGAGCGCCCGGGCTCCTCGCGGCGGCGGTCGCCCGGCGACGGTTCCCCTGGCGCGGGCCGCGCAGAACGCTCGGACGGGACATTCCCCACACAGGGGTGACACGGACCGGCAAACCGTCGCGCCCAGATCCATGAGAGCCTGGTTCAACTCGGCCGCTCGTCCCGGCGCGGCGCCGAGCAGAGATCGGGCACGCGCCTCGAGGCGGACCGGGGTGGGACGGGCGAGATCGAACAGGCGGCTCAGCACGCGCCGGCTGTTCGCGTCGACCGCCGGCTCGCTCTCCCCGAATGCGATGCTGGCGACCGCGCCCGCGATGTAGCGTCCGACCCCCGGCAGTCCGCGAAGCGCTCCGGCGGTCGCGGGCAGGTCACCGCCGTAGGCGGCTACCACCTCTCTCGCGGCCGCCGCCAGGTTCCGGGCCCGCGCGTAGTAACCGAGCCCCTCCCACGCCTTCAGCACGTCGTCCAGCTCGGCGCTGGCTAGCGACTCGAGGTCGGGGAAGTGCTCGATGAAACGGTGGTAGTAAGGCCGCACGACGCCGAGACGGGTCTGCTGGGCCATCACCTCGCCCACCCAGACACGGTACGGATCGCGGTCGCCGCGCCACGGGATGTCGCGCTCCTGGCGCCCGTACCAGACGAGGAGAGCGGAGGCGATCGACTGACCTTGGTCCGCTGTCGTCACGCCTCCGCGTCCGGGCACGGCTTCGTCTTCAGCGACCGAAATCGGGCGGCAGTGTGCCGTCGAAGATGTGGCGCACCGGTCCGCTAAGACGGATGGCGCGGGGGCGGCGACTCGATCCCCGATCGGCCTCGGGCTCCGGTGCTTCCTTGTTCTGCGGGTCGAGCAGGGCGATGGAGAGGACGTCGCCGCTTCGCGTCGTGAGCTCGAGCTCCGGCTCGCAGCGACCGGCGGCGTGTAGCGCCAGCGTGCAGGCCATCGCCCCGCTCCCGCACGCGCTGGTCTCGGCCTCGACCCCGCGCTCGTACGTGCGGATGCGACCCGACTTCCGACTGTTGAGGGCGACGAGGTTCACGTTCGCCCCATCCGTGCCCAGATCGCGGTGGTAACGGATGGGGCGGCACAGCTCTTCGATCGGGCCGTCGGGCAACGCCTCGAGCGGCAGGACAAGGTGTGGAAGGCCGATCCGGACCAACCACCCGTTGCCGACTTTCGAGTTGGTCCGAATCTCGACCCGTCGGAGGACACGGGCGTCGATTCGGTAATCGAGCGACACCTGGTCGCCGTCCACGGAGGCACGGATCTCGGCCGCCGAGGTCACGATGTCGAGCTCACGGCCGGTGATTCCGCGATCGACCGCGTACCGCGCGACACAGCGGGTTCCGTTCCCGCAGGTCGAGAACTCCGACCCGTCGGGATTGAAGAAGCGCGCTTCGATCCGGTCGGCCGCCAGCTTGCGGACCAGGATGAGTCCATCCACGCCGACCCCAGTCCGCCGAGCGCACAGCCGCTCCGCCAGTCTGCCTAGATCGGTGGGAGGCGCTTCGTCCAGATTCATGATGACGAAGTCGTTGCCCGCACCCGAGTATTTGCTGAACCGGACCATCAATCGAGATATTAGCGGGTCGCTGAAAGACCCCAGCGGGCCGCGTTACGAGCGCCGCGGGGGCTGCGCTCAGGCGGCGCGACGACGGCCATGCCCTGCGCATCGGCGAGGAGCGGCAACACCAGAGATGCCCACGCGCCGCCGTAACCCGAAGGGCGCATGGGGGTTATCGGCGGATACCGTGTCGCTCGTCGTCGAAGATGCTCCTGCATCGTCGTCCTCCCCGCTCTTTGTCTCCGTTCGACAAGAGGGCACCACCGCGTAAGCGGTGATCCGCGCGCGACCCGCTGGGGTCTTTCAGCGACCTGATAGACTCAGGCTGCGGGGCGCCAGTCACCTCCCGCTCGCGGTCAAGCGCCCATGCCCCGCAGGCTATTTAGGCAGGGCCCGCTCTGGACTGCAAGCCCGGACGGGCACTCGGGAGCAGGTCGACGGTAGCAGAAGCGACAGCTATCCACCGGAGAGGCACGTTGCGGTACGTGACGTACGAACAGTATCGGGGCGGCTTGCTGGATGCGCTCAACCTCGAGGCGCTGCTCGACAAGCTGTCGGACTTTCTTCTCGACAGCGGGTTCGCGGGCGCGCTCCCGTGGAATCCGTACACGGGGGAATTCGAACCCGTGGACCGCGATGACAGCCTGGCCGGGCTGCGCGAGGCGATCCTCAAGGTCCTGGTGGAGGACGGTCTGTTGACTCCGGAGATGGTGGCCGCTCTGGGTGGAGAAGGCGATCCGGATTCAAACGCTCTCAGGGAGATCGCCGACGCCCTGGACCACATCGTGCAGCGCTTGCTGGAAGGAGGATACCTTCGTCTCGAACAGCCGCCTAAGATGCCCGCGGAAGGCCAGCCGCTCAGCGGGCCCGGAAGTGTCGGACAGGGGGCCGCGCGCTCGATCAAGTTCGAGCTGACGGAAAGGACGCTGGACTTTCTCGGCCATCGGGCGCTGCGGGAACTGCTGGGCAGCCGAGGGCGAGCCAGTGTCGGAATGCACGAGACGGAGCATTTGGCCACCGGCGTGGAGGCGGAAGCGAGCTCTCGTGCCTACGAGTTCGGCGACACGATGAACCTCGATGTGCCGGCCACGCTCCGGAACACGATCGGTCGCACCGGTCTCCGCTTCCCCCTCGACATCGACTACCGCGACTTGATGGTCCACCAGTCCTCGTACCGCTCGAGCTGCGCGACGGTGCTCATGCTCGATTGCAGTCATTCCATGATCCTGTACGGCGAAGACCGATTCACCCCGGCCAAGAAGGTCGCGCTCGCCCTCACGCATCTCTTGCGCACTCAATTCCCCGGCGACAGCATGCGTTGTGTGCTGTTCCATGACCGCGCCGAGGAGATTCCTCTCGCCGCCCTCGCGCGCGCACAGGTAGGTCCCTACCACACCAACACGGCCGAAGGCCTGAAGATCGCCCGTACGATCCTGCGCGGAGAGCGAAAGGAGATGAAACAGGTGATCATGATCACGGACGGCAAGCCGAGCGCCGTGTCTCTCCCCGACGGGCGGATCTACAAGAACTCGATGGGATTGGATCGCGAGATTCTCCGCATCACGTTGTCGCAGGTGGCGGCGTGCCGTCGAGAGGGTATCACGATCAACACCTTCATGCTGGCCCGAAATCCCGCCCTGGTCGGATTCGTTAGAAAAGTGGCCGAGATCTGTCGAGGGAAAGCCTATTTCACCACCACCATGACTCTCGGCCAGTACATCCTGATGGATTACATGCGCCGGCGTACCCGACGACTCCGCTGAACATGGGTCGAAGGACGATCGGGCTCTCCTTCTCGCGAACGGTCCGGCGAGCGTGGCGGTAAGCGCCGAGTAGCCCCTGCTCTGGAGACGAACACTGAGCGACACCTCACGCACCCCTGTCCCGCTCGATAGACAGCGCGAACGCACGGTGCACACGCTGAGCGAGCACTTCGCCCACGATCACGTGAGCGTCGAGGAGCTCGAGCGTCGACTGGACCGGGTGTACAAAGCGACCACGCCGCAGGAGCTGGAAGCGCTGGTGTCAGACCTGCCGGTGCTTCGGGCTCAGTCTGATCTGGCGACCGAAGAGGAAACGGCCGTCCTCCGGCGCCTGGCCGACCCGAGCGCCGTGAAGGACAGTCAGGTCCTGGTCGCGGTGATGGGTGGCACGGAACGCCATGGAGACTGGACGCCTGCTCGACGCGTGCACGCCTTCGCGGTCATGGGGGGCATGGAGCTCGATTTCCGGGAGGCGACGTTCGCTTCGGGCGAGACAGTGCTCACCATCTTCGCACTCATGGGTGGTGTCGACGTGATCGTTCCTCCCGACATCGCCGTACGCACCAACGGAGTAGCGGTCATGGGCGGCTTCGGGATGGTCAATCAGGGATCGAGCGATCCTGCCGCCGGCGTGCCCAGCCTCACAGTCAACGGATTCGCACTCATGGGTGGGGTGGACGTGCAGGTGCGCCTTCCGGGCGAGAGCGCCCGCGATGCGCGACGGCGGCTCAAACAGGAGAAGAAGGAACGGCGGAAGCGCCTCGGGGGCAAGGCCTGAAGGTCCGAAACCGTTTGTTCCCGCTAGGGTTACGGAGGTGGATCACCGTCGGGAGGACGACGTCGCCCGGTGGGCGGCGCGGTCGTTCGTCTCGCCGCCGCAGGCTGCTTGACGCCCGATGCGCGCCTCGGGTATAGTGCGCACCGTGTTTTTTGCCTGAGTCGGGTCGAAGCGCAGGGCGGAGGGCGCAGATGTCAGAGATCCCCAAAATGCTGCGGTACACGGAGGAGCACGAGTGGGTGCGAGAGGGGGACGGTGATGCGACGGCTGTAGTGGGGATCACGGACTACGCGCAGGGCGAGCTCGGGGACGTCGTCTTCGTGGAGCTGCCCTCCGTCGGAGACACGTTCGATCGCATGGAGGTGTTCGGGACGATCGAGGCCGTCAAAGCCGTGTCCGAGCTGTACAGCCCCGTCGCCGGTGAGATCCTCGCCATCAACGAAGCGCTCGATGATGACCCGGCTCAGGTCAACGCGGATCCTTATGGCGAAGGCTGGATGATCAAGGTCAAGCTCGCCGACGCGGCGCAGCTCGACGAGCTCTTGACCGCCGACGAGTACCAGGAGCACATCGGCGAGTAGACAACCAGCATTCCCCGCCACGATCGGGTCTCGCAACCCTTCCGATAACTAGCAGGACGCAACGCACGGCAGGAATCGACCATGTCCTTTGTGCCTCACAGCGAGGCCGATCTCCGCGAGATGCTCGCCGAGGTCGGCGTGTCGAGCGTGGATGAGCTGTACGGCGACGTCCCGTCCGAGCTGCTGCTGGGCGCGCCGCTCGCCATCCCGGAGCCGCTGTCGGAATGGGAAGCGGTGCGCCGGGTGGAGGAGCTGTCGAACCAGAATCGGGCTTCGATTTGTTTCGCCGGCGCCGGCATCTACGACCACTACGTGCCGGCGGCGGTCGATCACATCCTGAGACGCAGCGAGTTCTACACCGCCTACACGCCGTATCAGCCCGAGGTTGCCCAGGGCACGCTACAGGCGATCTACGAGTTTCAGACGATGGTGTGCGAGCTCACCGGACTCGACGTGGCCAATGCATCTATGTACGACGGGGCCACCGCGGCCGGTGAGGCGGCCCTGATGGCGATGGCGGCCACGCGCCGCACCGACGTGGTCGTTGCCGGATCGCTGCATCCGCACTACCGAAAGGTCATCCAGACGTACGTATCGGGGCTCGGGAGCACGATCCGGCGGATCGAAGCGGCCGCCGACGGACTCCTCCACCCGGAGTCTGTCGCGGAAGCGATCGACTCCGAAACGGCGTGCCTTATCATCCAGAATCCTAATTTCTTCGGCCTGCTGGAGGATCTGGAGCCGCTGGCTTCGATCGTTCACGAGGGAGGCGCGCTCCTGGTCGCGGTGATCGACCCCGTATCCCTGGCTCTCGTTCGCACTCCGGGCGAGGTGGGGGCCGACATCGCCGTGGGCGAAGGACAGGTGTTCGGCAACACGCCGAGTTTCGGCGGACCCGTGGTGGGCATCTTCGCGGCCCGGGACAAGTACGTCCGCCAGATGCCGGGTCGCATCGTGGGCGCCACCACCGACGTCGAAGGCCGGCGCGGTTACGTGCTCACCCTGCAGACCCGCGAGCAGCAGATTCGGCGCGCGAAGGCGACCAGCAATATCTGCACGAACCAGGGACTCAACATGCTGGCGGCCACCGTGCACCTGGCGACGATTGGTCCGGCCGGACTGCGACAGATCGCCGAGCTGTCGGCCCGCAACGCCCACTACGCTTTCGATCGCCTGTGCGAGCTGGACGGAGTCGACCCGCTGTATCCGGATACGCCGTTCTTACGCGAGTTCGCGCTCGTTACGGAGGAAGATCCGCAGGAGATCCTCGACCGAGGTCTCGAACGCGGCGTGCTGGCGGGCGTCAGCCTGTCGCGCTTTCCGGAGCTTGGCGCGCCGCCCGGCCTGCTGATCGCGTGCACCGAGAAACGCAGCAAGGCCGACATCGATACTCTGGTCGAAGTGGTCAGAGGCTAAACGGCGAATGGCCCGGTTCCCGTTCAAGCAGGACACGACGCCAACCCTGTTCGAGAAATCGAAACCTGGCCGCAGGGGGACCGCCGTGCCGCGAGGGGACGTTCCGGATCGACCCATCGAGGAGATGATTCCCGCCGCCCACCTGCGCGCGAAGCCACCGCGGCTGCCCGAGCTGCCCGAGCACGAGGTCGTTCGCCATTTCATCGAGATCTCGCTCAAGAATCATCACGTGGATCGCGCCCTCTATCCCCTCGGCTCGTGCACCATGAAGTACAATCCGAAGGTGAATGAGGCGATGGCGAGACTGCCCGGTTTCGCGGGGCTCCATCCGTTCACGCCCCACATGGCGGCTCAGGGAGCCCTGCGCCTCATGCACGAGCTCGGCGCCATGCTGGTGGAAATCGCCGGCATGGATGCCATCACCCTGCAGCCAGCGGCCGGAGCGCAGGGTGAGATGACCGGTGTGCACCTGATGCGCGCCTACCACCGCGAGCGGGGGGATGAGCAGCGGAGGAAAGTGCTCATTCCGGACTCGGCGCACGGGACGAACCCTGCCACGGTCGCGCTGGCGGGCTTCGAGGTCGTCGAACTGAAATCGAACCCCGCTGGCCGCACCGACCTGGACGTGCTGCGGGGCGCTCTCGACGACACGGTAGCCGGAATGATGCTGACCAACCCGAATACGCTCGGCGTGTTCGAGACGCAGATCATCGACATCTGTCGGCTGGTCCACGAAGCCGGCGGGCTGATGTACATGGACGGCGCGAATCTGAACGCGATCGTGGGCATCGCGCGGCCGGGCGACATGGGGTACGACATCACCCACTTCAACCTGCACAAGACGTTCAGCACGCCGCACGGTGGCGGCGGACCAGGCGCGGGACCCGTGGCGGTGAAGGCCCATCTGGAGAAGTACCTTCCGGTCCCGAAGCTGACCGAGCGCGACGGCGCTTTCGTCCTCGATTGGGATCGCCCGGAATCGATCGGAAAGATCCACGGCTTCTACGGCAACTTCGGCGTGCTCGTGCGCGCCTATACCTACATGCGGATGCTGGGTGCAGAGGGGATGCGCGAGACCGCCGAGGCGGCCGTTCTCAACAACGCGTACGTGAGCGAGGGTCTTCGCGAGCACTATCCGCTACCGCACGGCCGCGGCATGCACGAGTCGGTCTTCTCCGGCTCCGAGCTGAAGAAGAAGCACGGGGTGAGGACGGCAGACGTGGCCAAGCGGCTTCTGGACTACGGTTTCCACGCCCCCACCGTCTATTTCCCGCTCAACGTTGCGGAAGCGATCATGAGCGAGCCGACCGAAACGGAGACCCGCGAAGAGCTGGATCGATTCGTGGATGCCTTGCGTGCCATCGCAGGGGAGGCAGCCGACGACCCAGAGCTGGTGAAGAGCGCCCCCCATTCGACTCCCATTCGCCGCCTGGATGAGGCGGGCGCCGCGAGAAACCTCGACACCCGCTGGAGCTTTTCGGACGATTCCTGATCCGACCGAGATCCGCCTCCTCGCCGACCCCGCCGCGCCCGGGAGCTGGAACATGGCGCTCGACGAAGCGCTCATGGAAACCGCTCGAGCCGGCCGCGTCACCCTGCGCCTCTACGCCTGGAAGCCGCCCGCCCTGTCGCTGGGGCGCAACCAGCCGGCCCGTGACCGTTATGATCGGGAAACGGCGCGGGCCCGTGGGATCGACATCGTCCGGCGTCCTACCGGTGGGCGAGCGGTGTATCACGACCGGGAGTTGACCTACAGCGTTACCGCGCCGGCCGAGCTGTGGGGTCGCCTGCGCGACAGCTACCGGCGGATCAACCGTGCGCTGGAAGCCGGCCTCGCCCGGCTGGGTGTGGCCACCCGGGTGTGGGACGGGACGCCGGGGATGCGCGCCCCCGCGCCGAGCGTCCGCTCCTGTTTTCGCGACCCGTTGCCCGGGGAGCTGGCAACGGGGGGGCGAAAGCTCGTTGGCAGCGCTCAATGGCGCGAGCGCGGCGCGTTTCTCCAGCACGGATCGATCCTCCTCCACAACGACCAGCAGATCGTGGAGGAGCTGCGCATCGGCCGACGTCCATCCCCGGTAGCGGCGGCCAGCCTCGGCGACACGCTGACCGAGCTTCCGCGCTTCGAGGAGATGGTGCGGGCCCTGGCCGACGGGTTCGAGACGGAGTTCCGATTGCCCACCTGCGCTGGCGAGGCCAGCGCGAGCGAGCTTGCCGCCGCTGGAATGCTCGAGACGAGGTACGGCAGCGAGGAGTGGACGTGGAGGCGTTGAGCGGCTCTCAGGTCGGTAGTGCGAACTGCCGGGGTGGAGCCATCGTCTCGCGGCGCGACCGCGGCGCGGCCGGGGTAATGGCTGCGATGGCCGTGGGCGCCGTGGTCGCGTGCGGCGAGCCAGCGGTACCGACCGATCCCGCGGCGCGACCGCTCGTGCTCGGATACGCCGCCGAGCTACAGACCCTCAACCCGCTGGTGAGCACGGACCAGAACGCCAACGAGCTCATCTACAACCTGCTGTTCACGCCCCTGGTGGTGTACGATTCGGCGTATCGGGTGCGACCGTGGCTGGCCGAGTCCTGGGAGCTTTCCGACACAAGCGTGACCTTCACCCTCCGCGATGATGTCCGCTGGCACGACGGAACGCCGGTCACGCCGGAGGACGTCAAGTTCAGCTTCGACCTGGCCAAGAACCCGGAAAGCGCCTCGCCGCTGGCCGCGGCGTACGTGGCGGAGGTGGAGTCCGCCGAGGTGCTCGACGGGCGACGAATCCGGTTCGTCTTCTCGGCCCCGCACTCGCAGCCGCTGGAGGACTTCTTTTGGCCGCCCGTTCCGCGTCACCTGCTCGACGGGGTGTCACCGGCCGAGCTGGCGCGCCACCCGTTCAGCCGCGCTCCGGTGGGGAGCGGTCCGTACCGGCTGGTGAGTTGGCAGGTCGGTGAGCAGCTGATGTTCGAATCGATCGCAGACTTTGCCCCATCGCTCGGCGGACCCGCGCAGATCCGGCGCGTGGTGTACCAGATCGTGCCGGAGCCGACCACCTTACTGGCCGAGTTTCAGACCGGCGGCATCTCGGTTGTCGGCCCGCTCGCTCCGGCGGATGCCCACCGGGTGGAGGATTCCGGCCACCGCCTCGAGTCGTTTCCGTGGAGGCTGTTCGCCTACATCGGCTGGAACGGACAGCGGACGCCGTTCGAAGAGCCCGCCGTGCGTCGCGCGCTCGCCATGGCCATCGACCGCCAAGGGTTGCTCGACGGAGTTCTGTACGGCTTCGGCACCGTCGCCACCGGCGTGATCCCTCCCTGGCATCCCCTCGCGCCGCGGCTGTCGCCGCTTCCGTACGACCCGGATTCGGCGGTCGCGATTCTCGAGCGACACGGGTGGAGCGACTCCGACGGCGATGGTATTCGGGACCGTGCCGGTCGCCCCTTCCGCTTCGTGCTGCTGGCCAACCAGCGCAACCCGATTTATCGCGACATGGCCCAGGTCATCCAGACGCAGCTTGCCCGGGTGGGGATCGAGGTCGAGCCTCGATTCCTGGAGCAGCAAAGCGTGCTCAGCCTCCATCGGGCCAGGGACTTCGACGCCGTACTCACCAACTGGGTGCTCGACAACTTCCGGATCGATCCGCGACCGCTCTTTCACTCCGACCAGATCGCGGTGCCCGGGAGCGCCAATCGCAGCTCGTACACCAACCCGGTCGCCGATAGCCTCATGGAGCTCGGGGTACGGACCCTGGACCCAGCTCGGGCGCGACGGGTCTGGCAGAGCTTCTCCGAGCTTCTCCAGGCCGACCAACCGATTACCTTCCTGTACTGGCAGGACGAGCTGGCGGCCGTGCGCGCGGAGCTGGGGGGCGTTCGCATGGACGCGCGTGGAGAGCTGGTGACCCTTCCGCGCTGGCACTGGACCGACGTCGGCAGCCCGCGGTAGCGGGATCGCCCGTCCGTGACGGGGCCACGCGGTGGCCCGTCCAACCTGTACTCGCGGCACGGGCCCCGACTCGGGATCCGTCCTCCGAGCGGACGCCGGGAGCGAGAACGATCGCACGAGGAGTGGGGATGACAGCTCGGTCGAACGAATGCCGCGTGGTTCGGTCCATCCTCCTCACCGCACTCGCCCTGTGGATGGCAGCCGCTTGCGACGATCCGCCGGGGGTCCCGGTTGCGGATCCCTACGATGGTTCGCGGATCAGACCGGCCGAGCGGTACGGCGGGACGGCGGTGGTCGGCGGCTCGAAGGACATCGAGACGCTCAACAGCCTCGTGTCCACCGATGTGATCGCCCGGCAGCACGAGATCCACGTGCTGTTCATGACCCTGGTGCGGCTGGCCGACGCGCCCGAGCATCCGTACGTGCCGTACCTCGCCGAGTCATGGGAGCTGAATTCCGACAGCAGCCTGATCACCTTCCACCTCCGCCGCGACATCGCTTGGCACGACGGCGAGCCCACCACCGCCCACGACGTCGCTTTTACCTTCGAGCGCGCCAAGAACCCGGAGGTTCCCTTCCCGAACCGGGGTGACTTCGACCTGTGGGAGGAGGTGGAGGTGCTCGACGATTACACGATCCGCTTCCACCTCCGGCCGCACACGGAGTTCCTGTACGGGTGGTCCCAGCTCGCCATCATGCCACGGCATATCCTCGCCGAGGTGGAGCCGGGCGAGCTCGCCACGCACCCGTTCGGCACCTCGGAGCCGGTCGGCAACGGCCCGTTCATGTTCGTCGAGCGTGTTCCGGGCGACCGCTGGGTGTTCAAGGCCAACGACGCGTTTCCACCCGAGCTGGGCGGTCGGCCCTACCTGGATCGTCTGGTCTATCGCGTGATTCCAGCAGAAGCGACGCTCCTCGCCGAGCTGCGCACCGGAGGGATCGACATGTACCCGGACATGCCGCCGACCATGGCGGTTCGGCTGCTCGACGATCAATCGATCGCCATCGACTCGACCGTGACCTCGGGCTACGCGTTCATTGCCTGGAATTCGAAGCGACCGTTCTTCCGCAACCGGCAGGTGCGGCGTGCTCTGACCATGGCGATCGACCGGGGAGCCATCGTGCGGGCGGCGCGCGAGGGCATGGGTTCGGTGGCCACCGGGCCCGTCGGGCCGTGGCACTGGGCCTACGACACGAGCTGGACGCCGCTTCCCTTTTCGCCCGACTCGGCCGCTGTCCTGCTGGCGGCCGCGGGGTGGGTGGACCGTGATGGAGACGGTATCCGCGACCGCAACGGCGTTCCCTTCCGCTTCGACATCCTGACCAACGAGAGCGCCGTGCGCCGCGACATGGCGGTCATGGTCCAATCGGATCTGGCCGCGATCGGCGTGGACGCCCAACCCCGGGCTCGCGAGCCGGCTTCACTGGCTGCCGCGGTGACCAGCCCGGAGCGGCGCTACGACGCGGTGCTGGTGGTGTGGGTGCGCGACGTGGCGAAGATCGACGACCGCGACCTGTGGTCGTGCGATCGGATCGGGAACCCGTGGCAATTCACCAGCTACTGCAATCGCGATCTCGACCCGGTCCTGGAGGCGATCCCCATCACCATGGACCGCCGCCGGCAAGGCGAGCTGATCCGTCGCTATCATGAACTGGTGGTGGCCGACCAGCCCTATACATTCCTTTATTACGAGATCCGGACTGTCGGCGTGCGTCGTAGCATGAAGGGAGTGGACATTGGCATCCGCGGCGACTGGGTCTCGGTAATCGACTGGTGGATTCTGCCCGCGTACCGTAACCGCTGAAGGCACCTAGCTGCTTCGCTACGTAATCAGTCGGCTCGCGCAGGCCGTCCCTCTGCTGATCGGCATCGTCACGCTCGTATTTGTCGTCCTCCACCTGGCACCGGGGGATCCCACCGCCGCCTATTTCAATCCCAATGTCAGCCCCGAAGTCATCGAGCAGGTCCGCCGTAATCTCGGCCTCGACCGGCCTCTCTACGAGCAGTACGTGCGCTGGTTGGCTGCCTTTCTGCGCGGGGATTTCGGGTACAGCTTCGCGCAGCACCGACCGGTAGCGCAGGTCATCGCCGACGCGCTCCCCAATACGCTCCTGTTGAGTGGCGTGTCGCTCGTCCTCATCTTCGCCCTCGGCAGCCTGATCGGGATCGTGCAAGCGGTCCGCCAGTACTCGAAGCTGGACGAGACGCTCACCTTCGTTTCCCTCTTCGTCTACTCCATCCCCGGCTTCTGGCTCGGGCTGATGCTGGTCATCCTGTTCTCATCCCCGATCATTCCCGAAGCGCTTCGCCTCCCGATCTCCGGGATGACGGACGTGAGCCACGAATTCATGCGTCCGTGGGGCAAGCTCGTCGACAGCGCCCGTCACCTCATCCTGCCGACCTTCGCGCTCGGCATCGCCTCGGCGGCCGGGATCGCCCGCTACATGCGCGCGTCGATGCTGGATACCATCCGACAGGACTACGTGCGGACGGCCCGCGCCAAGGGGCTCCGCGAGCGGCGGGTCATACTCGGGCACGCGGTGAGGAACGCGCTGATCCCGGTCGTGAGCCTTCTCGGTCTGTACCTTCCCCTCCTGTTCGGTGGGGCGGTGGTGATCGAGGTGGTGTTCGCGTGGCCCGGAATGGGCCGAGTTCTGTACAACGCCGTCAGCGCGCGCGACTACCCGGTGGTCATGGCGGCGAGCTTCCTGTTCGGCCTGCTGGTGCTGGCCGGCAACCTGGTCGCCGACGTCCTTTATGCGGCGGTGGACCCGCGGATCCGGTACCGATGAGCAGCCGGCGGACAGTCGACAGGATTGTGCCCGGCAGCAGTCGCCTGCTGGAGGGAGACCGTCGGGGCCTGATCCTCCTGCTGCCGTGGCTGGGAGCGATCGCGTTGGCGTTCGCAGCCCGCCACCGCATCGCCGACACGATCGCCGACGGAAAGGTCGACGAGTGGCTGGCGCTTGCCAGCCTCGCGGCAATCCTCATCGCGTGCTGGACGGCGGCAAACCGGAGCCGACCGTCCGCAGCGCACGATGCCGACGGCTCGGCGCCGGTGCGCAGCGAGTCCCAGTGGGCGATCGCCTGGCGCCGCTTCACCCGCCACCGGACGGCGCTGCTCGGGATGTGGCTGATTGTGGCGCTGTGCGCGGTGGCGCTGCTCGCCCCCTACCTGGCACCTCACGACCCGGATCTCATGCCGGCCGACCTGGTGGCGAGCCGATACCGCCCCCCGTCGCTCGAGCACCCGATGGGAACCGATCGCTTCGGACGGGACATTCTGAGCCGCGTCATCTACGGAGCCAGAATCAGTCTTTCGATCGGCTTTATCGCCGTCGCAATCGCGATCAGCATTGGGACCCTGCTTGGAGCCATCGCCGGTTACGCAGGGCGGTGGATCGACACCCTCACCATGCGCTTCGTCGACGTGCTGCTCAGCTTCCCGCGGCTGGTGCTCCTCATTTTCCTCGTGGCGCTGTTCGAACCGTCGCTCGCTCTCGTCACCGCGGTGCTCGGTCTCACCGGGTGGATGGGCACCTGCCGCATCGTTCGTGGCGAGGTCCTCAGCGTCCGAGAGCGTGAGTACATTGAAGCGGCTCGGGCGCTCGGGTTCGGCCGCCGCCGCATCGTATTCCGTCACCTTCTGCCCAACGTGCTAAGCCCGGTGATCGTCGGCGCGACGCTCGGCATCGGGAATACCATCCTGGCCGAGGCGGCTCTCAGCTTCCTCGGTCTCAGCGTCCAGCCGCCGACCGCCACCTGGGGCAACATCATCGCCGAGGGGAACGAAGCCTCACTCATCGAGGCGTGGTGGATCACGACCTTCCCCGGATTGGCCATCGTCGCCACGGTGATGTGCCTCAACCTGATGGGGGACGGCCTGCGGGACGCTCTCGATCCACGGGCGGAGGTGTGATGGCGCCTCTGCTCGAAGTGCGCGACCTGCGAGTTCGGTTCGAAGCCGACGACGGGGTGGCCCGCGCGGTGGACGGCGTTTCGTTCGAAGTCGGTGCCGGCCGCACAGTGTGCCTGGTCGGCGAGTCGGGATCCGGCAAGACGGTAACCGCGCTGTCGCTGCTCGGCCTGCTGCCCGAGTCGAGCGCCCGCGTCTCAGAGGGCTCGCACATCGTGTGGCGCGGGGAGGAGTTGGTCGGAGCGCCCGGGCGACGGCTGCGAGAAATCCGGGGCAACGACATCGCCATGATCTTCCAGGAGCCGATGACGAGTCTCAATCCAGTGCTCCGGATCGGATCGCAGATTGCCGAAGGTCTGACCCTGCATCGCGGGCTTCGCGGTCAGGCGGCGAAAGAGGAGGTCATCCGGCTCCTTGATCGGGTCGGGATTCCGGTCCCCGAGGAGCGACGCAATGCGTACCCGCACCAGCTGTCG
>CAZJXR010000071.1:0-14993 GCA_964550085.1 uncultured Gemmatimonadota bacterium
GCGTTCGTCCCCCGCCGCGTTCCCCTCCAGCGCATCGGCCCGAAACCGGCGGTGGCAGTTCCTGCACTCGACCAGAGGGTCGGTGAATCCGCCGACGTGACCGCTGACAACCCACACCTCGGGATGCATCAGGATGCCGGTCTCGAGCCCCTCGATGTCGCTGCGACGCCGGACCATGTCCTCCCACCAAGCGTCGCGGATGTTGTTCTTGAGCTCGACCCCCATCGGACCGTAGTCGTATACGGAGCCGAGGCCGCCGTAGATCTCGGAGGATTGAAACACGAAGCCACGCCGCTTCGTCAGCGACACCACCTTCTCCATCAGGTTGTCCGGGTGTGGCGTTCCCGTTTCAGACGGGGACTCCAACGCACTCGTGCGTGTCGTTCGATCACCCATGGTGCCTTTCAGGCGTCAGTTCGTTTGCTCGCATACCCGGGACTCGAGGTCCGGGATCGGCCGCTGTCGAGCGCTCAAGCTTAGGGCGGCGCGTCGATGCCGGGCAACCACGGTGTGCGCCGCCGCATGACCAGGGTGACCCGGCGGGTCAAAGCCTCTGAGTCGAGCCACTCTCCTCCGGTGTCGGCGACCGTCACCCCGGGTGGCACTGGGCCGGAAACCTGGCCGCAAACCAGAAGAACGGGGACACGCGCCCGCCTGGCGCGCTCGATCACCTCACCCACCACCTTTCCGAGGGCAGAGGTCGAATCGAAGCGCCCTTCTCCCGTCACCACCAAGGCCGAGGCGGCCAGCGAGCGGTCGAAGCCGACCTCGTCGAGTACCCATGGGGCTCCGAGCCGGAGCTCGGCGCCGAGAAAGGCGGCACACCCGGCTCCCAGCCCACCGGCGGCGCCCGCTCCCGGGAGATCGGCGACCGCTTTGCCGAGGTCCCGCTCGATCGTCCGGCCCAGGATGGCCAGGCCCTCCTCCAACCGTTCGATGTCGGCCGGGCCGGCTCCTTTCTGACCGGCGAAGCGTCGCGCTGCTCCGTTCGCACCGCACAGTGAACTCGCCACATCCGCGAGGGCGGTGAAGCGTCCGGGCGGCGGCGGAGCCGGTTCGATCCGGGACAGATCGCGAAGCCATTCCCCGCCCTCGGGCAATTCCCTCTCGTCGGAGTCCACGAACCGGTAGCCGAGCGCGCGCGCCATGCCCGTGCCCCCATCCACGGTCGCCGATCCGCCGAGACCGACCACCAATTCTCTCGCACCCTTCGACGATGCAGCCACGATCGCTTCTCCGACGCCGCGGGTGGTTGCCCGGCCGGGGGCACGCCGATGAGAGGGGAGCAGGTGAAGTCCGCACGCGTCGGCCGATTCCAGCACTGTCCCCCACCGGTTGGTGAGCAGGCGGGCCACCGCCGGCTCCCCGACCGGTCCCGACACCTCCACGGTGTCGAGCTGCGCGCCGGCCGCCTCCTCGGTCGCTGCCAGCGCATCGATCAGACCGTTTCCCCCATCGGAGAGGGGCATGGCGATGGCGCTTCCAGGCCCGAGGGCCGCCTCGACGCCGTTCGCCATCGCCCGGGCCGCTTCCGCTCCGGTCAGGCCGCCTTTAAAGGCAGTGGGACAGCAGAGTATTTTCATCTGCCCGCTGGGGAGAACAGGGGAGCCAGGGCGCTCATCAACAACCGAACAGGCTCCTGACAGGGTGTACGATACGCACGCGAGGTGTACAGGTGGAGGCGGACGCCGGACCCCCGCAAGGGCTGGGGTGCCGATCCTCATTTTGCTGGCGGGGTGCCAGGCGCAGGCAAACCGGTCCCCCGACGTCCGTTCCGATGGCGGCGACCAGCCGTCGGAAGCAGCCAGCGGCGTGAGCGTCGCGGTCGCGTTCGACACGATCATCGCGGCCCAGACGAGCGGCATCGAGACGCCGATCCGGAAGGTCGTGTACGACCGCGAGTCCTGGCTTCAGGTGTGGACCCGGATCGTGGGCGGCGAAGCCGCGTCGCGTCCGGCTCCCTCGGTGGATTTCGACCGCGACATGTTGATCGTGGTCGGGCTCGGGGCGCGTCGGACGGGGGGTCATGCCATCCGGGTCGAATCGATCGTGGACGAAGGCGATTGGATCGCGGTGGCGGTCGAGACCGTGGAACCGGGGACCGCCTGCCTCGTCACCCAGGCCTTCACGGCTCCGGTCGAGGTGGTGCGGTTCCAGCGCTCGAGTGGTGAGATCCGGTTCGTGGAGCGCACCGTGGTGCGAGAGTGTTGAGCGCCGAGGACCGGTTCTGTGTCGGCGGCTCGGTTCGTCTCGTCGGCCACCGCGGTGCGGCGGGAGTAGCGCCCGAGAACACCGTGCCCGGGCTTCGACACGCGGTGAGGGTCGGCGCGGACGCGGTGGAGTTCGACATCCACTGCACCCGCGACGGCGAGATCGTGCTCTTTCACGACGCGACCCTCGAGCGCACCACGGACGGGCGCGGACCGGTGGCGGACCACTCGCTGGCGGATCTTCGTGCCCTCGACGCCGGCTACCGTTTCACCGTCGACGGCGGAAGGCGGTATCCGTTTCGCGGCCGCGGTGTGCACATCCCGACCCTCGACGAGGCCTTTGCGTCCATCCGCGACCTGCCGGCCATCATCGAGGTGAAGACGCCTGCGGCCGGACGGGCGCTGGCTGACTGGCTGCGCAATCGACCGGAGCGCGAGCGGGTGGTTGTCGGCGGGTTCTCGCGGGAGTTCGTGCACTCTGCTGCCGAGGTTGCCCGATGGCGGGCTGCCACCGAGGAACAACTGCGCCCCTTCGTTCTGTTCGGCAAATTCGGGCTCGGCCGCCGCTTTGCGCCAGCGGCCGATGCGCTGATGGTGCCGGAAAAGCACCGTGGCATCCGGGTGGTGAGCCGCAGCTTCGTCGCCAGCGCGCACCGGCAGGGTCTGGCGGTGTACGTGTGGACCGTAAATCGGCCGGACGACATGCGGCGTTTGATCGACTGGGGAGTGGACGGATTGATCAGCGACTACCCGGCGATTCTCGGACGTGTATTCGACGAGGTCGCGACGTGACGCGCACCATCCTTCACGTCGACATGGATGCGTTCTACGCCTCGGTCGAGGAGCGCGAGGACCCACGCTTGCGCGGCCGGCCGGTGGTGGTTGGCGCCGATCCGAAGCGCGGGCTGGGTCGCGGTGTTGTGGCCGCGGCGAACTACGAGGCGCGGCGGTTCGGCATCCATTCGGCGATGCCCATCTCCCAGGCGTACGGGCGCTGCCCGCACGCGGCCTTCGTTCGCCCCCGGTTCGGGATGTACGCTGGGGTATCCGGGCGGATACTAGCCATCCTCGAGCGCTACACCGACCTCGTCGAGCCGCTCAGCATCGACGAAGCGTTCATGGATGTCACCGCGAGCGAAGCGCTGCTCGGCGATGGGCGGACCATCGCGTGCTCGATCAAACGGGAGATCCGGACCGCCGAGTCGCTCACCGCGTCGGTGGGTGTCGCGAGCTCGAAGTTTGTGGCCAAGCTGGCCAGCGACCTCGAAAAGCCCGACGGTCTGGTGGTGGTGCCGGCGGACAGGGAACGAGAGTTCCTGGCTCCCCTCGACGTCCGTCGGCTGTGGGGCGCCGGACCGAGAACGGTCGCCCGCCTGCATGCGATCGGCGCGTTCACCATCGGCGGTGTGTTCCGGGTCGGACAGCGGCGGCTTGTCGACCTCCTCGGACAGGCGCACGGCAATCGGCTGTTCGAGCTCAGTCAGGGGATCGATTCGCGATCCGTCGACCCTCTTCATGCCCGGAAGTCGCTGTCGAAGGAGACGACGTTCGACGAGGACGTCGCCGACAGGGAGGAGGTCGAGCGCACGCTGCTGCGCCTGTGCGTGGGCGTGTCGCGGGCACTGCGGCGTAAGCGACTGGCCGGGAAGACGGTGACACTCAAGCTCCGCTGGTCCGACTTCGAGACGATCACGCGTCAGAGTACCTGCGATGCGCCGGTAGCGACGACGGAGGTACTGTGGCCGATCGCTCGCCGACTATTCCGTACCGCCGACCGCCCGCCCCGCCGCATCCGGCTGATCGGAATCGGCGTGTCCGGGTTCGCGGCGCACGACGACACGGTGCAGCTGTCGTTGTTCGATACGGGGCAGGAACCGGTCGACCGCCGGGTAGCCGGCGCGCTCGACCGGCTGACGGAGCGCTTCGGCGAGAACGCGGTGACCCGTGCCGTCCTGCTCGGCGACGCTACCATGGCGCGCTCGCCCACCGAAGCGCTGGAGCGGAGCGGCGACGACGGGTCGACCCTCGGATCTGAGCAACCCGACCCTTAGCGACACTACCACGATTCGAGCTCGCGATCCGGGTCGCCCGATTCGCCGCCCGCCAGCGGCAGGTAGCGGACCAGGTACCAGCGGCGGATCCACCCATCCGGGCAGGCCTCCGCACCCGGGCTGCCCACCGACGCTTCGACCATTTCCCCGCCGACGCAGTACGTGAGCCGGGTGAGGTCCACCGGCGTGAAGCCCCGCACCCGAGGCGGCACCGGCTGGTGGGTAGCCAGCCAGAAGCCGCCTCTGCTCAGCGCACCGACGTCGAACGGGTTCCGGTCCGGATTCCGCGTGAACTCCGAGGGGCGCGACGCACCGGGCAGCTGCGCGACTTCCAGGGCCGGGCGATAGAAGAGGAGCATCGAGCCGAGCTGGTAGCGGTCGAAGAGAACGGGCCCCGAAAGCCGTTCGACTCGCGCCGCCAGCTCCTCGTAGCCACGAGTCTCCCGCAGCAGCCGGTCACGACCCAGCGGCAGCACCGCCGCCCGTGCGTGCAGCGCGATTCCGACTACGGCAAGGGCGTTGATGCCCGCCAGGGCGACGGTCGCCCGCAGCGGCCGGCCGAGGGACGGGCCAAGCAGGACTCCGGCCGCGACGACGTAGGGAGCCGGCCAGTTGGCCTCGCCGCGAGCGACCACCGTCGCGGCGGCGAACACGACGATCGGCACCCACACGGCGGCGCGCAGCAGCGGCGCCAGGCGCGGCGTCACGGTCGAGGACGTTGCACGGGTGGTGGCGGCCTTCCCTCTGGCCTGTCGCGCCACACGGCGGCGGCGAAGCCGACCGACTCCGATCCACACCAGGGCCGCGACGAGCGCTCCCCACCACAGCGCCAGCCCCCCGGCGTATTCGAGCAGCCGCCCGACGAGGTACGACAGTCGCGCCGCCTGTCCCGCCGGTGCTTCCGCCGCCTGCCCCACCTCCGCCTCCGCCGCGTTCCTCGTTCCCGGCGCTCGAGCTCCGGCGACATCCGGCAGCTCCAGCCGCTCCAACAGCGCCCCTTCCGGACCGCCCGGCGGGGCCGGCTCCGCCCGCGGCAGATCCGGGTCGCCCACCGCGCTCACCTCTGGCCCACGGCCCAGCCCGTGCCCGAACTGCATCCGGGCCGGCACCCAGTCGTTCTGCGCGTTCCAGGTTAGGTGCGGTGTGAGGATGAGCAGGGCGATCAGAGCACCGGCGTACGGCCACGGGGTGCGCAGCGCTTCGGGACGCCCGCGCACGACGCCCCATACCAGAACGGGTACGATGAGCGCCATCGAGTACTTGGCCAGGAGGCCGACGCCCACCGCCACGCCGGTCCCGAGCCAGCGTGCGGGACGTCCGTCGATCGCCGCCGCCGCCTCCGCCAGGGCCGCCACCCACGCCAGTAGCAGAAGAGCATCCGGGGTGGTGAAGATCGTCAGCCCGAGAGCGAACAGGTTGAAGGTGGTGGCCAGCAGGGCACCGGTATAAGCGGCTCGTTCCGTGAGTCCGGCCCGGCGAACGAGTGCCACCGTGAACGGAAAGGTGAGCAGCCCAACCAACAGGGTGCCGAGGCGTGAAACGAAGATGGACCCGGGAGCCAGCAGGGTTGTGAGTCCGATGAGCGCGACCCCCGGTGGATGGTCGTAGTAGCCGAGCGCCAGCGAGTGGCTCCACTGGTAGTAGTACGCCTCGTCTCGAAGGACCGGAACGAGAGCGGTGGCGGCCACCTTGACCGCCACCACGGCGACGAACGCGAGGAGAGTCGGCGTAAAGAGATCAGTCCGCCGCATGCAGGTTCCGGAGACCGAAGCTCTTCCAGCCGAGGTGCCAGCCGAGCTCCACCACCACGTAGGCGACCACGGCCGCCAGGACGGCGTCGCTCAGGTAGTGGGCCCCGGCCGCCACCCGCTGGTACGACGAAGCGGCCGCGCCGGCGATCCAGATCGGCCACCCGCGCGGATGGAGCTTGCACAACATGAAAGCGGCTCCGAAAGCGGTCGCGGCGTGACTGCTCGGAAGGCCGAGAGCCTTGGTGCTGAACGGCTGATCGAGGAATGGGCGGAACACATACTCGAAGTCACCGCCGGACGGCCGTTCGCGTCGCACGACCAGCTTCATGATCTCGGCGGCGGCTCCGCTCAGCGCGGCGGCCAACACGAGTCCGAGGCCGCGGCGCGCGACTCGACGCCAGGAACGGAGGGAAGCAGTCTCTTCGCCTCCGGCGCCGTGCGTTGGTTCACCGCGGCTTCGCCGGTCGGTCCCGACGCCGGCGTTCGGACCCGAATCGATCAGCACGAAAGCGGCACCCACGATCACCCACAGATAGATGTAGCCGAAGTTGCGGAGCATCCACCAGAAGTCCTTGTTGGGATCACCGGGGATGTGGACGTGGCGCCAGACCCAGGGGTCGGCTAGCATCGAAGCGGTCAGGCCGACGACGACCAGGATCCAGAAGGCGGGCCCGAACGGCGTCCGCGGAGGTCTCAACGAATCGTCGGGCGGCACGAGCGGGTGACGTTCAGGAGTCTGCCCGAGTAATGGGGTGCGGCTTCTAGCATGCGAGGTGTGATGTCTGATCTGCCGACTCGAAACGAGG
Organism: uncultured Gemmatimonadota bacterium; assembly: GCA_964550085.1. Taxonomy (GTDB): domain Bacteria; phylum Gemmatimonadota; class Gemmatimonadetes; order Palauibacterales; family Palauibacteraceae; genus JBFILW01. The sequence goes on from CAZJXR010000071.1 coordinate 6,819, forward strand.
CGCTGGCAATCGTTGAGGAATACACGAAGAGCGAGAATTTGCGCAAGCACATGTACGCCGCCGAAGCGGCGATGCGGGCCTACGCGACCCGGTTCGGCGAAGACCCGGATCGCTGGGGAGTCACCGGCCTGCTGCACGATTTCGACTACGAGCGCTGGCCGAACGAGGCACACGCACCCGACCGGGAGCATCCCTCCGAGGGTGTCCGGCGTCTGCGCGAGCGCGGTGTCCCGGACGACGTCTGTCAGGCGATCCTGGCCCACGCCGAGTACACAGGCGTCGAGCCCGACTCGCGCATGGCGCTGGCGTTGCGGGCCGTGGACGAGCTGACCGGGTTCATAGTCGCCTGCGCCCTGGTGCGACCGCGGAGGCTGGCCGATCTGACTGCCAAATCGGTCAGGAAGAAGTTGAAGGACCGGTCCTTCGCCGCCGCGGTGAGTCGCGAGGAGATGCGGAGCGCGGCCGAGGCACTGGGGGTCGACATGTCGGAGCATATCGATTTCGTTATCGAGGCGATGCGCTCGATCGCCGATCAGCTCGGTCTCGAGGCGCCGATCGAGGGCTGATGTTACATTCGGCACCCCGAAGCACTGGAGCCTAGCCCGCCCCCACACAGGAAGGCGTTCGTGTCGAGAGCCGGCATCATCACCATGTTGGTCATCGTGTGCGTCGTCTGGGGCGGCTTCCTCCTCCTTTTGCTCAAGGCGATGCGCAAGGAACGCCACAAGAGCACGTGACGAGCTGAACCGGTACGACGCAGGAGGCGCCCGTGTCCCACTCCTTACCGTTGTTTCGCGCCGCGCGGGTGTCGCCGTCGCTCGTTGGACTCGCCGCCGTGATCGCCGCCAATGGCTGCTCCGAAGCGCCGCGAGGCGAGGTCGAGCTCGCGCCGGGGATGACGTCCGAGAGGATGGCCGAAGACGTCGAGAAGTTCGTCCCGGTGACGATCGGTTTCGACACCACGTTGCTCGACGACCGGCAGAAGAAGGTCGTCCGCCTGCTGGTCGATGCCTCCGACAGACTCGATGCGATTTTCTGGAAGCAGGTATGGACGGGTAACCCTTCGCTGGCGGATCGACTCGAACAGGCGGGCGACGCGCCGGCAACCACCTACTTCGACATCATGTACGGGCCTTGGGACCGCCTCGACGAGAACCGACCGTTCCTCGACGTGGGTCCGAAGCCCGCCGGGGCCGGCTACTATCCCGAAGATCTCACCAAGGAGGAGTTCGACGCCTGGATCGCCGAACATCCAGAGGATGAGGAGTCGTTCACCTCCGGTTATACGGTCATCCGACGGGCGGGTGACAGCCTCGAAGCGATCCCATACTCAGAGGAGTATCGGGCCGAGCTGGAGGAAGCCGCCACGCTCCTCCGCCAAGCCGCCGAGCACGCCGACAACGAATCGCTCAAACGGTTTCTGACCCTTCGGGCGGACGCCTTGCTCTCCGACGACTACTTCGAGAGCGAGGTGGCGTGGATGCGACTGGCGGACAACCTCATCGACCCCACCATCGGTCCGTACGAGGTGTACGAAGACGGTCTGTTCGGATACAAGACGGCGTTCGAGTCCTTCATCACTCTCCGCGACCCGGTGGAGAGCGAACGGCTCGAGAATCTGGTCGCCTACCTACGGGACCTCGAAGCTTCGTTACCGATCCCCGACCAGTACAAGTATCTGGACCGACCCTTCACCTCGCCAATCTCCGTGGTGACGGAGATTTATACGGCTGGCGACACGCGGGCGGGAGTGCAGACCATCGCCTTCAACCTCCCGAACGACGAGCGGGTCCGCGAGGAAGAAGGATCGAAGAAGGTGATGTTGCGCAACGTGATCGACGCCAAGTTCGAGCACATCCTGCGGCCGATCGCGGAGGCGGTGCTGAACGAGGACCAGGCCGCTCGTCTCACCGTCGATCCGTACTTCACCCGCGTGCTGATGCACGAGCTGGCGCACGGTCTGGGACCCGACTACGTCACCGGCCGGAAAGAGCTCACCGTGCGCGCCGCCCTCCAGGAACGCTACTCGGCGCTCGAGGAGGCCAAGGCCGACGTGGTGGGAACGTACAGCCTCGGTGTGCTGGCAGCCGAGGGCGTGTACACGGAGACATTTCTCGAGGAGGTGTACATCGACCACGTCGCCGACATGTTCCGCTGTGTGCGCTTCGGCGTCGGGGAGGCGCACGGCCTCGGCTGTCTTCTTCAGTTCAACTTCCTGTTCGAGAACGGCGCCATCACCTACGACGTCGGCATCGGTCGGTTCACGGCCGTTCTTGAAGCGATGCCGCAGGCGATCGCCGACCTGGCCACGCAGCTCCTGCTCGTCCAGGCCACCGGGGACTACCAGGGCGCCGGTGCGTTGACGGAGAAGTACGGCACCATGACGGCGGAGATGGAGGGCGCGCTGGAACGCTTGGAGGCCGTACCGGTCGACGTTCGTCCCGCCTACGCAGTCAAGGATGTGATGCAGAGGTGGTAGCGCTGCATCTCCGCTACTGCACGATCGGGTGTCTCATTCTCGCCATGGGCGGTTGCCGCCCGGAGGGCGGGGACGACGCCGAGGCCGAGTCGGCCACCGATGCCGCCGTCGCCGATGCGCTGGCCGCGATCACGGCGCCGAACCTCGAGTCCGCCATCCGGGTGCTCGCCGCCGATTCACTCGAGGGGCGCCTTCCGTCCACGCCCGGAGAGGAAAAGACACTCCGGTTCCTGCGCGCGGAGTTCGAGCGGTTGGGTCTGGAGCCGGGCAACGGGGACAGCTGGTTCCAGGAGGTGCCGCTCGTGTCGATCGCCGCCGATCCGGAGATGGAGCTGAGAATCGAGGGTGGAGGCAAGACGACGGTGTTCGAGTTCGGCCATCAGTTCGTCGCGGTGAGTCCGAACCCGGTCGAGGTCGCCACCCTGGACGCCTCCGAAATCGTGTTCGTCGGCTACGGCATCGTGGCGCCCGAGTATGGCTGGAACGACTACGCGGCGGTGGACCCGCGCGGGAAGACGGTGGTGATTCTGGTCAACGATCCCGGATACCGCACCGGAGACGCCCAACTGTTCACCGGGACCGCCATGACCTACTACGGCCGCTGGACATACAAGTACGAAGAGGCGGCCAGACAGGGGGCGAGCGGCGCGATTGTGGTGCACGAGACCGGCGCCGCCGGCTATCCGTGGGAGGTGGTGCAAAACGGCTGGTCGGGACCGCAGTTCGCGCTCGCCCGGGAGGGGGAGGGAACGCCGCGGCTCGAGGTCGAGGGGTGGGTGAGCCTGGACGCCGCCCGGGATCTGTTCCGGCAGGCCGTGTTGGAGTTCGACACGCTCGCGGCAAAGGCCCAACGGCCCGGGTTCGAAGCGGTCCCGCTCGGCCTCACCGCCTCCGTACAGCTGCGCAACGATGTTGCCTACTCCAATTCGAAGAACCTGCTCGCCCTTCTGCCCGGTGCAGACCTGGCCAACGAGGTGATCGTGTACACCGCGCACTGGGACCACCTGGGCCGAGACACCACCCTGTCCGGGGATCAGGTCTATAACGGGGCGCGTGACAACGCGGCCGGGACGGCGGCGCTGTTGGAGATCGCCCGCGCGTTCAAGGCGCTCGAGGTGCCTCCTCGCAGATCCGTTCTTTTCCTGGCTGTCACGGCCGAGGAACAGGGCCTGCTCGGATCAAAGCACTACGCGACGCACCCCGTGTATCCACTCGCCCAAACAGTCGCGGCGCTCAACATCGACGCGCCGAACACGTGGGGAGAGACGCGGAACATCACGATCGTGGGATACGGCAACTCCGAGCTGGACGACTACCTGCGTTCGGCGGCCGCCGCTCGCGGGCGTGTGGTCACCCCGGACCCCGAACCGGAAAAGGGACTGTTCTATCGGTCGGACCACTTCTCCTTCGCCAAGCAGGGCGTGCCCGCGCTGTACGCCAAGCCGGGCACCGAGCATCCCGAGTACGGCGAGGAGTGGGGGATGGCACGCCTGCAGGAGTACACGGCCGAACGGTACCACAAGCCGGGCGACGAACTGGACCCGAGCTGGGACCTGAGCGGCCTGGTGAAAGACCTCCGACTCCTGTTCCTGGTCGGCTACCGTCTCTCGACCGAGCCCGTATTTCCGAACTGGGTCGAAGGCAACGAGTTTCGCGCCCGACGCGATTCGATGCTTCGCTAGTTCGGTGGGTGGCGGGCCACCGGTCACTCTCTCGCTGTAGAAGTCGGACGCGCCGTAGTCCGCCGCAGCGACTCGTCGCACGGGCCTCGCAGTCAAGAACGAGCGAAGGAGGTAGTCATGTCCCCCCGTCGTCTCATTTGCCTCATCGGTCTTCCTGCCATTCTTGCCCTCGCCGGTCCCGCAGCGGCCCATGCCCAATTGGTGAACAAGCTCAAGAACGCTGCGCAACAGGCGGCGGAGGATGAAGCGTCGCAACAGGTGGCAGGGATTACGCGCGGCGTGGTGCGATGTGTGTTCGATGACCTCGATTGCATCGAGGAAGCCGAGGAATCGGGTGAGGAGGTTGTGCTGACCGATTCCGAAGGGGAGGTCATCACCGATGCGGATGGCAATCCGGTCACCGACCCCGAGGTGGCGAAGGTCGAGACGGAGAAACCCGGCCAGGGCGTGTGGGCGAATTACGACTTCGTGCCGGGCGACCAGGTCCTGTTCGCCGAGGACCTCACCACGGACCGCGTGGGCGACTTTCCGCGTCGGCTCGAGTTCGTCAAAGGGAATATGGAGGTGGTGGAGTGGCAGGGTCGACGCTTTCTGCGGGTGACGGCGGCGAGCACTTTCAATGTCGAGCTTCCGCAGGAGCTGCCCGAGCGGTTCACGATCGAGTTCGATCTCAACATCGGGGCCGCGCACCTCGGACAGAAGCTGTTCACATCGGTCCCGGCGGCGAACCTTAATGATTATCCCGGCAGCTGGTTTCAGTTCAACGCCAATCCGGGCGTAACGGGCAACGGCCCAGAGTCCACCACCCAGACCCATCGGCTTCGCGATGAGCTGACGCCGGTGCGGATCCATGTGGACGGACAGTACGCCAAGGTGTACCTGAACGAGCAGCGGGTCGCCAACGTCCCGAACGCCTCCTTCCCCCGCTCGAGCGTGCTCCAATTCCAGATGCTCGGTCAGGCCGACCTCCCGACCTACATCGGCGCCATCCGAATCGCCGGCGGCGGGCTGGACCTGTACGACGTGCTCTCGGCCGAGGGCCGGGTCGCCACCCGCGGCATCCTGTTCGATCTCGACAGCGACAGGATTCGGCCCGAATCAACCCCCACTCTGGACGAGATCGGAGCCATGCTGGTGGAGCACCCGGACCTGCGCATCTCGATCGAAGGGCACACCGACAGCAGCGGCGAGGAAGAGTACAACCAGGAGCTGTCGGAGAAGCGCGCGCTGGCGGTGCGAGCCTACCTGATCGAGGTGTATGAGATCGACGACAGTCGCTTGAAGTCGGAGGGCTTCGGTGAGAGTCTGCCCGTCGCCGACAACGATACGCCCGAGGGCCGGCAGCAGAATCGCCGCGTGGAGCTCGTGCGCCTGGACTGAAGCTGCTTCTCGATCAAGGCTGCCCCTCGTACGAAGCTGTTCTCGACCGCAAACTGCCTCGAACGAGGCTGTTCCTCGGTGGAAGTGTGGTGCTGGACACCCGGATTCTCCGGGCGTCCAGCGACTTTGGGGTCCCGCGCTATCGTCCTCTCGTTCGCCCACTCGACCGATTCCGGAACGCGTTTTGCCTTTTTTCGCTTGACTGAGCCCCGGCGCGGCCAGAGCTTGCGGAGGTGGAAACCCGGCGGCCAACCGGGCCGGCCGCGATCCCGTCACCCCTCTTCGCGTGATGAGCCCGGAATCTTCAGGACCGGCGGCGACGCCCGAGGAGCGAACCGAGGTCACCCGGCTGCTGGCCGCGTGCGCCGGTGGCGACTCCGATGCGTTCGAACGTCTGATGCCGCTCGTGTACGACGATCTGCGTCGGATCGCCCACCGGCGCCTTCGGCTCGAGCGGCCGGATCACACCCTCAATACGACCGCGGTCGTTCACGAGGCATACCTCCAGCTCGTAAACCAGGCCACGGCCACCTGGCGGGATCGCGCCCACTTTTTCGCTGTCGCGGCTAGAGTCATTCGAAACGTGCTGATCGACTACGCCAGTCGGCGCGGGGCGGCCAAGCGAGGCGGCGGAGCGCTTCGGGTTCCCCTGCGCGAAGAGATCGAGGGATCCGAGCAGCCCACGGTCGAGCTTCTCGCTCTCGAGGAGGCGCTCGATGAGCTCGGGCGCCATGACGCGCGGCTCGAGCGGGTGGTCGAGTGTCGGTTCTACGGCGGCATGAACGTCAGAGAAACGGCCGCGGCGCTCGGCGTTTCGCAGCGCACTGCCGAGCGCGATTGGACCCGCGCCAAAGCGTACCTGTATCGAGCGCTCACCTGACACAAGCCGATGGATCGCTGGCAGCGGATCGACGACCTGTTCGCCCGTGCTCTCGAGTTGACGCCGGAGGAACGCGAGGCGTTCCTGGCTGCGAAATGCGGCGATGACACGGATCTCCGGTCCGCCGTCGAGCGGCTGCTGGTCTCCATCGCCGACGCTGAAGCCTTCCTCGAGACGCCGGCCGAAGTGGTCCTCGATGGGGCGTGGACCGCGGCGCTCGGCGAGTGGGAGAGCTCGGCGGGCCCGCGGGATCGTACCGGAGAGGTGATCGGCCAGTACCGACTCCTGCGGCGGCTCGGACGCGGCGGGATGGCCACCGTCTACCTGGCCGAACGGGCCGATTCCGCCTGGGATCAGCGGGTGGCGGTCAAGCTCCTCCGACGCGGACTCGACACGGAGGATGTCGTGCGGCGTTTCGTGGCCGAGCGGCAGATTCTGTCCTCGCTCAACCATCCGAATATCGCGCGCTTGCTCGATGGGGGCGCCACCCCCGACGGGCTCCCCTTTTTCGTCCTCGAGCGGGTGGAGGGGACGCCCATCACCGAGTACTGCGATCGGATCGGTGCGACGGTCGACGGTCGACTGCGGCTGTTCATCGACGTGGGCCGCGCGGTGCAGTACGCGCACGCCAACCTGGTAGTGCATCGAGACCTCAAGCCCTCCAACATCCTGGTGACCAACGACGGGCAGGTGAAGCTACTCGACTTCGGGATCGCGAAGCTGCTTGATCCTAGCGCGGTCCCTGTCGACGCCCCGCACACGCGCACCGGCCTCCAGCTGCTCACGCCCGAATACGCCAGTCCGGAGCAGGCCCGTGGCGACCCGATCACCACCGCCTCCGACGTCTATCAGCTCGGCATTCTGCTCTACCGGCTGCTCACCGGGCGGCGCCCGTACGAGGTGTCATCTGCATCCCCCGTCGCGGTGGCCGAGGCGATCGAAACGACGGATCCGATGCGTCCGAGCTCGGTGGTAGCCGGCGATCGACGCTCGACCCCGCCCGATTCGGGCGATAAGGCGAGGTCGGAGGTCCAAGCGATAGCCAGTGTGCGGCGGACGACACCGGAGCGCCTGCGCCGGCAGCTCGCCGGGGACCTCGACACGATCGTCCTCAGCGCGCTCCGTAAGGAGCCGGAGCGACGCTACCCGTCGGCGGAGCGCATGGTGGAGGATGTGCGGCGCTACCTCGAGGGACTTCCGATCACCGCCCGCCCCGACACGTGGTGGTATCGGAGCCGCAAGTTCGTGCAGCGCAATCACTGGGTGGTGCCGGCGGTGGCGGCCCTGCTGCTGGTGCTCGGAGTCTACATTGGAACCCTGATCCGGCACGGGTGGCAGCTCGAGCGGGAACGCAACATCGCACGGGACGAGGCCGCGAAAGCGCAAGAGGTCCAGCACTTCATGATCAATCTGTTTCAGAGCCCCGACCCCTTCGCTCCCGCTGACGAGACGAGCCGCCAGGACATCACGGTCCGCGAGGCGCTGGACATCGGCGCGGACCGGGTGCGGGACGAGCTCGCCGGGCGACCGGCCGTTCAGGCGACCCTGCTGGGCGCGATCGCGGAGGTCTACCACAACCTCGACATGTTCGAATTGGCTCGGGACCTGCGCGCCGAAGCACTCGCCCTCGAGCAGGAGCTGTATGGAGAGCGTTCCGTGGAAGCCCTCTCCACGATCCGCAGACTGGGGAGTGACCTGCGGGCCGCGCAGGAGCGGGACTCGGCCGAAGCGTTGCTGGTGCACCACCTCGAGAT